>CAZXCE010000350.1:0-8650 GCA_964639175.1 uncultured Clostridia bacterium
ACGTAGGAAACCAGCCATGGTTCCAGTAAGTCAAATACCACATCTGTTGTGGAAAACAATCTGGGATATGTTTGACAAAGGGTGTGTCGGCTACGCCAAAGAAGCCGCATACTCCTTTATTTTGTCTTTTTTCCCCATGTTGTTGTTTTTGACGGCGTTGTTTGCGATTTTGGGACGCGACTACATGGGGGAAATTCTCACGACATTGCGAAATGTATTGCCGCCTCATAGTCATGCGCTGATTCAAGAATACATTCAGGCTTTTTTCCAAAACCAGCCATCACTTGGAATTTTGTGGGCCACTGCGATTGCAACGCTGTTTCCGGCTGCCGGGCTGATGGGGACGTTTTCCAAAGCCTTTGATCACATTTATGAAAACCCCAACCGGCGATCATTTTGGGCTGACCAGGGTATTTCCTACCTGATGGTCGTGATTATTGGAGCACCTCTCCTGGTTGCGACCGTCGCGACAGCGGCTGGAACCAGCTTTGAACGGATGATCGTTGGGAAAATGGGGAATGAGCATATTTTCAGTGTGGCGTGGTTTTTGGGACGCTGGGCAATTGTTTTTGTGACCGTGATGTTGATTGCCATGCTGCTCTATCATTTTGGGCCCAGTCGAACACCGGCCTGGCGGCACATTGTCCCTGGTGCCATGCTGGCCTCGTTTTTGTGGATCTTGCTCACGCTTGGATTTGGGGCCTATGTGTCAAATTTCGGGTCCTATACCTTGTATGGAAGTCTGGCAGTGCCCATTATTCTGCTGGTCTGGATGTATTTTTCAGCACTGGTGATGTTGATCGGAGCGGTGTTTAACCGACAATGCGAGATCCATGTGGATTGCTCACTATCACCTGAATCGCGAAACATTTCAAACCATCCTGAATACCTGCGACGATCAATGGCACCCGAAAAAGGGCTCATCCGTGAAGCTTCGAAACCACCCCAGCTTCGAAAGCCCCAAAAGTCGAAATCAAAGTCCACCTCCCCAACCCCCAACCCCCAACCCCCAACCCCTAAATCCAAATTATGACTACTCCTGTCACTCCCAAACTTGCTGCCGGAATTGTTTTACTTCGCCAGTCTTCCGTGACTGGCTGGGAATTTTTCTGGGCCCGGCGCTCTAACAAAATGCCGTTTATGAGCGGTTTTCATGCGTTTCCCGGTGGCCGGTTAGATACATCGGATGCGGAACTGACGATTGAGCACGCACCATCGCCTGAACAGGCAGCCCTGTGCGCCTGTGCGATTCGCGAAGCGTTTGAAGAAGCCGCCATTTTGATTTCACCTGATGCTCACAAATTAACTGTGGAAGAACGACTTACGGCCCGTGCTGCGTTGATGCAGGATCAATTGACCTTTGCTGAATTTGTCAACCGGCATAGCCTGCGGCTTGATGCGCGCCTGCTGGTTCCGGCTGGTCGCTGGGTGACGCCGCCCTATGCTGCCCGGCGCTTTGACACCTGGTTTTACACGGCTGAAATTCCGGAGGGGCAGGAACCCGAACTCTGGACGGATGAACTCGAACACGGTACCTGGGCCACGCCGTTGGAGGCCGAGCGCCGCTGGGCGGATTTGCAGGTTTTGCTGGCGCCGCCGACGCTGCACACGATTCGCGGCATTGGTCGCTGGATTGAAACTGGTGCCGGGGAAACCCGTGATTGGGGGCATCTGACCCGCCTCTTGACCAACATTCCTGAAGCCAACGGCAAACCAATTGAATGGATTGAAACTCGACCCGGCATTTTTGTGTTTCCGGTTCGAACACCAACGCTGCCGCCTGCCACTCACACCAACTGCTATTTAATTGGAGATCAAGAGCTTATCGTGATTGACCCGGCTTCGCCATACGCAGATGAGCAGGCGCGCCTGGATGCCCATCTGGCTGGTTTGCAGGAACGCACCGGTGCTCGGGTGCGTGAAATCTGGCTCACCCATCATCATCCCGATCACGTTTCAGGGGTCGAACACGCCCGCACGACGTGGGGTGTCCCGGTGGCTGCACATCCCAAAACGGCTGAATTGCTCAAGGGGAAAGTCACCGTTGACCGGTTTTTGAATGACGGAGACGTGTTGGAACTTTCAGGCAATCCCGGCTGGCGACTTCGTGCCGTCTTCACACCGGGTCACGCTCCAGGGCATTTATGTTTTTTGGAAGAAAACAGCCGTGCGATTGTGACCGGCGATATGGTGGTGGGACTGGGTTCGGTCCTGATTGCCCCTCCGGATGGCAACATGCAACTCTATCTGGATTCGCTGGAAAAGCTTTCAAAACTGTCACTTACCATGATTTTGGGTGGCCATGGTCAGGCAATGGGCAGCCCGCAAAAGCACATTGCCAGCTATATCAAACACCGCCTGGACCGTGAAGCGCAGATTCTTGAAGCCATGACGACTGGGGCCGAAACGATAGATGACATTGTCAAAATTGCTTACGCCACGACCCCGGTGGAAATGCACCCTTACGCGGCGCTTTCAGTCAAAGCCCATCTGGAAAAGCTACTGAATGAACAGCGGATTACTCCAATTGGCGAAGCCCGGTGGCAGGTGGCCGGGTGAAGGAATGAAGAATTGAGAATGAAGAAACCAGATAGTGGTTAGAAATCAATACTTTCGAAAAAGAACCAAGCACCAAGAACCAAAAACCAAGAACCAAAAACCAAGAACCAAAAACCAAAAACCAAGTACCAAGTACCAGATGCATTCTCAATTCTTCATTTTTTATCCCACCCGCTGACGCAGGCGGTACTGACTTCTTCATTCTGCCTATGTTGATTTCACTTCAGCTTGGACAAAAAAACCGTGAATATCACAGCCGTGGATTTGGCGGGCAGCTTGGGCGTCAATCGCACATTCTGATTGGTCAAACCAGCCGACAATTTCACTGGTCTGGGCTTGGATGTCTTTCAATTAAGACCTTTTCCCAGGGAACGGCTTATTACAATGCTGGCAACGGACATTTTGCCGTGGATGACAGCCGGTACCTGGTTTTGAACGAGAATCAGCCATACACAATCACCATTGATGTTGCCAGGCCAATGTCGTCCTTTTGTTTGTTTTTTGAAGTCGGTCTACTGGGCGAAATAGCTGAATCCAGACAGTTGACAACTGAAAACTTGCTTGAGAACCCGGAAGGGAAGTCTCCGGCGTCAATGGCCTTTTTTGAGAAAACCTATCCTCACGACGACCTGCTTTCGCCGGCTTTGCGACGATTGCGCTATCTGGTCAATACCGGAGTTGTTGATCCTGGGATTTTAACTGAACACATGTACGACATTGCCGGGCGATTGCTGGCGGTTCATTCCCAAACCGTGGCTGACGTTGAACAGTTTCCGGCGGTCCGGCTTGCCACCCGTGACGAACTTTATCGCCGCTTACATCGTGCCCGTGATTTCATTCTGGCCCGATTTGACACACCGCTGACACTGACCGATATTGCCCAGGTCGCCTGTCTTTCGCCAAATCACCTGTTGCGGACCTTTAAACAAGCCTTCCAGGTGACGCCGCATCAGATGCTGACCAGGATCCGACTCGAAGCGGCTCAACGACTTCTGAAAACCACACATCATTCAGTGACTGAGATTTGTTTGATGGTCGGCTTTGAAAGTCTTGGTTCGTTTAGCTGGTTGTTTCGAAATAAGGTCGGGTGTTCGCCTGATACATTTCGAAAAAAGTGATTTTCAAGAAGCATTCTCTGGCTTCACGTTCCTACACTCCACAGTCAACAACAGACGGCAGGAGGTTTTAGGAACGACATGAATTCACCATCACCAAAGATCGAAATTTCTCTGACAACCTCGGAACCCGAAGCATCAGTTCCAGGGTATGCCATTACCCGGCGGATGTTCTGCTGGCTTCCACTCGCCATGACGGCAAGTTCAGCCGTTGCCAACGGAAATCCACTTCAAGAACCCAAAAAAGTTGATTCGCCGGTGGCTCAACCTGATGTTTTGACGTGGGCGGAATTTTTGCAACAGGCTGAAGGATTTGGGGGCGTTCGACTTGCTGGCGAGCAGGTTGACCCCTACGTGTACCGGCTGGCTTCGCTGGCAGCACGGGTACAGGGGGTTCCCGCCGCCAGGGTGTTTCCATTTGGCACGCTTCACCCACCAGTGTATTTCGGCCCGTCACACAAGGGCGCCGGTTTGATCATTATTGAATGGAAGCTTGCTCCTGATGCTGTCCTGCCACCGCATAACCATCCGAACTACAGCATTTGCACGCTTGGACTCGAAGGCGAAGCCCGGATGTCAAACTATGAAGTTGTGGGCGATGCGCCTGAATTTTCATCCAGCAAGAGCTTTCAGGTTCGCAAAACCAACACCCAGTGGATGCGCCCAGGTACGATCAACACGCTCTCACCACATCGTGACAACATTCACACTTTTTCGGCAGGGAAAGACGGTGCCCGGGGGATTGATATTGGAACACTGCACGGGACGGACCGTGGGTTTTCGTTTTTAAAACTTATTGGAAAACCCACCGATCCGACACGTGATATTTTTGAAGCCTGCTGGATTGGAACCAAACCCTGACCAGGTGACCAGGTGACAAAATGACCTGGGGGTATGCCATTTGGCAATGAACACTTTGCACAGCAATTCTTTGTTTGGAAATGAAAAGAGTGTCAAGAGTTCCGCCTTTAGGCGGCCCCTGTGTCCGTTGAGACAAATTTGGGATACAAACCCCGCCTAAAGGCGGAACTCTTGACTTTTTCCCGCTTGATTGAAGTGCTAAGCATTCCAAATCGCCATTTTTGTGGGCTTGAAATCAAGAAACCATTCAAACAAAGCATTGCTGCACTTTGTATTAGAAAATAGTCAAGTAATTCAATCAAATAAACTTAGTGAACTACTGACGACTGACTACAAACCCGTATCAATTTTTCATTCCAAAAATAAGCCAGAGGGCCAGAACTGGCATCAAGAGGGTATATCCCATCAGGAACTGGGCTTCACGATGGGCGAAGTTCACCGTGTAACCCCATCCGACGAGTTTCTCGACAAAAAACGCCGGGTCTTCCGGGTTGTAATAGATGGTTCCGCCGCCGTACCAGTGTTCGGCATCAGATGGACGCTGGACATAAACCCGACCGACCCGAGTTTTTAAATCCCGATTAACTCCAACCATTTGAAATAAATACCAGAAGCCGATCACAAACATAATGCCCAAAATCGAGAATAACACAATATTGACCATGCGGGCATATGGCGCAAATTCGGGCAGACTGCTAAACACGGTATTGAGCGCAATGGCGCCAAGCACAACCGAGGTCAATGCTCGCATCCAGTCCATCAAGATCAAATTCAGGTGGAGCTGGCGTTCTTTGAGTTCGAGATATTCCGCCGCATGCTCACCGGGAAGGGTCATTTTGACTCCGAGCAGTCCCCGTTTGACCAAAAAGAGAAGTCCATGCATATACAGTGTCAGCACTGGAATAGCAAAGACTGAGGTAAAGCTCTTGCGCGCCCAGTCGTCCACTTCGCCTTTCCAGTTCCAGTGAACTGGAATCCACTCTGGGAGTTGCGGATAGAAATACACCAGCGCCAGAAAGGGTCCAATCAAAGCAATGAGAATCGCGACTTCAACCGCCAGATTGGTGTAATCAGCCAGATGACGGGTAATGAGCGGCGCCGCATAGCGTTGATTTTCCTCCACCAGCGCAAAGGGTTTGATTTGACGTGCAAACACAACGTACAGGGCCGAATTGGCAAACAGGAGCAGGAACACCCCAAGAATCCGGGCCAATCCAATCTCTCCGCGAAAGATCGTGACCAGGGCGCCCAACACTTCAATTTGCAAAAATGTCAGCATCAGCCAGAGCCGGTACTGGAGCAGCAACCGGTGACCGTGGTCGCGATAAAACTCAGAACTCACACGTACACCGAAAAAGGCTTCCTCAGCCCGTGAAACCGGCATGTACCAGCACATCAGCACGATTAACGCATCCATCAAGAGCCAGGCTACAAATGCGAGCAACATAATCCACCTCATTTCAGGGCGAAGGGTTTGGGGCCTGGTACTTGGTACTTGGTACTTAGAAAGCAATGCTTTCGAAAAACCAGGAACGAAGCACCAGGAACAAAGCACCAACCCCCAATCTTTATCTACTTGAAACCAATTCTTGAAGCTCCGTCCGCACCAGTTCAAAGATTTCTGCTTCAGAAAGCCCAGTTAAGACCAGTTGCGCCAGAACCGTTCGCAGTGACCGGCGCGCGGCTTCGAGCACATTGTCCGGTCGGCTGTTTCGCGACGTGACCACGGCGCCCGACCCGTGTCGGATCGAAATCAGCCCTTCGGTTTGCAGTTCGCGATAGGCCGTGGCAATCGTGTTGAGGTTCACGCCGAGATGGGCCGCCAGTTGCCGCACTGGCGGAAGCGGGCTGCCGTCGCGGAGTTCGCCACGGGCCATCAGGGCTTTGAGTTCATCAACCACTTGCTGGTAAATCGGACGACGGTCAGCTTCATCAATTGTGATGAACATAGGCAAGGTACCTTTTCTCAGGAGAAGTGTATAGTGTCTCTATACACTAGACAATTTACGCCGTCAATGAGAAAAAGTTCGGGGTTCATAATTTCGATTCTTTTCTATATATGGTTTCTTCCCAGACCATTGTGGAGTATGTTTTTATCACTTTCCCTAACTGCCCGCTTCTTACTTTTTACCCTGAGTTGCCCTCCGCATTTCCCAAGAGGACGCCATGAACTTTCAGTCCAGGTCTTTCATTTCATTTGGTTTTATGTGGTTTGTCATCGTGATGGTTGGGTGTTGCGCCGTGGTCAGTGCCCAGGCTTTGACTTCAGAGCTGATTCAGGCTGGAACAAAACTCGACCGTGATCTGGCTGGTGGGGCCAGCCAGCAATTTTCGATTTCACTGCAAGCGGGTCAGTTCTTGAAAGTTGTGGTTGAGCAAAAGGGAATTGACGTGGTGGTGCGATTGCTTGATGCCGACGGACAAATCCTGACCGAAGTTGACAGCCCAAACGGCACCGAAGGCCCGGAACCGCTTGCTTTTGTCGCGAAGAAACCCGGTCTGTATCAGGTACAGGTTGAATCGCTTGAAAAAGAAGCTCCTGCCGGGAAATACACGCTCACCGTTGACGCGATCCGGCCAGCGACCAAAGAAGATCGAGCCGGATTGCGGGTGGGCCGGCTCAATACCAAAACCCAGAAGCTGTATCAGGACGGTCAATCAGGCGCCGCGTTTGAAGCGGCGAAAAAAGCAGCCGCTGGAGACACCATCGCTCACCGGAAAGTGCCAGGGGGATAAGATTTTGATCGACGGGAAGCGGAACAGCATGGTATCGTACAAGTTATTACTGCCGTAATAATATAGATCGGGAACAACTATGGCACTCTGTGGCGTCAAATTCAAAGCGCATCCAACTCATGAGCAAAAGCGGGTGTTATCGCAATGGATGGGCGCTGGACGGTTTATCTACAACGCGAAGGTGGTGGAACACGAGTATTTCCGGACGTTTAAGGCCCACAGTTTGGCGCTGGTCGGAGTGCCGGTGCCAGTAGATCAGTGCTATTCCCAGTTCAAAACGGAACAAACAACTTGGCTCAAAGACATCCCGAGTCAGGTGTTGCGGAATGCGGCCTATCGGTGGCGGGAAGCGTACCAGCGATACCTGGTGGGACTGGCGGAGAGACCAGTCAGGAAACGGAAAGGCAACCGGGATTCAGTCTGGCTGACGAGCGAACTATTTGAGTTGAAACCACAAACGGATGACCAAACCGGGGACGTGAGTGGGTACCAACTGGTGATTGGAACGAAGACCAATCAGATTGGAGCATTGAGTTTTGATGCCCGGCAGGAGTTTCAATCACCCCATTCAATCACGGTGTCACATCGAAATGGTGACTATTTCGTGTCGTTCAACTATGAGGATGGCCAGGAAGTGGCGACGGAGGAAGAACTCCAGGCCGAATACAGCCAGATGGATGAGGCCAGCCTGGACCCCATCACGGTTGGGCTGGATCGTGGAGTCGTGATTCCAGTCTATCCGTCGGAAGGTACACCGTTTGAATTTTCCCCGGAACAAAAGCACACACTTGACCACTGTGACCGACAAATCAACCGCCAGCAAAAAAGACTGTCGCGACAGGTCAAAGGATCTCGCCGTCGGGAACGGACCAAACGAAAACTGGCGCGCTATCATGCGCGGAAAGCTGATGTCCGGAGGGACTTTGCCCACCAAACCAGCTATCGGCTGGCGACCTCCAGCCACCAGATATTTGTGGTGGAGGATCTCAAAATCAAAAACATGACCGCCAGCCCAGCCCCTCAACCCAAAGCCGATGGAAGTGGCTATGAACCCAACGGCGCAGCGGCCAAAGCCGGACTCAATCGAAGTATTTTGGCGGTGGCCTGGGGAATGGTGGTGACGTTTCTCAAATACAAGACGCTGCGGCGTCGAAAACTGGTGCTCAGCGTTTCACCTCACCAATCATCGCAAGAATGTGCCGTTTGCGGCCACATTCATCCCGCCAACCGCGTGAGTCAAAGTCAGTTTCATTGTCAGCGGTGCGGACATGTTGCGAATGCCGACCACAACGGCGCCCAGGTGGTGAAGAAACGTGGGATTGCCGCCTTGAAGACCAAATCGGCGGGTGCGAGTCCGCCGTCATCACCCGCCGGGACGC
>CAZXCE010000351.1:0-8614 GCA_964639175.1 uncultured Clostridia bacterium
TGAAGAAGGAGGCGGAAAAGTCAGGGCTCCGGGTATTGAACCCGAAGTCTTCAGCCCCAAGCCCTCAGCCCGTTGTCTTCAGCCCAAGGTTTTCTCATGCAACCAGCAGGCTGACCAGTGGGAAGCTCCGATTTGGTAGAGTGGTGGGGCTGCACTTCGACACCGATCCTGAACCTCACTACATCGGGGTGCAAACGCACAACCTGCCGGTAATCTGGCTAAATCAGGAGGCAGCCCAGGGATTTGATAGAGTTCAGCCTGATCCAAACCTGGATCCGGAATGGATTTCAGCAGTCCCACCGTGTACGGATGACCGGGGGATTCAAACAGGTCTTCAGTTGGTGCTGATTCAACAATTTTTCCGGCATACATTACGGCAATGCGGTCGGTCATTCCAGCGACAACACCTAAATCGTGGGTGACCAGGATCACCGACATTCCAATTTTTGAACGGATATCTTTCATCAATTCAAGAATTTGAGCCTGAATCGTCACATCCAGTGCTGTGGTTGGTTCATCCGCAATCAAAAGTTGTGGTGTGCAACTGAGTGCCATGGCGATCATGACCCGCTGGCGCATTCCGCCTGAGAATTCATGTGGGTAGGCATCAATGCGTTGACTGGCTTCCGGAATCCCAACCTGCTCCAGTAGTTCAATCGCTTTGCGGCGGGCTTCGGCTCTGGTGAATCTCAAATGTAACTCGGTCAATTCGGTCAACTGACGACTAATTTTCAAGAATGGGTTCAGCGACGTCATCGGATCCTGAAAAATCATGGCAATCCGTTTACCTCGCACCTGCCGCATGGCCCGCTCTGACAACGCCAATACATTCTGCCCATCAAATTCAACTGTGCCGCCGACAATTCTCCCTGGCGGATCTGGAATGAGTCGCATCAACGACAAATTGGTGACTGATTTTCCACTTCCAGATTCACCAACGATGCCAAGTGTTTCGCCCTGTTCAAGTTGGAACGAAATTCCATCTACGGCTTTGACAATGCCGGACTCAGTAAAAAAGAACGTTTGCAGATTGTTGACTGAAAGCAATGGCGGCATGATGGTCAGTTTTTCCTCATTTGTGGGTCGAGTGCATCCCGCAAACCGTCGCCGACAAAATTTAAGCTTAGTAATGTGAGCGTCATCAGGACGGCTGGGAAAATCAGTTGCCACGGATAAATCGAAATTGATTGAACACCCGAACTGACCATTGTGCCCCAACTCGCCAGCGGCGCCTGGACCCCCATCCCCAAAAAACTCAGGAAGGATTCTTCCAGCATCACGGTTGGAATCGTGAGGGTTGAATACACAATCACCGGCCCCAGCGTGTTGGGCACCAAATGTCGAAAGATAATGCCGGGGCGACTGACGCCAATGGACACTGCCGCTTCAACAAACTCCTGATTTTTCAGAGAAAGCACCTGCCCGCGTACAATCCGCGCCATGGTCAGCCACGAAATTGCCCCAAGGGCGATATAGAGCAACATCAGGCTTCGCTCAAAAAAACTCAGCATGACAATCACGATGAAAATAAAGGGCAGCGCATAGAGTACATCCACGGCTCGCATCATCACTTCATCGGTTTGGCCTCCGATATAGCCCGAGATTGCACCGTATGAAACCCCAATCACAATGCTGACAAAAGTTGAAACCAGAGCTACCTTGAGTGAAATTTGCCCTCCGGCCAGGCACCGCACCAGAATATCCCGCCCAAGTTCATCCGTCCCAAACCAGTGTGCCAGGCTCGGAGGCTGGTTTAGGGCATTAAAATCTTGTTGATCATAGGTATACGGCAATACTTCAGGTCCAATCAAAACCACAGCCACCATCAGTACAAGCAGAATGGCCCCCACCACGGCCAGCTTGTTTTTGAGCAACCGACGCCAGGCGTCTTTCCAAAGACTGGTACCTTCAGCCGGCAGGAATGATTCATCAGTTGCGGAAAGGAGTGTGGACATTGGTGTTTGATACCTGGTGCCTGGTGACTGGTGCTTGGTACTTGGTGCTTGGTGCTTGGTGCTTGGTGCTTGGTGCTTGGTACCTGGTGCTTGGTGCTTGGTTTCGAAAACCCGGAACCCGGAACCCGGAACCCGGAACCCGGCCCTTCAATAGCGAATGCGTGGGTCAATCGCCGCATACGCAAGGTCAACCAGAAAATTAGCTACAACCAGAAAAACTGAAACCAGCAGCACCACGCCCATAACCAGCGTGTAATCACGGGAATTGGCGGCTTCGATAAAGAAATTTCCCAGTCCTGGAATCAGAAAAATTTTCTCAACGACAATCGTCCCACCCAGCAGAAACGCCAGCGCCGGGCCGGAAAATGAAACGACGGGCAGCAGTCCTCCCCGGAGGGCGTGCCGGAAAACCACCACGGTTTCCGAAAGTCCTTTGGCGCGGGCGGTGCGGATGTAATCTGCTCGCAAGACTTCGAGCATCCCGGACCGGGTCAACCGTGCAATGTAGGCCGAATAGAGGCCGCTCAGGGTAATCGCCGGTAAAATCAAATGCCGGAAATCTCCCCAGCGTGCCGGGGGGAGCCAGTACAGCGTCAGTGAAAAGACCAGAATCAACAGCGGCCCGAGGACAAAACTTGGAATTGATACTCCAAGCACCGCAAAGAGCATCGCTCCATAATCAATGACTGTGTTTTGCTTAAGTGCTGCCAGGATTCCCAATCCCAACCCGACCACCAGTGCAATCACGTAGGCCGCCAGCCCGAGCGCCACTGATTTCGGCAGACTTTCCCGGATAATGTCATTCACGGTTTGATCCGCATACCGGGTCGAAGGACCGAGATCAAAGGAAAAAACCACTCGTTTCAAATAGTTCCAATACTGATTGTCACTGCCATTCCATTGGAATGTCAGTCGTTGTGGCCACGGGCGATGTTGTTTGGGGTCGTCAGGTTGAACCAGTGAGAAGAAAAAAATGGGTTTGTCCAGGCCATACTGACGGTTCAAACTCTCAACAACCTGAGGTGGAAAGGCTTTAGCATTGGCAAAAGGATTCCCTGGGGCGCTCCGAATCAGAAAAAACGAGAGCGTCAAAATCAAGAGCAGTAATGGGATCAGGCCAGCCAGGCGAATCAGAAAAAAACGAAGCATGAAGAAGACCAGGGTTCCGGGTTCCGGGCTTAAAAATCAGGGTTCCGGGTTTTCAAAAGAAAAAAGCAATTTTGAAATTGTAAAGTACAGATGCCAGATAGGGTTTTCAGGCCTGCAAGGTCGTCGTTCAATAGTCGTGGTGCGAAGCCCAGGGAAAGAGAATAGAAAAAGAATTGATTCGAAAACCCTGAACCCTGAACCCTGAACCCTGAACCCTGAACCCTGAACCCTGAACCCTGATTTTTAAGCCCGAACCCTAATTCTGAATGGACACAAATTTCATTTGATGGGTGTCGAGCAAGTTGACGTGATACCCCTTAACAAAGGGCTTGGTCATAAAACTATTGGTGTAAAAATAAATTGGAATCAACGGCACCTGATCAATTAGGTAATTTTCAGCTTCGGCCAGAATCTGAAGTCGTTTGGCCGGGTCTGATTCGGTACTTGCCTGTTTGAGCAATCCGCCAAATTTGGGATCAAGCCAGCCAGAATGGTTATTGAGGTTTTCAGTCTGGTAAATATCAAGGAATGTCGTTGGGTCAAGATAATCACCCTGCCAGACATCGCGGCACACATCAAAATCACGTCGGTCCCACCGGGCCTGAAAGGTTTGCCATTCTTCGTTTTGGAGTTCGACTGTCAACCCAAGATGTTCCTTCCACATGCGCTGGATTGTTTCCGCAATCTGTTTATGGCTTTCCTGGGTGTTGTAGTAGATAGTGAATTTCGGAAAGCCTTTTCCATCTGGAAAGCCAGCCTGAGCCAGCAACCGTTGGGCTTCGGCTGGGTTAAAATCAGGGCCTTTGAGCACGGGATATCCTGGAATCCCTGGTGGAATGAGCATCGTGGCTGGTTGAATGATTCCATTAAAGAGTTTTTCAGCAATTTCGCGCTTGTTGATCGAGAGGTTTAACGCCTTTCGAACCAGTGGGTTATCAAAGGGTTTTCGGGTGATATTGATCGAATAGTAGTAAGTGCTGAAAAACGCGCCAGTACAGTAATCCTGCTTGGTTTGGATGATTTTCATAAACGGAAGCGGAATCAATCCGCTCGTCATCACATCCAGTTCACCTGCTTTATACAAATTCATGGCGGCGGCATCATTGACTGGTAAAAAGCTGATTTCATTGAGCTTCACGGTGGCTGCATCCCAGTAGGTGGCTGATTTGCGCAGCACAATCACATCATTGGGACGATGTTCGGCCAGCGTAAAAGGTCCGTTCGTCACGATTTTGGCTGGTTCAACCCACTGTGCACCGTGGCGTTTAATGGTCCATTCCGGCAAGGGGACGAACATAAAATGAGCGGTCAGTTTGATAAAAAATGCGGTTGGATGCTCCATTTCAACCCGGAGCGTGAACTCGTCAACTGCCTGCACCCCGAGCGTTTCAACCCCCATTTCGCCGTTGCTGATTGCTTCGGCATTTTTTAAGTAAAACATCAGTGCGACGTAGGGCGAGGCTGTTTCCGGGTCAACCGCCCGCCGCCAGGCATACACATAGTCATGAGCCGTCACCGGGTGTCCATCTGACCAGCGCGAATTGTTATGCAGGTGAAAGATCCAAATCCGAGCGTCCTGTTGTGATTCCCACGAAACGGCGCTCCCTGGCAGTGGCTCCAGTGTTTCCGGATGATACACCGTCAGTCCTTCAAACAATTCCTTAATGATATTGCTTTCCGCCACGCCAGTGGTCTTGTGGGCGTCAAGTGAGCGTGGTTCAGAGTGATTCCCGACGACAACTTTTTGCTCTTTTGGGGCGACAATCGTCCCAAAATAGCCACCTGGTGGAATGACACAGGCCGTCAGAGCACAACTTGCCACAAGCCAGGCAAGCGCGAAGTACCTCGAATGATTGGACTTCAAGGTGAACATAAGCAGAAGGATAAAACCAGTGGTTGAAAATGAGTTATGGGAAAACGGTGCTGAATGGCCTGTGAGTTGTTACTCTAAAGGCTGAAGGTACTGTTTGGCAACCTGCGGGCTGGATTGCATCCATCATTCCTTTTGCGTTAGAAACCCGAAACCAGTCAGTCCCACTTGCATCAGCCGGTGGGTCTTCTCATTCTGAAATTTTTCGTACCATTTCAGATCCGTCATCTCGGGCCGGCTAAAGGCTAAATAACTGAAAAATTTGTATTTCCCCAAGCCCCAAGCCCTCAGCCCCAAGCTCTTAGTGATAAAAACACCGCCATGCCCAAACGTACTGATATTCAAAAAATTCTGATCATTGGTTCCGGACCGATTGTGATCGGCCAGGCCTGTGAATTTGACTATTCGGGGACTCAAGCCTGTAAAGCCTTGAAAGCCGAAGGGTTTACCGTTGTTTTGGTCAATTCGAACCCGGCTACGATTATGACCGATCCGGGACTGGCTGACCAAACTTATATTGAACCATTGACGGTCGAAGCCCTCGAATCAATTATTGATCGCGAGCGACCCGATGCCCTTTTGCCGACGGTTGGTGGCCAGACAGCGCTCAACCTGACCGTTCGCCTGGCTGAAAAAGGAATCCTGGACCGCTATCAGGTCACTTTGATTGGCGCCAAAATCGAATCTATCCACATGGCTGAAAATCGCCGGCTTTTTAAACAGGCAATGGATGAAATCGATCTTGAAATGCCCAAAGCCGCCTTTGTGACTTCACTTGAGCAAATTGACGAAGTCATTCAAAAGATTGGGTATCCGGCCATTATTCGACCAAGTTTCACGCTTGGCGGGGCTGGGGGCGGAGTGGCCTATAACGACGAAGAATTCCGCCAGATTGTGACGCGCGGGCTGGCACTCAGCCCCATTACCGAAGTACTGGTTGAAGAATCAATCCTGGGTTGGAAAGAGTATGAACTCGAAGTCATGCGCGACCACGCCGACAATATCGTGATTGTGTGTTCGATTGAAAACTTTGACCCGATGGGAATTCACACCGGTGACTCGATTACGGTGGCTCCGGCGCAAACACTCACGGATCGTGAATACCAGATTTTGCGCGATGCGTCGCTGCGGATTATCCGAAAGATTGGCGTTGAAACTGGCGGTTCCAATATCCAGTTTGCCGTCAATCCACACGACGGACGATTGCGCGTGATTGAGATGAACCCACGCGTGTCACGGTCTTCGGCGTTAGCCTCAAAAGCCACCGGGTTTCCGATTGCCAAAGTGGCAGCCAAACTGGCAGTTGGCTACACGCTGGATGAAATCCCCAATGATATTACCCTCAAAACTCCAGCCAGTTTTGAACCGGCACTTGATTATGTGGTGGTCAAAATCCCACGATGGGCGTTTGAAAAGTTCCGTGCGACCCAGGCCGTGCTTGGCACCCAGATGAAATCTGTTGGTGAGGCCATGGCAATTGGTCGGACGTTCAAAGAAGCCTTTCTCAAAGCCCTTCGGTCACTTGAAACCGGAAAAACCACGGCGCTGGAGTACGTTGATGACCCGCATTTGCGCAATCAACTGGTGACACCCAACCCGGATCGCGTCGGATATTTGATGATGGCGCTCAGTCGTGGCTGGTCGTGTGAGACATTGCACCAGTTGACCTCGATTGATCCCTGGTTTTTGTTCCAGTTGCAGCAGCTTTCCGAAATCGAAAAAGAGGTTCAGTCTCAAACACTGGCCACCCTTTCAGACCAGCGATTGTTTGAGCTGAAACAACTTGGATTTGCTGACCGCCACCTGGCAGATTTGCTTGGAATTGAGGAACCAGCGGTTCGCGAGCGCCGCCTGGCATCTGGCATCAAACCGGTCTTCAAACGAGTGGATACCTGCGCGGCTGAATTTGCTTCGTTTACGCCCTATCTCTATTCAACCTATGAAGATGAATGTGAAGCCGAGCCCACCGATCAGCCAAAAATCATGATTTTGGGCAGCGGCCCCAATCGGATCGGGCAGGGCATTGAGTTTGATTACTGTTGCTGCCACGCCAGCTTTGCCCTCAAAGAAGCCGGGTATGAAGCCATTATGGTCAACTGTAATCCAGAAACCGTTTCGACCGACTATGACACGGCAGACCGGTTGTATTTTGAGCCCGTGACCTTTGAAGCGGTGATGAACATCGTTGACCTTGAAAAACCAACCGGAGTGATCGTTCAGTTTGGTGGTCAGACGCCGCTGAATCTGGCCCGACGGTTACTGGCGGCTGGTGTCCCGATTATTGGAACCTCGCCAGATTCGATTGATCTGGCTGAAGATCGCGAGCGGTTTGGAAAACTGCTGGCTGATCTCAATATTCCCCAGCCTCCCAATGGCATGGCGCTTTCTATCGAAGAAGCGATTGTGATTGCCAATCGGATTGGCTACCCGGTGCTGGTGCGTCCAAGTTATGTCCTTGGTGGACGTGCCATGATGATCGTCTATGATCAGGCCGGGCTCGAACAATATATGACCGAAGCCGTCGAAGTTTCCGCTGGAAAACCCGTGTTGATTGATCGGTTTCTGGAATCAGCTTTCGAAGTTGACGTGGACGCGCTGTGTGACGGCGAAAAGGTGTGTATTGCGGGCATCCAGGAACATATCGAAGAAGCTGGCATCCACTCTGGCGATAGTTCGAGTGTCTTACCGCCTTATATGATCGAACCCTGGCATCTGGACCAGATGCGGCGCTATACCCGGCAACTGGCCCTGGCGCTCAAGGTGGTCGGGCTGATGAATATCCAGTTTGCGGTCAAGGATGACACCGTCTATGTCCTCGAAGTCAATCCGCGTGCTTCGCGAACCGTGCCGTTTGTGAGCAAAGCCACAGGTGTTCCACTCGCCAAAATTGCGGCTTTATTGATGGTGGGCAAGAAGTTAACCGATTTCAATTTGCCGCCGGTGCTTTCTGTCAACCGGTTTTACATCAAGGCTCCGGTGTTTCCATTCATTAAATTTCCCGGTGTGGATCCGGTCTTGGGGCCGGAAATGCGCTCAATTGGGGAAGTGATGGGGGTGGCCGATAGTTTTGGAATGGCCTTTTTGAAATCGCAGTATGGTGCGGGGATCAACCTGCCACAGCGTGGAACCGCGTTTCTGAGCATCAATGATCAGGATAAACCCAATGCCATCAAAGTCGCCCAGCGGCTGCATAACCTTGGGTTCAAATTGATTGCCACTCGTGGTACTCAGGAAATGCTTTCAAAGGCTGGATTGCGAGTTGAAATGGTCTTTAAAGTCAACGAAGGCCGTCCGCACATTGTGGACATCATCAAGAGCCGCAAGGTGGATCTGATTGTCAATACACCACTGGGCAAAATGTCCTACTTTGATGAACAGGCCATCCGAAGCGCCGCCATTCAGTATGAAGTGCCCTGCATTACCACTATTACCGGAGCGGTCGCCGTCACCAGCGCTATCCAGGCGCTTCAATTTGAAGCCATTGAAGTCCAGAGTTTGCAAGAATATCACCGTTCAGGGTTGGACGTTGTTTTGGGGCTGAAGGCGTCGGGCTGAAGACATCCTTTCACCTGCGGGTTTTTTGGGTTTTGCACCGCGAAGCGTTGCCGCTCGGATAGCCGGTCGGTTGGCCGCTTTGGGC
>CAZXCE010000352.1:0-8601 GCA_964639175.1 uncultured Clostridia bacterium
CCAGCGCCCGGCTTTCCGTCGGCTGCAGCCACAACCCAATGCCGTCCATCCGTGGCGGAGTCACTGGCGTGGTGGTCACTGTGACCTGATTGCCAGCCTGGGCTTCAATAGAGGACTCATCAACAGCGCGTTTGGCCTGATAGCGCACCCACCCGTAAAGGAGCGCACAAATGATCATGAGTCCGAAAAGAAGAAATGCTAAGTGGAGAGGTTTAAAATTCCGCATGGGTTACGCCATATTCAATGGAAGTATTGCAACTATAAAAGGTTAAACAATTGAAAAAATTGGATTTTCCTGAGCCCTGAACCCTGAACCCCGAACCCTGATTTATTCCGTCACATTCCCCAAATCTCCAGCGTGCGTCCGTGAACAGTTTCAGCCCGATGGAAGATTTTTTCTTCCCAGGGCTTACCTGGGTCACGGTCGAAAATCACCAGGTGGCCTTCGTCTCCCGCACACCGGTCAAGATATTCCCAGGTTTGCTGGAGTCCCGCCTCAATCACGGTTTCAAGTTTGCTGGTCCGGAGTTTGAGTTCGAGCACCACGCGCTGGATTCCCTGCGGATGATTCCAAATCACCAGCAAGTCAGTTCGCTGGCGACCAAGCCCATATTCCCGCTCGATCCGGCCTCCACCATTGACGATGCGTTGCAGGAAGGCTTGAAGCAACAACTGTGGCCCGGCTTCCTTGTAGTCGAATCGCTCCACCCAATGCTCCGAGTGTTCCCGAAAGAATTGCTGGAAAGCTGTCAAAAGTCGGTTCATTTCCAACCGACCATCCGCACCAATATACCAGGCCGTTTGGTGCGAAATTGTCACCTGGGTTGAATAGGTCAAATCACGCGGAATGACTTCCTGGTAAATCCGGTTGGCAATTGCGATTTGCCCGCCTTCGGTTGTGATCAAACCCAAATCATACACATAACTGATATCATCATTTGGAATGTTTTCAGGGCTGGTCAGTCCAGACAGAATCGGACCAATCACCCGCCGAACCCGATCTTCGCGCAATTTATCGGTCAATTGATCAAGATGGGTATCGCGGCGGTCAATGAGTTTTTCCTTTGCTTCCTGAACCAGTTCAACCGTCACCGGCTGCGAACGGTCGCTCCCTCGCCCTTTCCGAAAGCAGATTTCGTAGGCCAGCGCATTCACCAGCCACGGCTGCCCGGCAGTCAATTCCCATACCAGTGGATAAATCGCGTCCTCAAATACCTGACCTGTTTCGGCGGTGTGCTGCTCGTACAGCGTTCGAATCTCGTCCCGACTAAAATTTCCCAACCGCAATGATTCGGCTTTGATATTGAAGGCGCTGCCTCCAGTGATGATTTCCTGGTTTGAGGTATGAATCCGGTAATCGCGCACATCGCGCACGCCACACAAAATTACGGTTTGGGGAAACGCGGCTGGCCGTTTGGCATATCCGGCCCGCAACTGGCGTAAGACTGAAATCAAGGTATCTCCAATCAGTGCATCAATTTCATCGAAAACAAGGACCAGTGGAATTGATTCGGCGGCGCTCCATTCCGTCAGTAAGGCCGTGAGCGCGTCATCCGCCCCAAACTGGTTCAGGATCTCTTTCGTCCGACTCAATGGGAATTTGTCGTTCAGGATCAGCGATGCCTGCCGGGCGATTTCATTGATGATGACGCGCATCGCCCGCTCCACCTGGTTGCGTTGAGCCTGGGCAGCTTCGATATTGGCGTAGACCGCCCGGTACTTTCCGCTCCGGTTCAGTTCTTCAACCAGGGCCAGCATACAACTCGTTTTTCCGGTCTGGCGCGGAGCGTGGAGAATGAAATACTTGCGTTCGTCAATTAAGGACAATAATTCATTTCGATTCAGGCGATTCACTGGCGGAAGGGCATAGTGAATATCTCGTTGCATCGGCCCTGCGGTGTTAAAGAATTTCATATCTCACCCCTATCGTTCACTCAAAGTTGGATGCCATCTTACCACATTGGAACACTTCTGGTTTCCTCACCCCGTGAAGCGGCGCCACCGCTGTTCTCAGTTCCTGAAGAAAATGATTCCGAGCTGAAAATTTCTCTTTACAAGCTGGATTTTTTTCTTTATCGTGGTTTCACTGTGTTGGGTCCAACAATGCCGGTTCAACACTCTCATTTTTCTCGCTTTTCCATTCACATCGCGTTTGCTTTTTGCCTTTACCATTGCGCACAGTTGCGTTTCCAAGGAAAGGAGCTTTCTGATGAGGGACCAGATTTCCCAGGATCCATTGTCCGAAGGGATTGGAATTCTCAAGAGTGTATGAAAAGAATTATCAATTCTTGCATATCGTTCAAAATCAGTCATTTGCTGGAAATTTGGGTAACCTGAGTGAGCCTTAGATAAGATTTGGACAATCAAACAAAGGAGTTACTAATGGCAATCTTCAGTCTTTTTGAAATCAGGTTAGATTCTCTGAATATTAAGCTTGCTGATAAACTCAACCTGCTAACAATAAACGTTCCCATTGATGTAGCACAAAAGCAGGCAAAATTACGAGAAAAAGGGCTTGGATCACCAGATTTACAAGCTGTTGAAACTAATGTGACTTTTCTTACAAATTATTTAATCCAGACATCTTATATTGCAACAATACGAAGCTTAATAAAAGCCATTCAGTTGGCTGATAAATTAAGGCGAGTTAACCTTGAAAAGCAAAGAAAGGTACTGGAGGAATTAGTAGAAGAATTCATAGGAGATCTTTATAGTCACAGGCTAATTGCCAGTGATGGCAGTATTATTCAAGATACTGGCGTAGAAGTACTTAAACTTTTTAATGAAATTTGTCAGTACATCTTTAATGATAAGGAGGATATAGATGAAAGCAAATTTGCTAAGTTTTTGGCATCTCGGCAGGAACAATATGTCCGCCTAGTCTTAGAAAGAACTCGAAGACTTACCACAACAATAGAGAGTGTGGGAATTACCCAAGCTGTAAATGAGAAAATTGAAAAACTCCTAAATAACATAGAAACCGCAAATCTTGGATGGTTAATTGAGACCTACACATTGGATATAGGAGGGCTACCAAATACAGCCAAACTTCCAGAGATTGATAACCGCACTCAAAAACAAATTGCTGATTCTGTTTTGCTCCAAATGGAACAAAAGGTACGAACATTTGATGAGGAAACAAAACAAGGCAAACAGAGAACTCTGATGGGAATCTTAAGAGATTGGGTACGTATTGGTAACAATCGGACGATTGATTTATCTCAAACCAACCTTTTAGATACCGAGCATTTTGTCATTGCTTTGCGCTTACATATAAGCTACCGGCAACAAATTACAATATTGAGTTCTATTCTTGATAAGATAAATGAGTTCTCAGCCATGTTAAACTCTTTTGAAGCTGTTGTTAGTGCAGCAGATAGGGCTACATTACTTGATTTTCTAAATCGTAAAAAGAAAAAGCGCCACGACGATCTATCTTCTTCATTAAATTCATCAGATGTTGTAGATGTAGCACTAATGGCTCTTTCAAAAGCTGCTAGCCGACCTCTTGAGGCAGAAATCGAGTTACAGGGACTCTTGAAAGAACAAGATGAAGAACTTGCAAAAGAGGTCACACGTCTTCGTGACTTTTTCTCAAAAAAAAGCGAGACTTCAAACAAAGTAATAGCAAGCCTGGCAAAGTTAGGAAATACAGTAAGAGTGATGTCCCCAATGGTAATTAAAGAAGCTGGACAAAGAGATGCCTCGTTTACTACTGATCTTCTTGCCCAAACCCGAGACTGTATCAAAGAGATTAACAAACTAGAAGGAAATGACTCTCAAAAAGTAATTGAGAGAACATAACAGACTTACTCAAAGCGACCCTGATGGATAACCAGGGATTCCGAGAATACCCAAAAGGCGATAGATGAAAATCATCTATCGCCTTTGTTTTTAACTTACAAAATCGAACTCAAGGTGTGTTCAACCCGCCACACGTTCATTATGGAGCAACAAACACAAACGGAGTCGAAGTCACATTGTTCGGATTCTGAACCACCAGCATTGCGGAGGTGCCTTTGGGCAAAAGTTGCCGGATCGAGCGGCCTCCCGGTGTACTGCGGGCACTGGTTTTCACCATCACGTTCTTTTGGCTGACGGTCAGGTCAAACGTTTCCACCGCTCCGTTGACGGTCACCTGCAATTTTGCTCCAGGCACAATATTTGAACCGACGGCTGGAAACACAAGCTTTCCGGTCGCTTTGAGCTTCGGCGTAGGAACAATGACGGGTGGTTGCGCAATCGTAAAATTGGCTGAACTGATGGCCTGCCCTTCATTTCCAGAGGTATCTCGGATCACGATTTGAACGCGGGCGGTGCCGGTGTTGATTCCCACTGGAACGTCCCAGCGCAGGGTCCGAACGTCCGGTGCCAGCCCGGTCATAATCACGGTCGGGAAGGTAGCACCTCCGTCGGTTGAAAGCCGGAGTTCCTGACTGGCAATGCTCAAATTGTCGGTTGCAGTCCATTCAATTGTCTCGAAAGCCCGTCCGGCAGCAAGGGCTTCCCCGCCATTGGGTCGGATGATGGTTCCAGAGGGGGCAACAATATCAACGAGCGTGAGCGGAGTACTCCCCGTGTTATTGGTTTCCGAAACTTCAGCCACTGCATTGCCCGAATCTGCAATCACACCAATAAACTTCATTCCTAGACTGGTTTGATTCGTTGGAATCACCACTGTCACACTGATCGGCACGGTTTGATTTGGAGGCAGTGGACCAACCGACCGGCTGACCAGGATCACATCTTCCCCACTCCGAATGGCGGCATCGTTTGAAAAGACAATGTCGTGTGAGGCATTCCCGGCAGCCACCGGTCCCTGGTTGCGAATGATCAGGTTAATTGAAACCGTGGCGCCAGGGGCAACACTGGTGGGTGAAACAGTGACCGACTCAACCACCAGGTCAGGCTGTCCCGTGATTGAAAACGCGGTTGAAGCGGTGTTGTTGGTTTCGTCCATCTCGTCAATCTGCCCGGTTGGATCAAGAATCACGCCAAGGAAATAATTTCCTACGGTCAATGTCCCAGGAATCGTCACGGTCGTGGTTGCCGGGAGCGAGGTATTTGGGGCCACCGACTGGACGGTGGTCATTCCAACCAGTGTGTCTCCGACCGTAATCGTTGAATCAGTCGAGAGATAGATTTGGGCACTGGAGGTACTGGCAACCGCTCCGCCACGATTTGCCGCATTAAAACTCACTGAAACTGTCGAACCTGGAGTTCCTGAAGCGGTTGAAGTTGAAAGATTTGTTACCGCCAAATCAGGTTTCGGCAGCAACACATTCAAGCCGATTGAAGCCGTATTGTTGGCTTCATTCCCTTCGGTAACTGCGTTTTGGGAATCAGCCATCACAGCAATAAATCGCGATCCAATCACAGCACCCGCAGGAATTGTCACTGAATTGGTCGGAAAATTTGAGGTTCCCGACGCTGCCAGACCGGCCACGCTGACTCGGGCCAGTACCTGATCATTGGCATCAATCGTGGCATCAGACGAATACACAATGGCCGCACTACTGGCGCCAGCCGAGACGATACCCTGGTTGCGGATTGAAAAACTCACGTTGATGGTGCCACCAATCGGGGCTGAAGCAGGCGAAATGGTCAGATTTTGTACCACAAGGTCGGCGGCTCCGGAATTGACCGACACCGGATCAGCAAATTCCGAAGAGTTCCCCTGATCATCTGTAAAAAGAGCGGTCACGGCAAACGTCCCGGATGGGGCGCTGATGGTCACGGTAAAAGTGGAAGCGGCATTGGCCAGGGTCAAAAACTTTTGATCAGTGGTTGCTGGTGGATTGGTGCTGGTTAATGAGTTGCTATAGAACTCCAGGGTGCCTCTGGCATTTGGAACATCCAGCGTGCCCGTGATGGTCAGGTTTGTCCCTGTGGCAGTCACACTGGTAATCACCGGTTTATTGACCAGACTATTGGGGCCAGTGTCCACATCACCCGTATCATTGACCGTGGCCCCGGTGTTTCCCAAATCGATTCCCAGGCCGGTATTTCCAAAGATGCTATTTTGAGAAATGGTATTGCGTTGGGTGTTTGTATCAGCGTTATCGGTTCCGATTTTGACGCCGCTCCCCGTGTTAAACGCAATCGTATTGCTCGTGCTGCCAGCTACGCCGCCAATAAAAGTCCGGGTCACACCACTGACCACCCGAACGCCATCACCGGCATTCCCCAAACTGGCACGTGACTGATTGGTCCCAATCAGATTTGCCTGAATGGCATTTGACGTGGTGCCAGTTCCAGTCACCAAAATGCCATGATTCCCATTTTTCCCAATCACGTTTCCCGAACTGGCACCCCCACTCGCAGTGCCAATCTGATTGGTCGAAGTGCCATTTTGCAGCACAACACCGCTACCGGCGTTGCTGATGCCGGCAGTTGCCAGCCGATTTAACCCAATGATGTTGTTGGTCACCAGATTGGACCGGGTCGCGCTACCATCTAACACCACACCGGATCCCGAATTTCCCGAAATAATGTTTCGGGCACTCGCAGACGCCCCACCGATAGCATTGTTGGTCGCACCGGCATTGATCAAAATCCCGGTATTGTTTCCCCGGACGGCGGCGGCTGAAGCATCGGCATTCGTTCCAAGGTAACACCCTTCAACCCGGTTTCCGGTGGCACTGACACCTGAAATCTGAATCGCGACACCATTCGCGCCAAAGATTCCAATGCCCCGAATGATATTTTGTCCAGTCGTCAGATTAAATCCGATAGCGACGCCAGCAGTCGTTGCATCAATAAAAATATCCGGTCCATTTGGATTGGGATCAACTTTGGAATTACTCACCTGGGTGGTGCCATCAATGACCGTTCCACGTGGAATCTGCGGCAAGGCCGTCGCCAGTTTGATCACAAACGGCCCACTGGATGGACCTGGAATGTTAAAGGCAATGGTATTGGCCCCGCCGCCGGCGGTGGCTCCCAGGATGGCTTCCCGGAGCGAACCAGGCCCGGCGTCATCAGTGGTGGTCACCAAAAGAGCCGCCTTCTGTTGTGAAACAAAGATTTTGAGTGAGGTGGGTTCGTCGAGTACAAGATCAGTCAATGTATCCCCATCAAGTTCGCCAACCGCCCAGGCTTCAACGGGTTCTGATAGGTTGAGGCGTTGCAGATGGTTGAACATTTCAGTTGAATCACTCCAAATCACCCCCAACTGACCAGTTGCTGTCTCAAACACCAGATCAGGCAGACCATCCAGGTCAAGGTGGCCCCATTCCATTCGGGCAATTTCAGGCACCACTGGAAACTGCCTGGAGAAGGTAAATTCGCCAGCTTCATCACCCAGCCAGAGCGTCAACTGGCCGTCATCAGTTGCAGCCACAACGTCAGAATGCCCATCCAAATTTACATCGCCGGTGGTGACAACTGCGTGTTGTGCTGGCAATGAAAGGTCTCGCCCCGGTCGGAGTTCACCATCTTGCCAGTTCCAGAAATGGATTACCTGGCTTAACTCATCAAACGCCAGCAACCGTCCGCGCTGCCTGTCAACCTGAATCACCCCATCAAAGGGCACACTGAGATACTGAGAGGCGGCAAATCCTTCGAAACTCCCCAGGCAAACCATCGCCTGATGGTCAGCCGCAACCACAATATCGTCATAGCCGTCGTGGTTCACATCACTCACCGTCAGTGAACGACCATCAGCCAGCGTTGAAAAAGTAGCCACCGATGACACGTCGGGTTGCAACCTGGATTCAGATGAGGTCCAGGAAATCTGAAAGGCTTCGAGTTGACCAGTTGTGTGTAACACCAGCACCACAGGCTGACCGGTCTCGTTCGCATCACTGACAGCCAGAAGTGAAGCCGTGTGACCAGGATCAAGCAGGGTGGCATCACCAAACGGTGCATCTCCACCTCCAGGACGAATTGACAGGTGTCCATTGACCAGTTGGATGACATCAGCTTTGCCATCTCCGGTAAGGTCTCTGACCAGTGTCGCAGTCGAAGCCCTGACGGTTGGCGACAAAGAAGATTTTAATAAATCAGTTTTGAAAACCAGAGGCTGGTGATATGGCAAACTGGAACTCACCTCAACAGGTGTGGGCGTTACCACTGAGAAAGGCGTAGCCGTATGACTTGAAACCACTGGGTTGAGGAACCAGGCAGTAAGCATGATTCCGAAGAGACATAAAACAATTCGGAGACGAATATCCATAACACAAATCTTCCTTATAAAAACAAATGAAAATAAGAAATCTCGCTGAGTAACCTCTGGCTACATCTGAATGTAATACCAGTTTGTAGTCAGCAGTCAGTAGTCAGCAGTCGGCTAAGTCTATTTGATTGACTCGTTTGACCGTGCCCTAATACTGAGGACTGGGTTGCAAATTGGTATAATGAAATAAGCCGGCTCTGAAGAAGGTAAAAACCTGTCAGAACGTTGAAGGCCATTACGGTTGAGGTTTTTCCTTAGCCGGCCTTACTCTTAAACGCGAAGAATTTTGCAAAAAATGCTCATTGATCATCCGGCACCCTACAAAGATGGGCACACTGAACCAGGCCGGCGGCCCAAAAAAGAAAACCCCGAACCAGTCGGGGTTTCTATATCAGCCAGGGTTTAGGGTTTAGGATTCGGGGTTC
>CAZXCE010000353.1:0-8564 GCA_964639175.1 uncultured Clostridia bacterium
AGGAACAATTCTTTTCAAGAATTCGACGAATTCAACTATCCGGGTTTTGTCTACTGACTCATCAACGACTGACTAGAGTGTCTTCACTTCGCGAACGACTTGCCAGATGCTGTGGCTGCGCTTGATCCAGTACCGCATCAGATCAATGCGATAGGCAAAATCCTCGTTGCCTTCTTTGATGAGGATTTCACTGCGGAATAATTCTTCGAGCGTGAGGCGGATGGTATTTTCCGAGAGCGTGACCGGATAGTCATTTCGGACAATGACTCGGGCAAGCCTGGTAGCCGTGGCAAATTGAGAATCATCTGAAATTACTTCAGCCAGTAGGGAAAGCACAAGCTTTTCATCGTCACTGAGGCCTTCCCAGAAGTAAATCATTTGCGGAAGCGGGTTATCAACGATTTCCCCAATGATATGTTTGAGATCAGAACGCACAATAAAGTGGCGTTTGTGCTCATTTAAGTAGTCAATCACATTTTGGCAGATGACCTGGGTATAGAATGGTTGACCGGCGGTCAGGCGATAAATTCGCTCGACGACTCCACGTCCATACACCACCTGGTCGCGAACTGGCTCTGTCGTCAACCGGAGCGTATCGCGCTGGCTCAGGTATCCGACTTTGCGGAAGAGCGACCGCCGCAACATTTCACGCCAGTAGCGCCGGTCCCGCTGTTCGATTTTCTTCGATCCGGTAAAAATGAACGAAAGTTGATCGTGGCTATCAATCAGACCAGCCAGAAAGGCAAAAATTTCACGATTGAGTTTCTTATTTTCGACTTTGGTTTCGAGCAATTCATATTCATCCACCAGCAGGATCAATCGTCGGTCGCCGATCATGCGCAACACTTCATTGATGAATTCCCGAAACAGATCAAAGGGATTGGTGCCAACCTGGGTAAATGGATACCGCTTGGAGTCATAGCGAGGCGTCCCGGATTGTGAATGAAACGGGAATTCAAGGGTGCTTTCCGGTCCCAGGTAGCGATGAACTGATTCCGCAATCAGCCGGGCCATGCGCTGAAAGAATTCACCATCGCTTTCGATAATCATTTCCTGCATATCAATAAACACCGGCACAAACCGCGTTCCCAATCGGCCATTCTGGATTTGATACAAAATCGAGCTTTTTCCGGTCCGGCGTTCGCCACAAAATACAATCACCAGTCCCTGAGCCGCTCCTTCGAGTTTTTTGCGGACGTAATTGAAATCATCTTCCCGTCCAAAAAACATTTGCGGCTGGCGAATCGGATTTCCAACAATGTATGGGTTAGGTTCGATGGCGCGAAAGGTTTTCAGATGCGGGGGGAGGATATACTCACGGCGCTGGTGGCGTCGAATCAGAAAGACACCCGTTCCCCCGCTGGCCAGCAAGGTAATCCCTAAGGCGAGAAACCAGGGTTTGGTGTAAATCGGACGATCAATGCGCACGGTCAACTGGGTCGGTGGGGCATTCCAGCCATAGAGATCCCGATTTAAGGCCCGAACCTCAAAGGTATATTCGCCTGGTGGTAAATCCATCACAGGTGACTCGGTTTTATTTGGCCGATCAGCATCAATCAATTTCCATTCATCATTTCCGCTTTTATCGCCAACTAGCCGATAGAGGTAGGCCACGTCACTCATCATGCTGATGCCAACATATTGAAATTTAAGCCGATGCTGGCCCGAACTCACATAAACCGGCGAGGGCTGGTTAATTTCAGCACCATCCACTTCAAGTTTAATATCAATCGGAGGGGATAGCCGGTTGGGGACATGGCGAGTTACTCCCTGGTCAGTCGCAAACCAGACAATACCTGCTTCATCCTGAGTAATCGTGCGAATCTGGGTACCAGTCAGGTCATAATCGTCGCGTTTGTAGGTTTTGGTCAGTCCGGCGATTTGCGGCAGGAACTTGCGAATATTTCCATCTCCGAGCCCAACCCACAAAAATCCGTCCCGATCCAAAAACAAACACCGAACATCCGCCCCTTTGGTGGCACCACTGATCGGCTCCAGGTCAAAGCGGTTGCCGTCATAACTTTCAACACTATGTCCGGTGGCAAACCAGAACTGACCTTTGGTGGGTTGCTCTAAAATCCAGCGTACATCGAGGCTCTTCAGGCCCTGATCGGTACCAATAACCACGAGTTCGGCTTTGGTCGGATCATAGCGATACACCCCTCGATCTGTCGCAATCCACAGCAATCCAGAGGATGCCTGGGTCAGAAATCTGACTTTCCCATCAATTCGGACCGGTTCACCTTCCGGTTTGAGCGTCGTTGGGTTGATTGGAATAACCGCATTGGTGGTGGCAACCCACACCAGCGGTCGCTTGGTGTCAATCACAATGTCTTGCAGCTCAAGTTTGGGGAAGACCGTCGCTTCAGTTTTGAGGAGATTGACCCCATCCCATCGGAATAATCCGGTGGAAGCCGCAATCCAGAGCGCACCATCGGGTGCCACCATCAGGCTGCGAACCATGATATCGGGCGGTAACTGGCTGAGCGGACGAAACTGGACCCCGTCAAATTCGGAAACTCCGCGCGAGGTTCCAACCCAGAGGTGTTTGCGGGCCGTATCCGGGGCAATGGCATACACATCACTGTCCGTCAGACCACGACTGGTGTCAAACCCAACAAAACTAAAGACATCGTGATAAATTGCCCCTTCATTGGTACCAAACCATAAGCTGCCTTCCCGGTCCACCGCCATGGTCAAAACCTGATCAGTTGCAAGCAGTTCGGCTGCTTCTCGCCGGAGCGGGTCATAAACGACAACGCCTTTTCCCGTTGGCACACACCAGATATTTCCCAGGGCATCAACCACACATCGGGTCAGCGGGACATTGACGGCACCCGGTTCAGCTTTAAAAACAAGATCCCCAATCAGGGAATACAGCCCCGTGGCGGTGGTCATCCACAGCGTTTGTGACGTGTCCTCACTCAAGCCAAAAATTTCACCAACCGGGCTCTGAGATGAATTCTGGAACGGCATTTGAGACCATTGGCCATTAAAACGGAACAAGCCTCGATCAGTCGCTGCCAGAAGTTGTCCACCAACCCTGGATTCAATGAGCGCATTGACTCGTCCATCCGTGAGACCCTGATCTTTTCCCCAGAGTGTGACAGATTGATCAGCCAGCCGTGCCACACCGCGTTTGGTCGCAAACCACATGACGCCAGAGCGGTCCTGGAGCATGGCGATGACCTCCAGTGACGACAAAATAGACTGCGGCAGCACCCGTTCAAGTGGTTGTCTGAGTGCAGGTTGCAGGTACACACCTTCGTTGGTCGCAAACCACAATCCGCCATTTCGGTCGCGCAGGATACAGTTGACCTGCAATGTCCCAATCAGGTGCCACGGGACGTCTGTGCGCTCAGAAGATTCATAATTCTGACCATTGTACCGGCAAACACCATGTGTGGTACCGAACCAGATACTTGAATCCCGGTCTGGATAAATACACAAGACCTGATTGGCTGGGAGTTTGGGAACGGTAAAAGATCGGTTTTTTTGCTTATTGCCAAGTGGAATGGTTGATACCCGGGCCAGCAACACTGACTGTTCGGTTGTTGAGCCCGAGGTAATTGAAATGCCATCCAGATCGCGGGTTTCATACCCGGTGACTGACACCCGCATCTCATAGAATCCATTGACCAGCCGTCCAAAAAAATACTCCCCGTTGCCGACATCAAAGGCCCGCCGCGTGGTTTCATCATTTTGACTGCGGATGGTAATCACCCCGCCGGCCAGCCGGTCGTTGGTTTGCTGGTCATAGAGCGTAATGCGCAGAGAGGTCGGCAGAAGTTGCCGTGGAGGCAGAATGATGGTGGTTTCTTCAGGTTTGGGCAGTGTAATTTGTTGCTGGACAGGGCGATACCCTCCAGCCCGGATCGCCAGCATATAATTGCCCGTCCGTGGTGCCGCAATTGAGAATTTCCCATCAGGTTGTGAAAGCGCCAGTTGTTTGAAGTTTGCCGTCCCGGTCAGCGTCAACTGTGCTCCGGCAATCGGACGATTGACTTCATCTGTCAAAATGCCCTGGATCGTGATGGTTCCAGGTTGCTGGAAAAAGGCAAGGACCTGACTTTTTGGAAAGATCAGTCCCCAGGACACTATAACTATCCCCATCACCCCCGCCGCCAGCATCACCCGGCCAATCAAAGAAGAACGAGGAGCGAAGAGCGAGGAGCGAGTCGGTTCTGAAGAACGGTTGGAGGGGTTACTGGCCATTCATTTTGAAGCTTTCGGGAATGAGAAGATGACTTTCAAGGGCTTGAGCGTGATTCTTTGGATGGACGACTCGCTCTGCAACTATCTCATACCATTTTGGAGTGAAGTTCTCGCATTATGGAAAGGCTAAAGTATTGGAAATATTGTATTTCCCTCAGCCCTTAGCCCGATACCCTCAGCCCAAATTGGTATCACTACTCGCTCTTTCAATAGGCATTATCCCCGCGCAGCACGACCGGGATGGTCAGGAGTAGAATTTTGAGTTCGAGCCAGATTGACCAGTTTTCAATGTAGTACAGATCAAGTTGCACCATTTGCTCGAAATTCAACCGGTTCCGGCCTGAAACCTGCCAGAGTCCCGTGATGCCCGGTTTGATGTTAAACCGGGAGCGGTGCCACTCTTCATACATTTCGACTTCATAGGGGATTGGTGGTCGTGGGCCGACCAGACTCATTTCACCAATCAGGACATTGAGCAGATTGGGCAATTCATCAACACTGTAGCGTCGGATCCATTCGCCAATCTGAGTCAACCGGGGATCATTGGCGATTTTGCCGAAGATGGGTTGTTCGTCATCGCCTTGATTGGCAGACTGAGCATTGGTGATGTTTTGGCGCATCACTTCGCGGTGAATTGAATCATCGGCATCAACCCGCATGGATCGGAATTTGTACATCTGGAAGACGCGTCCATCCATGCCGACGCGCTCCTGTTTATAGAGTGCCGGTCCGGGAGATTCGCGTTTAATCAGAAAAGCAATCACCGCCCAGAACGGGGTCAGGAGAATGATACCGACACTGGCGCCAACAATGTCAATTGTGCGTTTGAGGATTCGATTGGGGCCCGCCAGTGGGTCTTCAAAGAGTTTGATCATCGGCAGCGAGCCAATTTGATCAATTTCCGTCTTGCGCGGCAGGCAATTGAATAAATTTGGCACGACCCGAAAGGTCAAATGGTGTTTGCGTCCCACGCGCATCATGGACTGGAAAATATCGCGTGAAGGGAGAGTCGAGTCGGTAATCAGGATTTCAGTCACTCCGGATTGCTTGGCCAGCGCCGGCAAATCGTCAAACTGACCCAAAATTGGCACTCCCTGAACTTCACCCTTTTCCAATTCTTCCGGTGTTGAACTGCTGGTGGCCAGAGCCCCAACCACATAGTACCCCAGCCGTGGTTCCTCGGAAATTTCAGCAATGCACACCTGTGAACTCTGTCCTGTCCCCACCACCAGCGTGGGAATCAGGTTCAGTGACCGGCGGCGAAGGATATTTTGCAGGCTTCGCAAGAGGATCCGCACCAGAGCATAGCCACCGAGTGCCAGGGCCCAGTCATAGACAAACACCAACCGCGAGTAGGAAAACGTCTGAAAGGCAAACCCGCCGCGGAAGAAAAACACAATCACAATCACAAACAGCGAACTCATCGTGACGGCTTTGACCAGATGGGTGGCATCTTCAAAAAAAGCGTATTCGCCGCGCAGTTGATAGAGTCCGTAATAGCGCAAGGTCAAAATGCGAACCACTGGAATGAAGGCCAGCAGCACAAAATATGGACGAAATCCCCAGGTGATATCCGTTGGTAACCAGGCACCGAGCGGGCGATAAAAAACCGCCTCATTGTGTCGCAGATAAAACGCCACCAGAAACGAAGCCGTGGCCACGATCAAATCACATAAAACCAGCGCCACGGTGGCTGTGCGCAGGACATAGGCGTCAGATGGTACCACGCGCGGGAAAGACAAGACCTGTGTCTGAGGAAGTGCGGAGGAAGACCCCGGACCTTTGGATGACATATGAAGAATGAAGAATCGAGAATGAAGAATGAAGAATGAAGAAGAGCCGAAATAATTATGATTCAATGAGATGCACTATCTATCTTTCATAATTCATTGTTCATTTTTGGTATTTGATAATGAGGACGTTGGCACATGCATGCTGCAGCTTCGGAAACTTGCTTTTTACTGTGAATGGTGGCGAGCATACCAAACTTGCGGGGAAGTTTCGAGTTTTTGGCGCAGTGTGTTAAGTTTTATTCTCATCGCCATCAGGCCAGGTTGAATTTCATACAGGTTTTGGGATTTCCCGATATTCTAAGGAGAGTTAAACCCTGAACCCTGAACCCTGAACCCTAAGTTGCATGCGTGTTTTTGCCCTTGGTGACCCTCATCTTTCGTTTGCCCGCCCCAAACCAATGCACATCTTTGGTGAGCACTGGAGAGACCATGCCCGCAAAATTGCCGATGCCTGGGCAGCACTCGCCCTGCAACCCGGCGAAAATGGAGCCGCAGGTGACACAGACGATATTTTAATTTTAGCCGGCGACCTTTCGTGGGCGATGAAGGCCGAAGATGTGCAGCCGGACCTTGACTGGATTGCCAACCTGCGGGGCCGGAAAATCATCATTCGGGGCAACCACGATTTCTGGTGGCATTCAATCAACAAAGTTCGGGTTGCGACGGGTCCCACCGTGGAGCCACTTCAGGCCAGTTGTTGTATTCTCAATCGAGTGGCTTTTGTTGGGACGCGCGGCTGGCAGTGTCCGGGAACGGACTCCAGTCTTGATTTGATGGAACGAATCGAGCAATCCGGGCGTGAAGCTTCTGACACATCCCGTGAATCTGCCCTACATCGGGGCTATACCGAACAAGATCTCAAAATTTACCAGCGAGAAATTGGCCGATTACGCATTGGATTAGAGCAGGCACACCGACGGGCCGCCGAATTTGACCACCTGGTGGTGATTTTGCACTACCCGCCGATGAACAGCCAGCACGAACCCAGCGGTTTTACCGACTTGCTGGACGAATACCAGGCCACCTGGTGTGTATATGGCCATTTACACGGCGATGCCATCGCCACTGCCTTCAATGGCCAGCGCAACGCCACCAGATATCAACTCGTCAGTGCCGACAGCATTCATTTCACTCCATTTCGGTTGTTTTAGTTCCTGGTCCGTAGTCAGTAGAACAACTCGGGTCGCTGAATTCGTGGAACTCTTGAAAAGAATTGTTCCTAAATAACTTAAATCAAACAAAATACACTTGACAGATACTTCAAAACCCCAACGCCTGACTACTGACTACTGACTACTGACTAAGTTCTACTGACAATGAGGAGGTTTTTCTGTGACAGCATCTCAGCCCGGCAGCAACACTTTCAAATACCGCATTCCCATCCAGTGGCGACGAATTGCATTCGTGGTGCTGGTGGTCGGGATATTATTGGCCAATTACACCCTGGTTGGTCTTTCCACGTCGTTGGCTCAGTCTCGTACCGGCCGACCTCCATCAAACCAGAAGAAAAACCCGGACATTCCTGAAAAAGAGCCGGAACTGGACGTCAAACAGGAAGAACCGGAAAAAACACCGTCCCAGGGAACGCTCCGCAGCAAAGCCCCTGGACGCCGTCCACCGCTCAAACGCGATAAGCCCCAAACGGATACCGACGAACCCATCGTGATCGAAACCAACGTGGTGAATACGGAGGTGGTCGTCTATAACAAGAAAACCGGCGCTATCTATCAAAACCTCAAGAAAGAGAACTTCACCATTATTGAAGATGGCGTGAAGCAGGAAATTACCAATTTCCGTCCGGTCGAAGCCCCCGTCACCATGGTGATGGTGCTTGAATACAGCCGGATTATCTCTGGAATTCGCATCGAAGTTCTGCAAGCCGCTGGTGCGTTTCTGCAGTATTTTGTCAAGCCAGAAGACTATATCTCGATTGTTGCCTATGACATCCGGCCAAAAGTTCTCAATGACTTCTCAAATAACCCATCTGAACTCATCGGGAGCGTCAACCTCCTCTGGCGCAACGTTCCGGCATTTTCGGAAAGCAACCTCTATGACACGTTGCGATTTGTGATCAAGGGGGGGCAACTCGATGGCGAAGAATATGTGGGACTTGAAGAAGTTCAGGGCCGAACTGCCATTTTGCTGGTCAGTCTGGGAATTGACACGTTTAGCAAGCTCAATTTTGACGAAGCCCGCCGGATGGTTGACCGGGCCGGGATTCCGGTCTATAGCATTGGGATTGGGAATTTGTTCTATAAAATGAATGATTTCCGGATGCCGCCCGAACAAAATCTGACGTTCCTGCAGGCGTTTAACACACTTCGGACTTTCTCTGACTCGACCGGCGGCAAATATTTCCCAGTGACCTTTCAAGGGGAATTGCCAACCACGATGAGATCCATCAGTGCCCTGATGCGCAATCAGTACAGCCTTGGGTATGAACCGAGCAACACCCGGCGCGAAGGCAAACGCCGCAAAATTGAACTGCAGGTTGATGTCAACAATGATGGGAAACCTGACAATAAGGAACTTGAACTGCAGTACCGCAAAACCTAC
>CAZXCE010000354.1:0-2759 GCA_964639175.1 uncultured Clostridia bacterium
GGCGATCCTGGCCTATGTTGGGCTGCTGGGCGGGGGTATTTATGCGGGCTATGCCTGGCGAATTCGAGTTGTCAAACGCCGTCAGGAAGAACGCATTACCTACCTTCGTCGGCTGCTGCAAAGCACACGGACCATCAATTCCGAACTGGAGATTGATCACGTCCTGCAACAACTTGCCACTGAAGGTGCCCGGCTGGTGGGCGGTGACCCCTGCGGAATTGGTTTAGTCAAAGATACCCAGGTGATTTTTAATCGAGTCTGGACACAGGGCAGATGGGATAGTCAGCCGGTTTCGCTTCCACTTGGGGAAGGGGTCACGGGCCAGATTGTGCTTGAGGGAAAGCCGGCCATTATCCACGATGCCCAGACTTCAGATCAGATTGCCTATCCGGAACTGGTAAAGCGCTATGAAGTTCACGGATTGATCGGGGTGCCGATTGTGATGCGTTCAGGACGAATCGGGGGCGTCTTACTGGTTCGCCACCGTGAAGGTCGCCCACTCTTTTCTGAAACCGACGTTGAAATCCTGGAATCCCTGGCCCATCAGGCCGCCGTGGCAATTGAAAATGCGGCACTCCACGGTGAACTTGAAACCAAAAACCTCGAACTGGAGGAGAAAAACGAAACTATCACCCGGTCAGTGCTCGAACTGGAACGGCTCTATCAGAATGAACTGGAAGTAACCCGGCGGCTCCAGGAACTCAACCAGATGAAAAACAATTTTATGATGGTGACGTCCCACGAGATGCGGACACCGCTCACGGTACTCAAAGGGTATAACGAAGCCCTGGCCGAAGGCACCCTGGGACCGCTGACAACGGCTCAAAAGCGTTCGCTGGCGTCGTGCCAGCGAATGGTCTCGCGATTGACTTCCAGTTTTGACGATATCCTGCAAATGTTGAAAGTGAATGAAGGTATCCTGGAACTCAAACCAGAACTGGTTGATCTGGCTCAACTGACCCAGGATTCTATTGAAGACCTGGCTTCTTTTGTTGAAAAACGTCACCAAACAATTCACCTGACCAGAGATTCCAGGTGTGAAGTCAATGCAGACCGGGAGAAACTCAAAATTGTGTTACTGAACCTGATTCAAAATGCCATTAAATTCACGTATGACGGCAACGCGATCCAGATTCAGGTCACGGCCACAGACACCGAAGTTCAGTTCAGTATCAAAGACACCGGCATTGGCATTGAACAAAGCGAGATTGAACGGATTTTTGACCGCTTTTATACCAGTCGGGATGCCACCTCACATACATCGGGTCAGTATGAATTTTCAGCTCGCGGAACAGGACTGGGGCTTTCAATCGCCAAAGCCTATATCGAAGCCCATCAAGGCCGAATCTGGGCCGAATCGGCTGGCCCGGGTCAGGGCAGCACCTTCCATTTTGTGCTTCCACGCTGAAGGAGCGCGAGCCGTCAATCCAAAGAAGATTAAGCAAAACTCACGTTGTCATCTTGTCAGTTGTCACCCTGTCAGTTGTGACCAAGTGGGATGCGTAAGGTAAACATCGAACCTTTGGCAATTTCTGATTTCACATCAACCTGACCGCCGTGAGCGCGAGCAATCCGGCGAACGGCGGGGAGCCCCAGACCGGTTCCCCGTGGGGAAGTGGTGTAAAACGGGTGAAAAATCTTGGCTAAATCCGATTCGGCAATCCCCCGACCATTATCTTCGACTTCAATCACCGCTTCGAGTGGACGGTTAGGAGACTCAAGCTTGACCAGCTTGAGCCGAACCGTAATTTGTCCACGGTCACCAACCGCATCCAGAGCATTGAGAATGAGATTGAGGATGGCATCTTCCATTTGAGCCGTGTCAATTGAGGCAATAATTGGATCTGTCGGCAATTCCAGGTCAATCGCAATCCGACGATCTGCATTGGGTCCAACTGTCGCCTGATGTCTGGAGAGCACCACCGCGTGCCGAACAATTTCATTGAGCAAGGTTGGAACCTGGGTGAGGGCGCGAGGCCGGGCCCGATTGAGCAACTCACGCACGGTTCCATCAATTCGACCGACTTCGCGCCGGACAGCTTCGAGCGCCGTGCGTTCAGGATCCCCAGGTGAGCGCCGCCGAATCAAAATATCCACCGCGCCTTGAATTCCAGCCAGTGGGTTTTTGATTTCGTGCGCCAGACCCGCAGCCAGTTCGCCAATTAACGAAAGCTGAGTCGCGCGCATAAATTCATTTTCAAGCCGCTTTTTGTCAGAAATGTCGGTATTGACGGTGAGTTTCGATTGTGGACGGCCCTGACTATCGTAGGAAACCGTCCAGCGACTTTCAACAATCAATTCCCTTCCGGACTTGGTTGCCATATGCAACTCGCCCCGCCAGCCACCTTTTTCCGCAATCTCCTTCTGGATCACAACCAGCTCGGTCTGGCAGCAATCCCGAAAAACAGCTTCGAGCGGTTTTCCCATCACTTCGGCGGCCTTCCATTCAAACAATTGCTCAGCACCTTGATTCCAAAACTGAACCCGATTGTCCCGATCCAGCACCCAAATGGCATCCTGTGACTGATTCAGAAGGGTCGCCTGTTCACGGATCAATTGTTCGGCTTGCAGGCGTTCGGTAATGTCATACAACAACCACACCTCACCCTGCTCATAGCTGTACCCGGCAAACTCAACAAACCGAATTTGTCCATCCTTGCGCACAATCGCCTGGATCCGGGAATCAGCAAACTGAGTCGCCCGATCTGCTTCATACTCTGCAGCAAATCGTTTGCCTTCACCACCATAGAGCAAGGAAA
>CAZXCE010000354.1:2859-8545 GCA_964639175.1 uncultured Clostridia bacterium
AGAGCAAGGAAAACCATTCTGAAATCGTGGTGATCTCGTGTGGTTGATAGCCAGTGATTTTTTCGACAGCCTTGTTAAAGAAAATCGAATCACCTTCACGATAGACAGCCCCGGCTGGCAGGTTTTCGACCATGGATCGAAGTCGGCGTTCGCTTTTTTTCAAAGCTTCCTCAACCCGTTTGCGTTCAATCGCATACCTGAGTGACCGCTCAAGCAAACTGCCATCAACCTGCCCCTTGACCAGATAATCCTGAGCCCCCAGATTCAGGGCATGAATGGCCACTGAAACATCTTCAAATCCGGTCAGCAAGACCATCGGTATTTCGGGAAACTGGTCCTGAATACTTTCAAACGTCGATAGACCATTGCTATCTGGCAACGAAAGATCGAGCAGCACCACGTCCACTGTCGTCTGCTTTAAAATAGTGACACCTTCTGAAAGCAAGCGAACATAGGTCACACTAAACACAATATCTTTGGCTTCGGCCAGCATTTCCCGAACCAGTCGAGCGTCACCTGGGTGGTCCTCGATCAATAAAACCTGAATGGTTTCAATCTTCACAAGCCACTTCCTTTACAGTGTCGGTAATTTCACAATGCTGAGCCAAAACCCTTCAATTGATTCAACCACCTGAATAAATTGATCAAGGTCAACTGGTTTGGTGACATAACAGTTGGCGTGAAGATCATAACTTTTCAAAATATCCTGCTCAGCGTCTGATGTGGTTAAGACCACGACCGGAATGCAGCGTAAACGGCTGTCTTTTTTGATTTCAGCCAGAACTTCCCGCCCGTCTTTTTTGGGAAGGTTTAAATCGAGCAAAATCAGATCAGGAATACAGGCATTGGCAAATGGCCCTTCCTGGCGGAGCAGGGCCAGAGCTTCAACGCCATCGCGGGCAACCCGCAATGTGTTTTTGACTTTGGCTTCCTTGAGGGCTTCGAGAGTGAGGCGAACATCGCCTGGGTTGTCTTCCACGAGTAGAATTTCAATCGGTCTGCCAATTTCCCTGTGTTCCATTGGTTCATTGTTCTCCATAGATTTGAGGCCATTATTTCTTTCGAATTTCAAAATACAGCCAGCAAAGGGGCAAGGAAAACTGCTGTTTCTGTTGTATAATTTTCTAACTACCAATTTCAAGCAATTACCTTCCCTGATTGTGGATCAGTCGGAAGTGTAAAATAGAAGGTCGAACCGTTTCCAAACTCTGACTCAACCCAGATGCGTCCCCAGTGGCGCTCGACAATGCGTTTGCAGATCGCCAGACCAATGCCGCTGCCAGGGTAGTCAGCCGTATTGTGCAGGCGCTGAAAAATAACAAAGATTTTCTCAGCATATTGTGGTTCAAGCCCAATACCCCAATCCTGGAACGAAAAGACCCATTCTTTTCCTTCCTGACGGGCTGAAATGTGGACCCGGGGCGCTTTGTCACCATGAAATTTGAGGGCATTTCCAATCAGGTTCTGAAAAATCTGGCCCATTTGCAAGGCATCGGCCATCACGGTTGGCAGCGGATCATGGGTAATTTCCGCCTGAGTTTCCTCAATCAATAACCGCAAACTGAGCAGCACCCGGTCTAGAACTTCTTCCAGATTGGTTTGGGTAAACTCCTTACCACGGGTTTTGACGCGTGAATAGGCCAGCAGATCATTAATGAGCTTTTGCATCCGCACGGCGCCATCCACGGCAAAATTGATAAATTCATCCGCATCCTGATCGAGTTTGCCCCGGTACCGTTTGGCAAGCAGTTGGGTATAGCTGGCAACCATCCGTAGCGGTTCCTGCAGGTCATGCGAAGCAATGTAGGCAAACTGTTCCAGTTCAGCGTTTGAGCGGGCCAACTCAGCCGTGCGTTCAATCACACGCTGCTCAAGTTCTTGATTTAACTTGTGGATTTGCCGCTCAGCCTCTTTACGTTCTGAAATATCCCGTATTATGCTCGTCACATACATCCCATCTTGGGCTCTGAGTGGGCTTAAACTAATTTCAACCGGGAATTCCGTTCCATCTTTTCTTCGCGCCAGCAAATCCCGGCCACTTCCCATCGGGCGGGTATGAGGATTTGCCGAATATCGTTCCCGGTGCCCCAGGTGGCTGGTGCGATACCTGTCAGCCACCAGCAATTCAATCGTTTTTCCAACCAGTTCTTCACGAGTATACCCAAACAGTTTTTCCGTCTGTGAATTGACCAGGACGATTTGGCCCTGATCGTTGACAATCAGAATTGCATCCGGTGCTAACTCAAACAACTCCATAAAAGTTGTATCAGAAGCAGCAAACGGTTTGATTTTATTGGATTTACGTTTGACCCCAGCTCGTTTTGGAGGTGTGCCAACGGATTCCATAAATGAAAATTCTCCTTAAAAATGAAGAATAGCAGTGAAGACAGATCAGGAATTCTCGGAAGTTTAAGCATGAAGTAAGCAGAGTTTGTTCGTTTTGCGGCCCCAATTGCAACCCTGGGTCGCAATCTCCTCCCATTTCAATACAATACCCAACGTGAACGAATCATCTTGAGCTCCACATTTAGGAAACCTATGAGTGAAACAACAACCGCACGAAGCACAGGATACCGAGGACTGACTTCTGCCGAAGTTGAAGCCAGCCGGCAGAAACACGGCATTAACGTACTGACTCCACCTGAGCGTGATCCGTGGTGGAAACTTTTTTTGGAAAAATTTGACGATCCAGTTATCCGAATTCTCATCATTGCGGCAGTCATCGCCATTGGGGTGGGCATTGCCGAAGGTGAATATCTGGAAGGCATTGGCATTGTGGTCGCCATTTTGCTCGCCACGGTTCTGGCCTTTCTCAATGAATATCAGGCCAACAAAGAGTTTGACATCCTCAATCAGGTCAGCGATGACGTTCCGGTCAAGGTGATCCGGGATGGAGCCTACACCACCGTTCCCCGCAAGGAAATTGTGGTTGGGGATCTGGTCCTGCTCGAAGCGGGTGAAGAAACCCCGGCTGATGGACGCTTGATTGAAGCCGTTTCGCTCCAAATTGATGAATCACGACTGACCGGAGAATCAGTTCCGGCTTCAAAAGTCGCCACCGAAGATCTGGCAAAAAATACCAGTCACCACGAAGGTGCCTATCCGCGTGATAAAGTGCTGCGCGGCACCTTTGCCTCCGATGGACACGGCATTATCGAGATTGCGGCGGTGGGCGACGGCACTGAAATTGGCCAGACCGCCCGGGCTGCCGCCGAAGAAACTGGCGAAGAAACCCCGCTCAATAAACAACTTGAAGGGTTGAGCAAGGTCATTGGCGTCGTTGGATTTGGGATTGCGGCACTGACCTATACCGCCTTGACCGCGCGCGGTGTCATCACTGGCGATCTGAAACTGGCTCAAAATCAATGGGTCTTTATGGGCATCCTGGTGGTTGCGGTGCTCATTGCACTGGCTAAAGTCTGGCTGCCGATTTTTTATGACGGACTGGAACTGGCCGGCAGCAAAGCCGAAGCCCCGGAATGGCTTGAAGACGAGGGCATTGGCGGATGGGCCAAAACTGTCGGCGGTGGCATTTTGTTTTTTGCCGTCGTGGCGGGGATTGCCTTTGGGGCCAATCTGATTCCCCAGGATCCAAAACTGTGGTTTGAACCCCACGTCACCAAAGAATTGATCAAATACTTCATGATTGCCGTGACCATCATCGTCGTGGCGGTGCCGGAAGGTCTGGCGATGAGCGTAACGCTCAGCCTGGCCTATAGCATGAAGAAGATGACCCGTGAAAATAACCTCGTGCGCCGGATGCACGCCTGCGAAACGATTGGTGCGGCAACGGTTATCTGTTCAGATAAGACCGGAACGCTCACCATGAATGAAATGCGCGTGTTTGAAATGCGCTTCCCGGCCTTTTCCAACAAACTTTTGTCGAGTTCCCTGTCCACTGATTTAGAGAAACTGATTGCAGAATCAATTTCGGTCAACTCTACTGCCAACCTGAGCAAAAAACCGGGCGAAAACCCCAAAGCGCTCGGGAATCCGACCGAAGGCGCGCTCCTGTTGTGGGTTGATGAAGCCGGCGTTGATTACAACCAGAAACGGGCGCAGTTCCACATTGACCATCAATTGACGTTCTCAACCGAACGCAAATTTATGGGCACGCTGGGGACTTCATTTAGCGGGAAACAGATTCTGCACATCAAAGGGGCCCCTGAAATTGTGATGGATCGCTGCAGCCAGATGTTGACCAGTCAGGGATTGCAGCCATTGACTGATGCCCAGAAGACCAATATCCACAAAGAGTTAAAAGACTATCAGGCTCGCGGGATGCGAACGCTCGGGTTTGCCTACCTGGAATCTCCGCCGAAAGATCCAGAAGACAAGATTGAAAATATTGCCCGCAATTTGATCTGGCTTGGGTTTGCGGCGATTGCTGACCCGATCCGGCCCGAAGTTCCGCCAGCCATTGCGGCCTGCCGGGTGGCTCAAATCGGTGTCAAAATCGTCACGGGCGACAATAAAGAAACCGCCAAAGAAATTGCCCGCCAGATTGGCCTGTGGGATTCAACCGACACGGATGATCACCTGCTGACGGGCCCCGAGTTTGGTAAATTGAGTGATGAAGAAGCGAAAAAATCACTCCGGACACTCAAAGTCCTCTCCCGTGCACGTCCACTGGACAAATTGCGCATGGTGAAACTGTTACAGGAAGACGGCAACGTGGTTGCCGTGACAGGAGATGGAACGAACGACGCGCCGGCACTTAACTATGCCAACGTCGGGTTAGCCATGGGCAAAGCCGGAACAGCCGTAGCTAAAGAAGCCAGCGATATCATCCTGCTTGACGATTCGTTCCGAAGTATCGTCAATGCCGTGATGTGGGGACGGTCGCTCTATGAAAACATTCAGCGATTTATCCTGTTTCAACTTACGATCAACGTCGTGGCACTTGGTGTGGCGCTCCTGGGGCCATTCATCGGGGTCAAACTCCCGCTGACCGTGACCCAGATGCTCTGGGTCAACCTGATTATGGATACCTTTGCCGCACTGGCACTGGCCACCGAACCGCCTCACCACAGCGTGATGAATCGCCCGCCTCGCAAAGCAGACGCCTTTATCGTCACGCCAGCTATGGCGAGATCTATCTTTGGCGTTGGTGGGTTCTTTCTGGTCTTCCTGATTGGCTTCCTGATCTATCTGCAACAGGGCGGGCCAATTGACAATGACCGCTATAAACTCTCGGTGTTTTTCTCGGTATTTGTGTTCCTGCAATTCTGGAACCTGTTTAACGCCAAATGTTTAGGCCATAACTTCTCAGCTTTTCACAATCTGGCCGAAAACAAGTCATTTATTCTGATCGCCGGATCAATTCTGATTGGGCAGATCATCATGGTCCAGATTGGCGGAGACGTTTTTAACACCACACCACTGCGGGCTGATCACTGGGCGATTATCATCGCCTCTACATCGGTTGTCTTGTGGGTTGGGGAGATCGTCCGGTTTATCCGTCGGTCAAAGGAAAAATCCGCTTGAGACTTTGAGCTGAAGACTTTGGGCTTGAGACTAAAGAAGAGGGATGCTGGAAACAGCGTCCCTCTTTTTTTTCTGAATTTTTTTCACCGGCTGTAACCTTTCGCGTGCCTCAATCGTGTCCAGGGAAGAATGAAGAATGAAGAATTGAGAATGAAGAATGAAGAAAACCTGGTTTCGAAAATCCGAAACCCTGAACCCT
>CAZXCE010000355.1:0-8531 GCA_964639175.1 uncultured Clostridia bacterium
GTCCCTTTGGTCGTTTATGTCCTTTTGGTTTTTTTCAAACCCCGAACCCTAAACCCTATTCCACAGTTACTGATTTGGCCAGATTGCGTGGCTGGTCAACGTCGCACCCGCGCCGGATGGCAATGTGATAGGCCAGCAACTGGAGCGGCACCACGGCCAGGATGGCCGAAATCGTGTCACAGGCTGCCGGAATTTCGATTACATAATCAGCCAGTTCGGCGGCGTGTGAATCGCCTTCGGTCACCACGGCAATCACAATGCCTTCTCTGGCTTTAACTTCCTGCATATTCGACAGGGTTTTTTCATATCGTACTTCTGAAGTCCGCGAACCGGTCTCATGGGGCGTGATAAACACCACGGGCAACCGGTCGTCAATCAGGGCATTGGGACCATGTTTCATTTCTCCTGCCGGATAGCCTTCGGCGTGGATGTAACTAATTTCCTTGAGCTTCAGAGCACCTTCCAGCGCAATTGGAAAAAAGATTCCCCGCCCCAGATACAAAAAATCCTGGCTTCGGAAAATAACTTTTCCCAATTCGTCAATCTGGGTGTCCAGGTTGAGGACTGATTCCATTTTCATTGGCAACTGGAGCAATTGCTCGATGTGGAAGCGGAGGGCGTCCAGATCGAGGGTGCCGCGTTCCTGGGCTAAATAGAGTGCCAGTAAATACAGAGCGGTCACCTGCGAAGTAAATGCCTTGGTTGACGCCACTGAAATCTCAGGTCCTGCCTGAGTTAAGACAGTGGCATCCGCTTCACGGGTCGCCATTGATCCGAGCACATTACATACGGCAATCACCCGACTGTTTTTGGATTTGGCTTCACGGAGCGCAGCCACCGTGTCAGCCGTTTCGCCAGACTGGGTGACCACAACCGTCAGGGTTGACTGGTCAAGCAATGGATCCCGATAGCGAAACTCGCTCGCATAATCAACTTCGACCGGGATGCGGGCGAGTTCTTCGATCAAAAACTTGCCGACCATCGCCGCGTGCCAGCTTGTGCCACAGGCCGCAATTTTGATACTCGAAAATTCCCGCCACTCATCAGGTCGAAAATCAATATTGTCGAGATAGACATGGCCTTCGTCAACCGAGACCCGGCCCAGCAACGTGTCGCGGATTGAGCGTGGCTGCTCATAAATCTCCTTGAGCATGTAATGCCGAAAGCCGCCTTTTTCAACCATGTGGGCGTCCCACATAATCCGGTGGATGTTAGGGGACTGTGGCATGCCTTCAAAATCGGTCACCAGAACACCTGACCGGGTCAGAACCGCCATTTCCTGATCAGCCAGGAAAAACATGTCGCGGGTATGTTCCAAAATCGCCGGAATATCAGAGGCAATAAAATATTCGTTGTTTCCCAAACCAATGACAATTGGTGGGCCAAGCCGGGCTGTTACAATTTTGTCCGGTTCATCAGCCGACATCACCGCAATTGCATAAATCCCTTGAAATTCAGCGACTGCCCGGCGAACGGCATCTTCTAATGATTCAACCTGATCGCGGAGTTTGCCAATCAGATGGGCAATGACTTCGGTATCGGTTTGCGTTACAAAGGTATGACCTTCGTTCAAGAGCTGTTGTTTTAACTGAGCATGATTTTCAATCACGCCATTATGCACCACCACAATTCGCCCGCTTGCATCGCGATGGGGATGGGCGTTTTGTTCAGATGGTCTGCCATGGGTTGCCCAGCGGGTATGCCCGACGCCATACGTACCATCAATAGGTTGGAGTTTCAGATTGGTTTCGAGATTTCTTAATTTTCCGGGTGCCCGCCGGACAAACAGATTTCCCTGATCAACAACCGCAATTCCGGCTGAATCATATCCACGATATTCAAGTTTTTTGAGGCCATCCAGTAAGACTGGGACGACATGCTTTTCACCAACGTAGCCCACGATTCCACACATACCAATTCTCCCTGGGTTCTTCCGTTCAACGAAGTGGATTATCTTTTCTGGTGAAAGAGATTGTTTGGAGACTGGCACCTTATCACTTTTTTCTTTTCAGGCAACAGAATTCCATAAAAGATCTATTTTTCCAGTGAGATACAAGAAAAAAAGGTTTATTTTTAATACCTATTTTGACGATTGACGAGGGATGGTTTGAGAGCTTTTCAGGGTTAGGCGGAAACAAATTCACCGATCTCAAAATGAACACCAGATTGCACACTTCTTTTGGTAGCAGATTGGATAATTTCAATGACTCGCTGCTGGTCTTCAACCGTCAAATTTGGAGAACTGGGCAAGCAAATCCCACGACGAAACAGATATTCGGCGACGTCACCGCCAAAGCGCTCAGCCTGGGCATAGAGTGGCTGAAGGTGCATCGGTTTCCAGATTGGGCGAGACTCAATATCTTCACGTGCCAGCAAATCAATGACTTCATCCCGGCTGCACCCAAACTGGTCTTCGTCAATCAAAAAACAACTGAGCCAGTTGGTATGAAACCCATACTCAGCCTGAGGCATGAATTCAATTCCTGGTATATTCTGAAACGCCCGCTGGTATCGAAAAGCTACCTGCCGTCGGCGGTCAATCAATTCATCAACGATTTCTAATTGGCCGCGACCAATACCCGCCAAAATGTTGCTCATCCGAAAGTTGTAACCCATCTCGGAATGCTCATAGGCAATCCCTGGATCACGGGCTTGAGTCGACCAAAACCGGGCTTTTTCAACCAGAGCAGAATCTTTGGCCGTGAGCATCCCTCCGCCGCTGGTGGTCATAATTTTGTTTCCGTTAAAGGAAAATGCCGCAACATCTCCGAAAGTTCCGGCAGGTTTTCCCCGATAGAGCGTTCCAACTGCCTCAGCCGCATCCTCTAAAACCGGAACGTCATATTTCTGACACACCCCCAAAATCGGATCCATATCGGCGGCCTGTCCAAACAGGTGGACAACGATCACTGCCTTGGGCAGGCGGTTGATTTTCGCCCGCTCACAGAGTGCTTCTTCAAGAAGTTGTGGATCCAGGTTCCAGCTTCGGGTTTCACTATCCAAAAAAACTGGTTTGGCCCCAAGATACAGCACCGGATTGGCCGTGGCCACAAACGTCAGAGTTGGGCAGAAAACTTCGTCTCCGGGCCCAACACCAAGTAGCCGTAACCCTAACTGGATGGCAGCCGTTCCACTAGAGAGCGCAACGCACGATTGCCCGATCCGGTCGGAAAAATCAGTTTCAAAGGCGGTGATATTTGGACCGACAGTTGAGATCCAGTTGGTGTCAAAAGCCTGCTGGATATAGCCAAGTTCTCGGCCACCCATCGTTGGAACGGAAAGATAAATGCGGGACATACGACTCATCCTTTTTTTACGGTGTGCGTGTCAGCACACACGGCCTTGATTTCTCTTAAACCGGAGGGCGTCAGGTGAAATCTGGCTTTTTAAGGACTGAGTGAACTGGTGGTGAGTGGTCGAAATCGGGAAAGTGATGGCTGAGGTTTTGAGAGAGGATAGGCGGGGACGCCAACGACGGTGATCCCTTCAGGTACGGATTTCGTCACGACGGCTCCTGCTCCAATCGTGGCGCCCGCCTCTACTCTGAGGTATTGCAATACCTGTGCCCCAACTCCGACAAGAACGCCATCACCAATCAAAACACCGCCGGAAATGTTGACCGAGGGGTTTAAAAGGCAGCCTTTTCCGATTTTTGACTCGTGGCCAATCGTGCAACCATTGCTGATCATTGAAAATTCACCAATCTGTAAATTTACTGTTCCCAAGACATTAGCAAACCAGAGGACCCCACGCTCCAATTGACACGTCTCTGCATCATAGAGCCCGGTTGGGTGGACCAGGGTCGGCCACTCCAGATTTGGGTATCGAGCCGCCAGTTCCTGTCCAATTCGTAGTCGAACTGACGGAGTTCCGATGCCAAGTGCCAAGGCAGCGACACTTGCGGAATGTTGCTCAAGCCAGGAGAAATCACCCAGCACCTGATCCCGGCTGTCACGCTCGCCCAGACGGGAAAGATCACTCACCAGATATCCAGCAAACTCATATATCGGGTGAACCCGGTTGATTTCTTTAATTAACCAGGCGACTTCTCTGGCACACCCACCAGCACCAATAATTGCAATTCGCTTGCGTTCCATTTCAGATTCCTTTCTGGCACAAGCCATCGCGGCTTGAACCTGAGTGGAGTACATCCACCTGAGAGCTTCCTTGAAAAACCGTGGCGGTGGCAGTTCCTGGCTGGCTGATTCCTTCACGTTTGACAACTTTGACCAGCGTCAGAAAAATGATTCGCAGGTCAAGCCAGAGGGACCAGTGTTTGACATACCAGACATCAAGATCAAATTTTGCTTCCCAGGAAAGCAGGTTGCGGCCATTGATTTGAGCCCAACCGGTAATGCCTGGCCGGACAAGATGCCGCTGGTTTTGGTCTGCGGTGTAAAGCGGCAGGTACTGCATCAACAACGGTCGCGGGCCAACCAGACTCATGTCCCCTTTGAAGACATTGATCAACTCTGGTAATTCATCAAGACTGGTGCTGCGCAACCACTGTCCGAATTTCGTCAACCGAAGCTCATCTGGCAGTAATTCGCCATGTTGGTTACAAACACTGGTCATGGTTCGAAATTTCATCAGTTCAAAGGGTTTGCCATTGAGACCCGGTCGGCGTTGGCGAAAAAAAACTGGCCCCCCGAGTTTATATCGGATGAGGCCGGCCAGTCCGAGCAGAAGCGGAGAGAACACCACCAGCGCCGCCCCCGCCAGTACGACATCAAATCCTCGTTTTGTGGTTTGTTTGATCAATTCCTGGTTCATAGAGCCTCGAAAGTAAAACTGGGGCAGAAGGGATGTTTTTCAAAGGGTTGTGGCAGTCTTGTTTGGGAAATTTGTTATTACAATGACTCAATTCCTGAGCACCATCAGGCTTTCGACTTACAGATAAAGTCATTATTTTAAACAATTTAGAAAAATATCCATTTCTTGAAAATTTCTTTCTTCAGGGTATGTAGTTCCAATCAAATCTCACCTTTGCATTCAATCACTTGTCATTGATGAACTATCTAGTGCATCCTTCGTGCCACAACCAGGCATTCTGAGGCTTCAGCATTGAATTATTTTTTGATGGAACGACTTCTGATGGCTGGCGTGGTATTCCCAAATCAACAACATTTACCCGCTCATACTTAGCCATTTCCACTGTACTGACAGATCGCACAAGGAGGAACTTGTGAAAAAATTCGTGTTTTTTCTTTTAGCATTTGGACTGATTCTCGGTTCAACCCAACTGACCTCGGCCCAAAAAACTGCGGAACTTAAGGGGACCGTGGTGAGTGCCGGCCAGAAACCATTGACCAAAGCGCATGTTCGCTTATTTTCCCTGGTTGATTTGAAAAAACCCCTGGGTTCAGTCGAAGTATCTGCCGATGGCAGTTTCAAGCTGCCAGTTCCAGGTAATGGGTGGTTTACGGTTGAATGCACCGGCGTTGATCATAAACGGCTGACATTCCCTCTGCTGGTAGATCAAGCAGAACCAATAAAGGTTTCGGTTAAGCTGAAAAACAACCAGTATGTTGATGATTTTTCGAAACTCAAAGTCATTACCGATCTGGATAATTTCTCTCCTAAATCCGCCAAATCGCTTGAAAAACAGGCTGATGGCACCTACACCATCGAACTCGAAGCCACCAAAGACAAAGTTGCTTACCAGTTAGCCGGGTTAGAAACCCAGGGCGGAACCATCAACGGCACCAACTCTGATGAATTTGAATATGACGGAGATGGTGATTATCGGTCAGTGGTCAAAGCCCAAAATGGAAAAGTACGGATTGTCTTTGACCCAACCAAACTGGTCCGCCTGACTGAACCAGCTTCGGTTGTGTTTGCCGATAAATCGTCCCCAGCCGGTAAAATTGGCGAATTATTTGCGGGATTTAAACAACGAGAAGATGCATTTCAAACTGCTTTTAGTGCCAAAATGAAGGCCAAAGCGGACAATACTGAGATGCAAAAGTTTTTCAAATCCTACGATGAATCTGAGGCGCTCCTCGGCCTGGCTCAAACCATCGAATCTGAAAAAAACAAGTCGGTTCGCCAGTATGCGATGGTGACCTACCTGAGAGTAAATTCTGACAAAAAGGATAAAGCCATTGGTCAGAAAGCCCTGGAAGAAATCCCAGTTAGCTCAGAACTGTGGGCAAGCAATCCATTTTTGATGTTGAGCGCTATCGAACTGGCTGGTTGGAAAGACCGCAAAGAACAGTACATCCAGGCAGTTCTGGAACAGGGCGCCAGCTCGAACTTTAAAGCCGCTGCCCTGTTTTCAGGCCTTTCTGATGCGGATGAAGCTGGAAATGAACCGTTGATTCGTCAATATTATGACCGGCTCATGAAAGATTTTGGCGATACCCAAGTGGCTCAAATGGCCAAAATGCGGTTTAACCCGGATCGTAAAGTCAAAGCCGGCCAGCCGCTTCCAGCCTTTCTGATCAAAGACATTGAAAATCAACAGGTTGCATACTCAAATGACTCCATCAAAGGCAAAATTTACCTGATTGATTTTTGGGCAGTCTGGTGTGGCCCCTGCGTTGGAGAAATGGAAAACCTGCACAAAGCCTATGACAAATTCAAAGGCAAAAACTTTGAAATCCTGAGCCTGTCCTTTGACCAGAAACCAGAAGACGTCAAAAAATTCCGCGAAGAAAAATGGAAAATGCCCTGGAAACACGCCTTTGTTGAGGGCAACTTCCGAAGCGAGTTAGCCAAACTTTTTGAAGTCAATGGGATTCCGAAGCCAATCCTGGTTGATGAAACTGGCAAAATCATTGCCATTGAAGGCAAGCTCCGGGGTGAAACCCTGGAACAGACGTTGGGCAAAGTTTTCGCCGACCGGCAAAATGCACCGAAGTAGGGTTGAAGAACGGGGCTGAGGGCAATTGAAGGGATGAGGGATGAAGGATGAGGGATGAAAGAAAACCTCTTCTTCAGCCCCCAGCCCCGAGCCCTTAGCTCCAAACCCTCAGCCCTGGTTTCAGCTCTCCCCCCTTATTAAATCCCAATAAATATCAGCAATTTGTGGTGCCGTGTTGTCAATGCTCAACAGCTCTCGGGCCAGGTCCTGGCCCCGGAGCGCTCTTCGTTTGGCTTCATCTGGATTGTCCAGCACTTCCAAAATTGTGGCAGCCAGCCGGTCTGGATTTTTTGGAGGCACAAGCCAGCCAGTCTTTCCAGGAATCACCAGATCCGGGAAGCCTCCGACCTCGGTTGCGATTGTCGGAACCCCCAGCATCAACGATTCGGCGGCCCCGCCGACATTTTCTGAATGTGACGGATGCACCGCCACATCAAAATCCGGATAGAGTTCGGCGACATCAAACCGATTTCCAAGAAAAATTGCTTTCTTCCCCAACTTCTCGCGCCCATATGCCTGGACTTTGGCGGCGTAGGCATCCGCCCCGGCCCAGGCCCCTCCGACAAACACCCCGACCAGATTCGGGTTGCTTTCAAGACACAGTGCGAGCGCGTCAATTAAATCTTCGTGGCCTTTTAACCCGCGAGTTTGACCGACATACCATTTCGGTCCATAACAGTAAGCCACCATCCCGACAATGTTTGTGGTGGCAGACAAACCCAGTTCCTGCCGGAGCTTCCCGGTTTTTTGGAGCACAGTGCGATCAATATCAGTTCCGTAATAAGACAAAAACAACCGGCCTGGATCAATTCCCGATTGTTGATAGCGCTGACAGGTCCACTGGCAGGAACCAATCCAGACATCAGACGGACCGGCTGTCAGAATTTCGGCAGCCCGGAAAAAAGGATGTTCTAAATGGAGCGGCCCCGGCACTTGAAAAACCCGAAGCGGGGTTGCGGTTTTTCCCAGCGCCAGCCGCATGGTGAGCGTAGTCCCAACAAAGTGGCTGTGGATGATGTCAGGATGGATCTGGTCAACCAGATGGCGAAATTCCCTGGCCAGGGCTGGAAACCGATGTGGGTTTCGGATGGGGAAGTCAGTTTGCAAATCGTGGACTGTAACTCCAGCCATTCGATATTTTTCAACCATGGGCCCGCCAGAGGGAAATTTTGGATCCTGGAACGGAAGCGCAACATGCACGTCGATCCCCAGCTTGACCAGTTCCCGCATTTGGCGCAGTGCCCAGGCAGCACCAACCGAGGTTTTCACCAGTTGCAGCACCCGCATAAACCACTCCTTTTCCGTCTCCCCCCAATTCAATCCTGAGGTTGAACCAGGGCCATTGTGCAATGAACGGCTTGTACAGCAATTCTTTGTTTGGGGACTGGGAAAGGTGAAGAGTTCCGCCTTCAGGCGGCCCCAGTGTCCCTTGAGACCCAATTTGGGATATGAACCCCGCCTGAAGGCGGAACTCTTGACTTTTTCCCGCTTGATTGAAGTCGGCGAGTCTTCCAAATGAGTATCGTTTGGGGGTTGAAATCAAGAAACCATTCAAATAAAGAATTGCTGTGACTCGTACTTCAAACCAGTTAAGTAATTCAATCAATGAAGCTTAGTACAAGTCCCCATTAAAAGGGTACGAAAAAGTGGCAAAAAGCTGGCGGAT
>CAZXCE010000356.1:0-8522 GCA_964639175.1 uncultured Clostridia bacterium
GAAGGGACTTCTTCCCCTTCGGCGAAGACATCGCGGTCGGAGTCGGTGGCCGAACAGCGGGGATAGGTTACAGCACGGACTCGTTGCGGCAGCAGTTCACGGGTAACAAGATGACAAAGTGATCAATGGTCGCTTTGTCATTTTTGTTTTCTTGTCATTGTCCCGCTGGTTCTTGATAATGTACCACCTTCAGCGGGCACAAATTTTTTGGGTTTCCTCAACCCATTTTCTTTTTTCAACTTACGTTTACTGACTGACTCGAAAGCTGAGTGGGAGCATCTATGCCGCCAAAATCATCTCGCAGGCGTTTGTTATGGGGATTGCCTGGGGCAATGCTCCTTCTAAGCACATTCCCTGTCTTTGCAACCACTTCAACTCCCCAAAACCTTCAACCCAAAACCCTCAGCAGCCCGGTCTCCCAACCCCAAACTCCTGAACCCCAAACCCTGAGCCCTGGTGAGAAGCATACCCACACGTTTACGCTGAAAGCCAATGACTATCTGAAACTGGTGATCGAGCAACTGGGAATTGACGTTGCCGTGCGGCTCATTGGCCCGGATGGGAAAGTTGTAATTGAAGTAGACAGCCCGAACGGCACTCAGGGTCCAGAACCGCTTGCAGTGATTGTCGAGCAGGCCGGCACCTACACACTTGAAATTGAACCGTTGGAAAAAACAGCGCCGCCTGGAAAAATTGAACTCAAACTGGAACCCATCCGACCTGCCACCAAGCAAGACAAAACCGAACTTGAGGTGAAACGACTCAACCAGGAATGTGAAACCCTGTTTACGGCTGGAAAAATTGATCAGGCACAGTCAACGATTCAACAGGCCGTGGACAAGGCCGAGCGGGATTTGGGCCCTGATCATCCAGCCCTGGCCGAGAGCCTTAACAACCTGGCTTCGCTGTATAAAGTACGCGGTGACTATCCAAAAGCCGAATCGCTGGTTCAACGAGCGCTGGCCATCAATGAGAAAGCCTGGGGGCCAAATCACCCGGCAGTTGGGGTGAGCCTCAACATCCTGGCGACGTTTTACCTGGAACGAGGGAACTTTCCAAAGGCCGAGCCGCTCTTTCGGCGGGCGCTGGATATTCGTGAACATGCCCCCAACCCAAATCAACAGGAGATTGCTCAAACACTCAGCAACCTGGGGACACTTTCCGCCAGTAAAGGCGATTTCGTGAGTGCCGAACAGCTTTACCAGCGGGCCGTGGAACTCTTTGAAAAATCCGTGGGTCCAAATCACCCCGAACTGGCCGTGACGATTGTCAATCTGGCTGAAATCTACCAGCGAAAAAGCGACTATGCGAAAGCTGAACGGCTCTATCTGCGCGGTATTGCCATCCAGGAAAAGTGGTTTGGTCCAAACCATCCAAATCTGGCGTTCACCCAAATCAGCCTGGCAACCCTGTATCGAAATCTGGGAAATGTCGCCAAAGCCGAACCACTCTTTCAGCAAGGGCTGGCGACGATGGAAAAGACCCTGGGACCAAATCATCCAACTCTGGCTCAAGCTCTCAACAATTTTGCGGTGGTGTATCGGATGAAAGGTGACTTTTCCAAAACCGAGGCCATCTATGAACGGTCGCTGGCCATCCTGGAAAAGTCGTTTGGTTCCAATAATCCGTCAGTTGCTTTCACCCTCAACAACCTGGGGTTGCTCTATTGCGACAAAGGCGACTACACCAAAGCCGAATCAGTCTTTCAACGATCCCTGGCCATTCGAGAGAAAATACTTGGACCTGACCACATTGATGTCGCCCAAAGCCTGATCAACCTGGGCAATCTCTATAGTCAACTCACTGGCGACAGCGCCAAAACCGAAGAGTGTACCCAACGAGCCCTCACCATCCTTGAAAAAATGCCCAACCCGGCCTACCTGATGATTGGGATTTGCTATAACACGCTGGCCGGGATCAATCAGAAAAGGGGCAACTATGCCCAGGCCGAAGCTCTCTATAACCGGGCTCTCTCGATCCTGGAGAAAGGGCTGGGCCCAGATAGCCCCTTTGTGGCCATCAGTCTCTTTGATCTCGCAACGCTCTATCAACGCAAGGGCGATCTGGCCAAAGCTGAGCCCCTTTTCCAGCGAGCACTGCTAATTCAGGAAACAGCCACTGGTTCGGATCACCCAAATAGCACCCGATATCTCAACGGATTGTCCCTGTTTTATCAATTGAAAGGTGATCTCACACAGGCCGTTCAGTATCGAAAACAAGCCAACGACGGCACCGAACACGACCTGATGCTCAATCTTGTTTCTGGCTCTGAACACCAAAAAGCGCTGTATCTGAAAAAAACACAAGACCGTACCGATCAAACCATTTCGCTGCACATTCAGGCGGCGCCGCAAGATCTGGAAGCGCTCAAAGCCGCCGTGACAGTGGTTTTGCGCCGGAAAGGACGCGGGATGGATGCCATGACCAGCGAACTGGCGATCTTGCGAAATCAGAGCAATCCTGAAATTCAAAAACTGCTGGATGACTATGCCGGCCTGGCTGGTCAAATCTCGGTTCTCACCCTGAGAGGCCCTGACAAAAAACAGCCCAAAGAACATCTGGCTGAAATCCAGGCGCTGGAAAACCAGAAAGATGCGCTTGAAAACGAAATCAGCCGCCGATCCCTGGAATTTAAAATCCAAACGGCCCCGATCACGCTGGCCGGCATCCAGACGCTGATCCCGGCGGACACGGCATTGGTTGAATATGCCATTTATCGCCCCTTTGATGTGAAAGCGGGAACCTTCGGAAAGCCCAGGTATGCGGCCTATGTGGTAAAGCCGGGTTCCGGGTTCCGGGTTCCGGGTTCCGGGTCTTTTGAAACCCAGGGTTCAGGGTTTAGGGTTCAGGGTTCAGAATCGGAATTACTTTTACCAGGTAACCGGCTCGTGAAATCTGGCCCGTCAGCGCTGAATCAACCGCAACCAGATCAAATCAACACAGTGGCACCCGGAACCCGGAACCCGGAACCCGGAACCCTGCTTCTGAAACCTGGCCCGTCAGCACTTCATCAGCCGAACCCAAATCAAATCAACCCAGTGGAACCCGGAACCCTGCTTTGGACCGACCTGGGTGAGGCTGAAGCCATTGACCAGGCGGTGACAGTGTTTCGTCAGGTCCTGGGAAACCGAACCAAAAATATTTCGACTGAGGTAAAACGGGCAGCTCAAAACCTGGACAAACTGGTGTTGAAACCAGTGCGTCCCCTGATTGGTCAAACCAGACACCTGTTGATTTCACCGGATGGAGCATTAAATCTCATCCCATTTGCCGCGCTGGTTGATGAAAAAGGGACGTTTCTGGTTGAAAAGTACACCTTGACGTATCTGACAAGCGGGCGGGACCTGCTCCGAATGCAGGTCAAAATACCGTACCAGCAACCAGCCATGGTCATTGCCAACCCGGATTATGCAGTTGGACAGGGGCCCATTCTGGCTGGTCGGCAGATTAAACCCCTGGTGGCACTCCCCAGCACAGCCAAGGAAGGTCAGGAAATTCAAGGTCTGCTGGAAAAGGCACACCTTGTCATCCAGACCGAAGCCACTGAGGCCATTGTGAAAAAGACAAAGCGACCGGAAATCCTGCATATCGCCACCCATGGCTACTTTCTCGAAGATGTTCCCAAAGCGCCTTCGACCAGTGAACCCCGGATCCTGGACTTTCAGGATGCGGGCAACCTCCCACCACCGAGAGTGGAAAATCCCCTTCTTCGATCATGGTTGTTTTTTGCCGGTGCCAATCGTGGAGGCGATGCAGAGAATGATGGAATTATGACCGCGCTGGAAGCCGCTCAACTTGATTTGTGGGGAACCAAACTGGTCGTGCTCTCAGCCTGTGAAACCGGGGTCGGAGAAACCAAAAACGGGGACGGTATTTATGGTCTGCGCCGGGCCCTGGTCCTGGCTGGAAGTGAATCTCAGGTCATGAGCTTGTGGAATGTATCGGACCGGGCAACCCGCGAATTGATGGTTGAGTATTATACCCGGCTCAAAAACGGCGAAGGCCGCTCAGAAGCGCTACGCAACGTCCAGCTCAAAATGCTGAAAGACCCGCTCCGGCAGCACCCATATTACTGGGCAGCCTTTATTCAGTCTGGCGAATGGGCCAACCTGGAAGAGAAAAAATGACAGAAAGAAAGATTTTCAGATATAACCTCAAAGTAGCTGATCCAAACCGCCTGAGTCCAAACCCCAACCTATAGGTTTTCAAATGGATATCCTGTTGAGAGTATTGCCTTTAGGCAAGAGGTTTTAGCCACTGAGACGAAGTCCAAAGACAGCTCGCCTCAAGGCGATACTCTAAACCTTTTTCTGAGAAAACCGACGAGGCACTTCCGCTTCTTATGGTGATTCGTATGAAAAAAACATATTCCAAATTTGCTCTTTTCTGTGTCGCTTCAGCATTAACCGCCACCATCGCGATGGAATCCGGGAGAAGCCAGGCAACTCCCCTTTACGACGGATCAGGAACTGTGGCCGTCGCTGCCAGGGAAGACAACAAAGTTGACAAAGATCAGTATCTTGTCGAGATAAAATCAACCGGTACCTGCTCTGCAGGCCAGGAGTGCCTGGTCGAGATCAGCATTAGAGCAAAGGCCGATTTCCACATCAATGATAAGTACCCTACCAAGTTCAAACTGGCAGATCCTGCTCCTGAGGGAGTTGCCTATACCAGGGTGTTGGTAAAGCGGGAAGATGGGAGGTTTGATGAAAAATCAGGGACACTCCCAGTGAAATTCACTGTTGCCAGGCCTGGAAAGGTCAAAATCTCCGGTACGCTAGCATTCAGCGTGCTCAATGACGCAAATATGCTCATGGAGAAGGTTGATCTTTCAACCGAGGTCGAGGTGAAATAGCCGTTTCCTCATATCCGTCATTTGGTTGGACGGCAAAGACTCACCTCCGGGCTTATCCACTCCTGGAAATCCGCGAAGGTCAATTCCGTGTTTTCAGTAGCATCGCAAAGTGCCTCAGCCGCCGCTTTGGTGACTGCCCAGACAAAAAAGTGAAGCGTTCCGCCTTCAGGCGGGTTTGGTATCCCAAATTTGGTCTGAACAAATGCCAGGGCCGCATTTCTGGGCCAGTTTTATCTTCTCGGGTGAATGGGCCAATTTCGACGGGAAAAGATGATAAGGTGGCAAAATGACACGATGGCAGGAAAATCGAGAATATGTTGGCTCACCTCAAAACAATCATCGCACTCAGTATGATACATTGGGCTCTGCTTTCTGGCTCAGACCACAGCAGTTCTTCTTCAGCCCTCAGCCCTGTTTTTCAAACCCCGAACCCTAGACCCCGAACCCTGAACCCTGCTGAAAAGCACACCTACCTGCTCACCCTCAAGGCAAATGATTTTCTCAACCTGGTGGTGGAACAAAAAGGAATTGACGTGGTGGTGCGGCTTGTCGGGCCAGATGGAACAGTTCTCATCCAGGTTGACAGCCCCAATGGTACCGAGGGGCCAGAGCCACTTTCGTTCATCGCAGAACTGGCTGGTGATTACAGGCTGGAAGTCGAATCACTGGCTCAAACCGGCTCACCGGGAAAATACCAGATAACCCTGGATCCGTTTCGCCCAGCCACAGACCAGGACCGCTCACGGCTTGAAATCAAAACACTCCTGGCAAAAATCGAAACCCTTTCTCTGGCAGGGAATGACACAGCGGCGCTTCCTCTGGCTATCCAGGCACTTGAGAAAAGTGAAAAAACCTTTGGCGAAAACGAAATTCTCACCGCTGATAGCCTGCAGCACCTGGCACGGATCTATCACAACCAGGGGGCTTATGCTCAGGCAGAACCGCTCTATCTAAGGTCGCTGGCCATTCGGGAAAAGATACTCGGCACTGACCATCTGGACGTGGCCAACAGTCTCAACAACCTGGCCGGCCTCGCTTACTTACAAGGCGATTACACCAGGGCTGAAGCTCTTTTTGTGCGGTCACTGACCATTCGGGAAAAAAGACTGGGAAGCAATCACCCAACGCTGGCCGTGGGGCTCAACAATCTGGCTTCGGTTTACAAAGCCAGGGGTGAGTATGCCCGCGCCGAGCCAATGTATCTGAGATCACTGGCAATTGTGGAAAAAGTATTTGGCCCTGATCATTTGGAAATGACTCAGGGCCTCAACAATCTGGCACTGGTTTATGAACTCAAAGGCGAGTACACCAAAGCGGAACCGCTCCATCTCAAATCGCTGGCCATCCGAGAGAAGAACCTCGGCTCTCAGCATCCAGGCGTTGCGATCAGTCTTAACAACCTGGCCGAGTACTATCGAGTTCTTGGAGACACAACCAAAGCCGAATCACTCTTTCAGCGGGCATTGACCATTTGGGAAACGGCACTTGGACCCGACCATCCCAACGTTGCCTTTGGCCTGAATAATCTGGCCAATCTCTATGAAACCAAAGGGGAGTATGCCCAGGCTGAACCACTGCACCTCAAAGCCCTGGCCATTCGGGAAAAAACATGGGGATCAAACCATCCGGACGTGGCCCAAAGTTACAATAATCTGGCTGGCCTGCTTCAAAACCGGGGTGACTTTGCCCAGGCGGAATCGCTCTATGTAAAAGCCCTGGCCATTCGGGAAAAAACGCTGGGCGCCACTCACCCCGAAACAGCCCAGGGGCTCAATAATCTGGCCAATCTCTATGAAACCAAAGGAGAAATTACCAGAGCCGAACCACTTTACCTCAGAGCCGTTACCATCTGGAAATCAACGCTGGGCGATACTCATCCAACAACCGCCCTGTGTCTCAACAACCTGGCACGACTCTATCAAATCAAAGGCGACACCGCTCAGGCCATCCAATTTCTGACCGCATGCAATGAGGCCACCGAGCGCGACCTGCTGCGCAATCTGGTTGCTGGTTCCGAAAATCAGAAAGCACGGTATCTGAAACAAACGGCTGATCGAACCGACCAGACGATTTCACTTCATATTCAGGCAGCCCCCAACGACCGGGAGGCAATGCAGGCGGCGCTCACGGTTATTCTGCGACGGAAAGGTCGCTCGCTCGATGCGCTGGCAAGTGCGATTGCCGTACTCAAAACCCGGCAGGATGCCCAAACCCAAAAGTTACTTGATGACTATGCCAGTCTGGCCAGCCAGATTTCAGCGCTTACGCTCCGGGGTCCAGGCCAAAGGGCCCCCGAGGCCCATCTGGCTGAAATCCAGGCACTGGAAACACACAAAGACCAGATCGAAAGCGCAATCAGCCGCCGATCAGCCGAATTTCAGGCACAGACCACACCGATCACAGTGGAGGCGATTCAGGAATTGATTCCTGCTGACGCAACGCTGGTTGAATATGCCGTTTATCGCCCATTCAACCCAAAAACCACTCAGTATGGTGGCTTTCGATATGTGGTCTATGTGCTTGATCGAACTGGAACTATCCGTTTTGCCGATTTGGGTGAAGTGGGGCCAATTGATACGGCGGTGGCCGCTTTCCGCACACTGGTCCGTAGCACGACGATTCCCTTTTCCAGAGAAACCAGCTCAGCAGCGCAGGAACTTGACCGACTCGTCATGCAGCCAGTGCGAAACCTGATTGGACCAGCCAGGCACTTACTGATTTCACCAGATGGCACCTTAAATCTGATTCCCTTCTCAGCCCTGGTTGATCAGAACGGGAAATTTCTGGTTGAAACCTCTACCTTGACCTATCTCACGAGCGGACGTGACCTGCTCCGGCTCAAAGTCAAACTCCCGGCTCAGGAACCAGCCGTCATCATTGCCAACCCCAATTATGGGAACGGCGCCGGACCGATCCTGGCTGGTCACCCGCTTGACCCGTTGCCACAGTTGCCCGAAACAGCCCGAGAAGGAAAGAGTATTCAGTCCCTTTTGAAAAGAGCCGGCTTTGTTTCTGGACGCCAGGCGACGGAACACTTTGTCAAATCCATTCGGCGACCTGAAGTGCTCCATATCGCAACTCACGGCTATTTTCTGGCAGACACCCGCCAGGAAATTGCGGGTGAAGCAACCCGTGATTTAAAACTTCAAACCGTCGGAGATCTTGAAAGCTGGCGGATTGAAAACCCGCTTCTGAGATCGTGGTTGTTTTTTAGCGGTGCCAATCAGGGTGGACAGGCCGACAATGATGGAACAATGACGGCGCTCGAAGCCGCCCAACTCGACTTGTGGGGCACCAAACTGGTCGTCCTCTCAGCCTGTGAAACCGGAGTCGGAGAAACCAAAAATGGGGATGGCGTCTTTGGGTTGCGCCGCGCTCTGGTCCTGGCCGGGAGCGAAAGCCAGATGATCAGCCTGTGGGCGGTGTCAGATCGGGCAACCCGCGAATTGATGGTTGACTACTATACCCGGCTGAAAACTGGCGAAGGCCGCTCTCAGGCCCTGCGCAACGTGCAACTCAACATGCTCAAAAATCCAAAGTACCAGCACCCGTTTTACTGGGCAGCATTTATCCAATCGGGCGAATGGGCCAGACTGGACGGCGTCAGGAAGTAAGGGTTCCGGGTTCCGGGTTCCGGGTTCCGGGTTCCGGGTTCCGGGTTCCGGGT
>CAZXCE010000357.1:0-8515 GCA_964639175.1 uncultured Clostridia bacterium
GAACCCGGAACCCGGAACCCGGAACCCGGAACCCGGAACCCGGAACCCTATTTTCCCCTCTCGCTATGCACCAGCGTCAGCCCCTGTGGAATGGCGGAAAATTCCATTGGCAGTGGACCTAACAGCTCGCCATCAACCTGAACCCAGGGCTGGTTGGTTTCCAGACCATAGGCTTTGATGTGACTTGACTGGAGCTTGATCACCTCTTTCATCCGGTCAACACTGCTCACCAGAGAGGTGAGTGCGAAGGGAAGATATTCGAATCCAAAGCTTTTTGGAGGGAAAATACTGACTTCGAACTGAGGCGCAAAGAGACTCGCGTGAGGTGTCAGACTAAAGCCGCCGCCATACCCTTTTGAATTACCAACCACGACAAATCCGCTCTGATACGACTGGCCATTCACTTCGACAGTGAATGTTTGAGGATGCTTCACCAGGTGCTGAAGACCCGAAATCAAATAGGCGCCCTCGCCGAGTTTGGCTTTGAGCGACGAATCAACGTTTTTGACCATGGCCGCGTCCAGTCCAATGCCTGCCATCAGAAAAAAGTAGCGGCTCCCAGCCAATCCAATGGTTATTGGCCGTCGCTGACCTTCGGCAATAAATCTGGCATTGGCTGCCGGGTCTGATGGGATGTTGAGATCATTGGCCAGTACATTGGCGGTACCGCCTGGAAAAATTCCCAGCGGCGTTTGACTGCGGGCCATGCCTTGCAGGACTTCGTTCAACGTTCCATCCCCACCACTGGCAATGACCAGATCCACGCCTTTGACAATCGCTTCGTGAGCCAGTCGGGTGGCATCATTGGGACCGGTGGTTGGCCAGGGCTCGGCTGTAATTCCAAACTGATTGAGGTGCTGAATATAAGTCTGGATTTCAGCCGTGCGATTTCTCCGTTTGTGAGCCCCTGATCGAGGATTAAAAATAACAACAGTAGTTTGGTTCATACGTTGGGTGGTTGAGCCTTCAAAGTCGGAATTCAAAAGGGCGTGACGCTACGCCTTTAACCGTAATCGTGATTGTATTTTTCCCGCTTTTTAAATTCAGCTTTTTCTTTTTCCCCTGAATAATCAGGACTGACGCATTGGTTTGACCGGCGGCAACCGGAATTATCCGTCCATTGATTTCAACCTGTGGGGCTGGCTGAAGCCGAAATCCGGTGATCGTCAGCAATTTGCCTTCATAGGTCACATTGAGGATTTCCGGGGCGTTGGAAACGTCTTTGCCAATCACAGAAATTCTCAGAATTTCTGTCGAGGACTGCGGCGGTGTACCATGATCGGTGGCCTCAAAAACCAGCCGGTATGGTTTTCCTTCAGGCGTGCCATCCCCTGTGGTTGGGGTGAGCGTGAGTTCACCCATTCCAAACCCTTTATCTACAAATCTGGCAAACCGGGCACCTTCGGCCAGGCGCAGGCTGACTTTGCCATCTTTTTCAGGGTCGCGTGGGGTATCGCGATCAATGGCCAGAGCCAGGATCAAAAACGTGTCGCCTTCCTTCATCGTCACAGGCAGAAAGGGGCGGAATTCAGGTGGTGTGTTGGCCTGGACCGTGACTTGAAAGCACGCGGTTGATTGGTTTCCAAATGTGTCAGAAGCCACAACACATACCTGAAACGTCCCACCGTCAAGGGCAACAGGTTGAAGACAAATTTCGGGTGGATTTCCCGTGCGACATTGGACAAACCCAGGGTTGTTTGGACCGCAATTCACCGTGACCACATCCCCCTCAGGATCAGTGACCCGAATTGGAATGCATTGCTGGTCATATGCCCGAAGTTCAACATCTGGAATTGGTTCAATCACCGGAGCGCGATTGATTGGCTGGCTGCTATCAACCACGAACACTTCATGAACTGCGGTTTGTCCAAATCCCTGGACAGGGGCGCCGCCAGGGATATAAATCCGGCTGTTAAGGGTCGCTGCCCCAATCCCGTGGCGAGGGGTGGGCATGGGGAGTTCTGTACGCCAGGAATTGGTGATTGGGTCGTATGATTCGTTTTCCTCAAAAACCCCAAGTGGGTGACGGCGGTTTCCCTCTCCACCAAAAACATACAACCGACCATCAACCACACTGCCTGCAATTCCACTCCGGCCAGTCGGCATCCGTACCCGACTTTCCCAGGTTTTCGTCAGCGGATCAAAAACCTCAAGCGTGGTCAGCGTAAAGCTGTCACTGTTTCGACCACCAGCCACATACAATTTCCCGTCAATTACACCAGCCGCAATATGTTCGCGTGGCGTTGGCATTGGCGGCAGAGTTTCCCAGCGATTGGTGATTGGGTCAAAAACGGTCAGTTCACCAGTTGTTCGATCCCCTTCACCACCAACGGCATAGATTTTTCCTGCAATGACGGCACAGGCCAGTGCGCCCCGTGCTGAGGGGAGTGCTGGACCTTGAGTCCACTCATTGGTGGTCGGATCAAAGATATAGACCGAAGTGACCGGGACAAAGGCAAGTGAATTATATCCTCCGATGACAAAAATACGGTTATTGAGGGCAACGGCTGTGGTGTGGTGCAACCGTTCTGGCAGTGGGGCCACACGGGACCAGGTATCGGCGACCGGGTCATATCGTTCAACGGTATTGCTGACGATGCGATTGGCGATGCCTCCGATTAAATAAATGCGACCTTGCAATTCCGTAACGGCGACTTCCTGGCGTGCTTCCTGGTTTGACGCCCGCTCAACCCAGCCTTTTTCCTGGCCACAAACGACCTCAGGGTGGGCCAACCCACCGGCAATCAGGAACAGCAGACCGACCCTTAATTTCAACCAGTGCCTGGGGCAAGACAGTTTTCTCATTCTCAAACTCCTGACGAAAGCCACAAATCCAATGAAGCTTGTTCCTCCTTGCACTGGCGGCCCGATTTCTCATTTGATATTTCAACCCTGTGTCTAAACCACAAATTGAAGCGGCTGACAACCCTAAACTGCATTTGTCGGTAACGTGAAGATTGCGACCCTTCCAACTGTGAACATCATTGAGGTCAACAGGTGTGATGGCACGGCAGATCTGGCTATTACCTGGCTATTTATTTGATAGATTGGATATAAAGAAAGCCAGGAGTCAGGTTTTCCAAACTTTTGAATATAGACTATTTAGCTTGATTTTTATGGTTGTTCGGAATTGAAACGCGGGTTTCCCAAAAACGGGCACCTGCTTCTGACATCCACGCTTTTGGCCTGGTAGTGATGACTGATTCCCAGGAGGAAATAGAAATTTTTACTTCTGTAATTTGGCTGGCTGGCTGGCATGCAATCATCTGAAACAGTTTTAGTTAGTTTTGATTTTCTTCTTGTTTGCCTTGGAAATTCAGGGATTTTTTTACAAGTAACACTGATTTTTTTACACGTGGCACACGATTCGCCTTTTAAAAGACTGTCAAATGTCACGTAAATGGTTCAGCCACAGAAAGTTCTTCAAAATTATGAAAACCAAAGTTGATGTGCAGTATTTTGAATTTTTGAAGTATTCAAAGATCTCCTGGCTAACAGTCGCTGTGATTCTGACAATCTTTGGCCTGGTAATTGCAAATATGATGTTCAATCAGCCGCAAACCACTCAAGAGATTGCTTCAGTGAACGCCGAGGATTTTTTTGCCCAACAGGCTGCAAATCAGCGGTTATCATCTGTAAATACACTGGCTTCGCATAAAGCCAATGACGCCGAGTATTTGCGTTTTCTATCAATCTCGGGAGTCAGCCCAAAGCGGAATGTGAAAACGGTTTCTGAGGGAAACAGGGAGGAGCGAACTCAAGCCAATTGATGGTGAGAAAGAACCGACGCCAGAGTGAGGAGACGATCACCGGTGGTTCTTTCAAAATCACAACCAAGAATATCCATCAATGACAGAAAGCCCTTAACCCCTCAACCCATATGGCGCTCGTCACGGTCGGCATCGTAGTGTCGGCCTGGTTGCGATCCTGGCCGTGACGCGCGACCTTATACCACATCTCCTGATTTCTTTTGCTGCCCAAAGTTATACCCTCGCATCCCTCTCCGGTTTCTGCCTCATTTTCCCCTATCCTGGCAAACAAATTGCTGCATGCTGGTTTTCTGGTATTGCCCAGGTTCTGTCTGATGGCAGTTCAGATCCTGTATCATCCCCTGATTTCCAAACGTGAGCCGCACCTCCTATCGGCTTAACTGGCTACCAGAAATTTGATTTGATCCACATTCCAGGTGAGCAATTGATATGAGCTTTCCGGGCAAATTTGCTAAGCTTTCCTCTTCAACCTCCTCCCACTCCTCAATTTTTTTGCGAGTGGTCCGGTTTATTTCTTCAAAAGAGGTCAGAATTCTGATGGAAAGCGTGTGGCAGGATATCCGGTTTTGTGTTCGGATGTTGCTCAAGAGCCCTATCTTTACCGTGGTGGTTGTCCTTACCCTGGCTTTTGGAATCGGTGCCAATTCAGCCATTTTCACGGTTATCAACGCGGTTTTGCTCCAACCCCTGCCCTTTGAAAAACCGGCTGAGCTGATGTTTGTCCATGATAAAACCCCAGCCATGCCAATCACTTCGATTACATATTTGAATTATGTGGATTGGCGGGATCAGACCCAGGTTTTTGAGTCATTAGGGGTTACGCGGCTGGCCACGGTGACGCTGTCGGGGATGGGAGAACCAGAACGAATTAGCATCCGCATGGCGACGGCTAATTTTTTCCAGCTTTTGCGGATAAAACCATTGTTGGGGCGATTGTATACTCCGGAAGAGGATCGCCCTGGTGCCCCCCCGGTGATTATTTTGACCTATCAAGGGTGGAAAAATCGATTTGCCGGGTCAATGGAGATTCTTGGGAAAACAATCAATTTAAATTCTGAAATCTATACGGTGATTGGGGTCTTACCTGAGGAATTCCAATATTTTCAGGTCGTTGAAGGCTGCGTCCCGCTTTACCCCTGGGCGGCAAACCTCCCTGATGACCGAAGCTGGCGGCCTAATCTGTATGCGCTTGGCCGATTAAAGCCTGGAAAAACGATCCAGGAAGGTCAGGCTGAAATGGATGTGATTTCACATCAACTGGAAGAGAAGTATCCGGAAACGAACAAAGGCTCACGAGCGATAGTGGTGCCATTGACTGAAATGTTTGTCCGAGGGGTTCGACCATCGCTTCTGATTATGGTGGCCGCAGTGGCCCTGGTGCTTCTGATTGCCTGTGCCAATGTCGCAAACCTGTTTTTAGCCCGGGCGTCATCACGATCAAAGGAAATTGCGATTCGTTCGGCCTGTGGTGCCAGCCGTAGCCGAATTGTCCGGCAACTGGTGACCGAAAGTTTATTACTGGGAGTGATCGGAGGCACCGCTGGCCTGCTGGTCGCCAATTGGGGCGTCGAATTTCTCGTAAAATTTGCGCTTCCAAACTTACCTCGGGCTGCTGGGGTGCGCATTGATCTTCAGGTGCTTGGTTTTACGGTGTTGCTTTCAATCGGCACCGGGTTGTTGTTTGGATTGGTCCCAGCTTTTCAGGTGGCGAAAATTGACTTACGGGAATCACTCAATGACGAGGCGAAGGGCTCAACCGCCAGTGCCCAACAACAACGCTTGCGGAGCTTACTGGTTATTTCAGAAGTTTCCCTGGCGCTGGTGTTATTGATCGGCACAGGTCTGATGATCAAAAGTTTTTTCCGACTTCAGCAGGTCACACCGGGGTTTCCCACGGCCAACCTCTTGATCGTTGATGCGCCGATGATTGAAAAACTCTATCCACGGCCTGAACAACGCCTGGCAGTGGCTGACCAGATTTTAGAGCGTCTGGCGGATCTCCCCGATGTCAAAAATGTCAGTTTAACGACCCAACCTCCGCTGAGCGGGAGCGGGTTGATGATTCATTTCAATATTGATGGGAGGCCGCCCAAAGATCCAACCGAATACACGATGGCTGCCTATCGGTCCGTTACCCCAAATTTCTTTGAAACCATGGGAATTGCGAGATTACAGGGGAGAGGATTTTCTGATCAGGATTCCATCGAGCGCCCGCGAGTGGTGATCCTCAATGCGACAATGGCCCGCACCTTTTTCCCAAATGACAACCCGCTTGGAAAGCGAATTCAACTTGGCGCCTATCCGGATCCGAAAGAGTCGTGGATGGAAGTTATTGGAATTGTTGGAGATATAAAGCAATACCTCGAAGAACCCGTTATGCCGGAGTTCTATGTTCCATATGCTCAAGACCCAATGGCGACAATTTCGATCATTGCCCGGACACGGAATGAACCGACAAAACTCATTCCTCAAATTCGAAGTCTGTTGCGCGAAGTTGATCGAACACTCCCGATGGCAAAACCGCGCACAATGGATGAAATCATGCAATGGGCGGTGGTTCAGCCTCGAAATCGGACCATTTTAATCAGTATTTTTGCTGGGGTGGCGTTGTTGCTTTCGGCAATTGGGGTCTATGGCGTGATGGCCTATTCGGTGAGCCAGCGAATTTACGAAATTGGAATCCGGGTGGCGCTCGGGGCGCAGGAGCGGGATATTTTTGTTTTGATTTTGAGTCAGGCTATGAGTCTGGCATTTATTGGGATTGGATTTGGTCTGGCCAGTTCACTGGCGCTCACCCAGTTTTTAAGGTCATTTCTGTTCAATGTAACCAGCACTGACCCCGCCACTTTTGTCGGAACTTCCGTTTTGCTTTTTTCAGTGGCGATTGTGGCTTCATTTCTGCCAGCAAGGAAAGCAGCCAAAACCGAACCGATGGTGGCCATCCGGTTTGATGCTATGGATTAGTGGGCTTGAGGCTGAAGAAGGCGGGCTGGGCTGAGGAGATGGGGCTAAGGGCTAAGGGCCAGGGGCTGAGGGCTGAAGAAAGTGGGCTCAGGGTATAGAACCCGTGTTTTCAACCCCTAGCCCTCAGCCCTCAGCCCTATTTCTTACATCGTCACACAGGTACCGCGTTTCAAAAATCTGCCATCACCGGACTTTCCTTTATATTCTCCATTTTCAATTACCACCTGACCGCGTGAGAGGACTGTTTCAACTGATCCTTTGAGGGTAACACCTTCATAGGCACTATAATCCACGTTCATATGGTGGGTGGCGGCACTGATGGTTTGGCTCTTTTCCGGATCAAAAATCACAATATCGGCATCAGAACCAACCGCAATCGTCCCTTTTTGTGGGAACAACCCAAACATTTTGGCTGCTGCGGTTGACGTCAATTCGACAAACCGGTTGAGGCTGATTCGCTTTTCAGCCACCCCGCCGTTGTAAATCAATGACATCCGGTGCTCGACCCCAGGGGCGCCATTTGGGATTTTCGTAAAGTCATGCCGGCCAAGTTCCTTTTGTTCCTTCATACAAAACGGACAATGGTCAGTTGAAATGACCTGTAAATCATCCATTTTTAACCCTTTCCATAATTCTGCCTGATTCCATTTTTCGCGAAGTGGCGGAGTCATAACATATTTGGCGCCACCAAAATCCGGTTCGTCATAATTATCAATTGACAGGAACAGGTACTGCGGACAGGTTTCGGCAAACGCGAGAATGCCACGGTCGCGGGCTTCCCGAACCTGGTTAAGGGCATCAGCACACGATAAATGGACAATATAGACCGGAGATTCCGCCATTTCGGCAATGGCAATCGCCCGGTGAACGCCTTCAGCTTCGGCCAGGGTCGGGCGGGTGAGCGCGTGATATTTGGGGGCTGTGCGACCATCAGCCAGTGCCCGTTTGATGATTTCATTGATCACCACGCCATTTTCGGCGTGCATGCAAATCAATCCGCCTCGTTCGCCAGCGGCTGCCATCGCCCGGTAAATTGTCGCATCATCAACTAAAAAAACGCCTGGATAGGCCATAAAGAGTTTAAAGCTGGTTACACCCTCATCCATAACCCGGTGTAATTCTGGGATTCGATTGTCTTCCAGGTCAGTGCAAATCAGGTGGAAGGCATAATCAATGGCCGTTTTGCCTTCGGCTTTGGCATGCCAGGTGTCGAGTGCTTCGGTGAGGGATTGACCTTTATATTGTACGGCAAAGTCAATAATGGTGGTTGTGCCACCAAAGGCCGCTGCGATGGTTCCCGTCCGAAAGTCATCGGACGAGGATGTGCCTCCAAAGGGGAGTTCCATATGGGTATGGGGATCAATCCCACCTGGAATCACCAGCTTGCCACTGGCATCAATGACACAATCTGCTTCTAAATCAAGCGAAGCACCGATAACTGAAACTTTTCCGTTTTCAATCAGAAGATCGGCTCTGTAATCGTCAACTGCCGTTACAATGCGACCATTTTTGATCAGTGTTTTCATGGGATCTCTCCGTGAAATTATGGATGGGTTTAGGGTTACCGCACCCGAGGGAAGAAGAAAAACAAATGGTTGGAATGACATCCCCGGTTGCTGGATGAGAAAGGGCCAGTTCTGGAAAGGATCTTTTTTGAACCTCCCCTCCCTACCACTGCGCGGTTGAGGAAGGGGATTCTTCCTGTTCCAAACAGCCGCTTCCGTGCCGGTTGGTCGCCGACGGCCCTAAGCTGTCCTTTCCAGGTGTCGCGTGAGACGCTC
>CAZXCE010000358.1:0-8511 GCA_964639175.1 uncultured Clostridia bacterium
CTGAATCGGGCAGGAGTGTTTTAATCAGCCAGCTTCCCCAAAAACCAGGAAGCACGGGGAGTTTCTCCCAGAGGGTGCTTTTTTTGTCGCCGCGAAGAATCGCTTCATACGTCGGAAAGTAGGTGCGATTGGTGGTGATGAGATGATCAAAACACTGACCGATGCTCCACTGTTGCGGGCTGGGTTTCCAGTTGATCTGGTCGTGGGTTAAGTCGCCAAACGTCTGCCGGGCATCGCGGCTGATGGTTTCAAGTGCGGCAATGAAGCCGTTGAGGTCACCAGGGAGTTGAAGGCTCATAGGGGCTCCGATTTGGAAAAGAAGATGGCACAGGTCTTGACTGATTCATTGAAGATTAGACAAGCTTGCGGCAAGCCTATCAAATTTTGACGATTCCATTCATATCAAATGCCCATTTCGTTTCGCATCTCAACTTTGCTGGTCGGACTGGTTCTCCTGTGCCTGCTCACAAGCTGCGCTGAAAATAAAGAAAAGCAGTTTGAAACAGCGCTCAAAGCGGCTGAAAAAGGTCGAAATGTCCGACAGCTTTACACGTTGCTCAAAACACATCCCGAGTTTCAGGCTCAAACCAGACAGGTGTTGAAAACCTATTACACGCTGGCACAACAGAAACTGGAGCAATCCCCCACCGAAGCCAAAATCAAAACGGCCTTGAGCCAGATTCTGACAGACCTGGAAAAGCAGCAGACGACGGTGGTGCGCGTGAGTTTTTCAAGAGATGACTATCGCGAAACCCAGCGCAAAGCCGATGCTGATGCTCGCGAACGGGTCAATGCCCAGAATCAGGCCGATACCACTGGAACGTCTCCGTACAAGTACCACCAGATTCAAATTGAATTGCAGATGCTGGCGGACGCCGAGACCTTCTTTTGCCAGACCGTAAGCGATGAACTCCAGAAGTTCTTTGAAAGCAACGTGATCGAATTTGAACGCAACACCGACACTGTGCGAACGGTCAATTCCGAGGTCAAGCTGCACTATCAAATTAAATGGACCGGAGATCTGTACAAATTTGACAGCACCCCGCCGGATACGTCCTTTCATGTCTACCCTGGTCTGGAAGTCGAAAACAAAATTGACCTGATCGCCGCTGGCAACCAGGTCACATTTCAATCGAAGGAGAAAAGCAGTTCGACATTCCAGGTCGAAACCGACTCGGTGAAGGCGGCCCAATCACCACCCGACCCGTCAAAAGTGTATTTGACGATGTTTAGCAACGCCTTTATCGAATCTGGCAAGCACTATGCGAACTTCCTGACCGGCGCTGAAACGAAGATGAAATGAGTTGGAGTGCGGCCCTCGCGCTATCGAAAGGCTAAAATATTGGAAATATTGTATTTCCCTCAGCCCGATACCACGAGCCCAAATTGGTATTATCCATGTCGTACACAATGGAAGATTTCAAACGCGATGCGAAAGAAGAATTTCTCAAAACTCTGACACCAGAGGAATACGTCAAAGGTCTCAGGACTGCCGAAATCCAGGTGTATCTGGAAAAACTGCTCAAGCAAAAGGAAATTCTCTTTAGCGAGTACAACACTAAAAAAAGGAGGGGTCCCAACCCTGATAAGTTGTGTTCCTTTAGGGATAAACCGGTATTCTTCATCAAACTTAAAAAACTCTTCGTTCAGTTCCCTTCCTTGATTCGAAAATGAGCCGATATTCTTTTTGTATTGCGTTATTTGTTTTAATGTTCGCAAATTGACACACTCACGAGCCTTTATCACGGCCTGCTCAATAATCTCAAGAGTGTCCTCAAGTTCCGCTAAGCTTTTTACCACAACACTAGCTTCTTCTTCATTTTGGTTGCTGACCGAATCAAGAAGTTGGGCCTTTAAAACTCTACTTCTTGAAAGAATCTTGCTGCTTCTACCGGATTTTGTGTTTTCGGTTGAGAAAGGAAAAGGGGATGCCAAAAACACTTTCTGTATAATGGTTTGAACGAAAATCATATGGAGGAAGCGTTATGGAAACATCCCACTACTGCGAAAAGAGTATCTGTTTACCGGTGACAAGTGAAGAGGAATATGAAGGACTGATGCATCGAACGAAAGATTTTCGAGCCTATATGGTGACAATCATTGAGGCGCACGAGGAACTGTTTCCAGCCGAAATCAAGAGGGGATTTCGGTTTCATGGTTTTATTGAGTCGAAAAAGCTGAAGGTGACGATGAGAAGGATTCTGGTGATTGAAACCGGGGAAGCGTATCAATTGTGACCGGACTTCGTGATGCCATATATGGTGGGACGAGCTGAGGAAGCCGCCAAGGGACTGGCGTTGTGTCATCAGGGGACGTCGTTTGAGACAATTGTGGAGGTATGTGGCCATAATGGACCATATTGGTATCGAATGACGTCAGCCTGGGAAGGGTGAGCCTGGTGGGGACAACGGTCAAGCGGGTGGAGCGGTTGCCGAAGGATCTGGTGGTGGATGAAAAACATAGCTGGCTGCTGGGAGAAAAGATCTACCTGCCGACGGTGGTGGGAGGTGGAGTTTTTCTGGGTGTCGGTGTGACGAACAAAGCGGATGCGGCGGATTTGGAAGCTGGATACGGAGAGTTCAAAACTGAGGTCCGGGTCCGTGATCCCAAAAACCACCACCGCTGGGCGTGTTTTTTTACCACCCAGTCCAGTCTGTCAGCCCTGACTATCCTCCAAACCATTGCTGGTCGGTGGAGCTTGGAAGTTGCATTTTACGAAGCGAAACAGTATCTCGGAATTGAACACGCCCAGTCGCGCTTGCCAAAAGCGGTCAACCGCCTCTTCCCCATCGGAATGCGGCTGTTGAGTTTGGTCAAGTTCTGGTTCATTACTTCGGGAATCCACACCTCGTTTGCCAAAGTCTCCTGTAACCCTGGAATCATCAGAAAACCGAACCCACGTTTTCCGATATGGTGGCTGCTTTGCGCCGCGCTGGAGGGGCCAACCGATTTTATTCAACCTCTGCTTCTCCCGATGAGTTGCATAAAATTATTCAGCTCCTGACTGACCGCCTGGTACAGGCGTCTTAAAGAGCGAAACTCCAGTGGTTAGAGGCCCGGACGGAGATAAAATCCCAATGAAATCGGGTTCAGGGTTCAGGGTATAAGCGATGAAGCAACTGATCCCAGGACGGGAGAATTGGCAGGTACTGCTCACCCGAGATGATTCTGCCCTAAACCCTGAACCCTGAACTAATCTCTTTGAGCGATTACGTGATGAGAACAATGTATTGGACTCCTATCGTGGAAACTGGGTATTGTCAAGGCTGTCAGGAATCCGGATTTCATCACAAAGGAGTGTATATGGGACGTGTTGCAATTGTGTATCACAGCGGATATGGACATACGGCGGCGCAAGCCGAGGCCGTCGCCCGAGGCGCGGCATCTGTTGACGGTACCACCGTTGAAGTTTTTACTTCAGATGATGCCATCACCAATTTGGAAAAGCTCAATGATTTTGACGCCATCATCTTTGGCAGCCCAACTTATATGGGCAGTGTTTCCAGCAAAATGAAAGCCTTTATGGAGGCCAGTTCAAAGATGTGGCTGGAACTGAAATGGAAAGACAAAATCGCCGCCGGTTTTTCGAATTCCGGGAGCTTGAGCGGCGATAAACTCAACACTTTGCTCCAGTTCGCCGTGTTTGCGGCGCAACACGCCATGATCTGGGTTGGAATAGATGTGTTGCCGTCTGCAACACCCGGCGACCCGGAAAGTATCAATCGTGTCGGGAGTTTTCTCGGCGCCATGGCGCAATCCACTCACGGAACAGCCGTCCCGCCCGACGGCGATTTAAAAACAGCGGAACTGCTTGGCCGCCGGGTGGCACTCACCGCCCAGCAATGGGTACGTGGAAGACAGTGACGAAAGGTCAGTACCACCTGCTCACGCAGGTGGTACTGACTTTAAAAGGGAGGTTTCAAATGATTACCGTCCGACCAGGAACTGAACGCGGACAAACTCAAACATATTGGCTCGATAGCCGACATTCGTTCTCATTTAATATGTATTTTGATCCGAAGCATATGGGATTTCAGCACCTGCGAGTGATCAATGAAGACTGGATCCGGCCCGGTGCCGGTTTTGGAATGCACTCGCATGCGGACATGGAAATTTTGACCTATGTGATCAAAGGCACCCTGGCCCACAAAGACAGCACAGGTGGCGTAGGTGTCATTCAGGCGGGTGAAGTCCAGCGGATGTCCGCCGGAACCGGCATCAGCCACAGTGAATTTAATCACTCGGATACTGAAGAAGTGCATTTGTTTCAAATCTGGTTGCTGCCCGAACGCAAAGGATTGCAGCCCGGATATGAACAGCGTCAATTTGCCGCTGTGGATCGCCAGGACACGCTCTGTCTGGTAGCGGCGCGCGATGGACGCAATCAGGCACTGACCATTTATCAAGATGTAGATTTTTATGTCGCCAGCCTGACGGCACCCGGAAAAACCGTCAGCCACCGTCTCTGCCCAACCCGGCACGGATGGCTTCAGGTTGGACTTGGAAGCGTGAAAGTCAATGGAATTGAATTAAAGACCGGCGATGCCGCCGCGATCAGTGATGTCGAAAGTGTTGAAATTGAAGCCCTTGAACCGTCTGAAATTCTTTTCTTTGATCTGGCGGACAATCCAAAGCCAACTCGCCATTGACGTTTGATTTCTGCGGTCAACCACAATATCAGCATTCTAGAAAATGATTTCCGTTCAGAGTTCAAGCTTCAGCTTGTGAAAACTGTTATTTCGTAACATTTAAATCGGTGACTTGATTTGAGTTGGTCAATTCGCTTGATGGAAACAAGCTAGAGCTTGAACTCGGTACTTTTTTCTGTATCGGAAAACAGTCAAGTAATTCAATCAGATGAGCTTAGCGAGCTACTGACTACTGATTACAAACTGGTATTAATTGAGGGTTCAATCAGGGTGACATCTACTTTTCCGACCCGATTTCCCTCCATGGCCAGCACCCTAAATTGCCAGTTCCCACGGCGAAATTGATCGCCAGCAACCGGAATTTTTCCCAACTCAAATAAGACAAAACCACCCAGGGTTTGAAACGCGCGCTTGGCCTCCAGCGGGATTTGGATTTCCAGCAGGTCTTCGAGTTCAATCAAAGGAAACATTCCATCCAGTTGATACTGTGATGTTCCCTCAGCACAGACCATCACCTGGCGAATTTCTTCGGGCTGGTGGCCTATCTGTCCAAGGATGGCTTCTGACAACTCATCAGCAGTGATCATTCCTTCGATGTCCCCGTGTTCGTCAATGACAAACAACACCTGGGCGTGAGCCTGTTGAAAATGATCGAGCACTTTTAACGCGGGCACGTGTTCGGGAATAAAGAGCGGTTTGTGCAGAACTTCAGTGAGGTGGATCTGGCCTTGACTCAGAAAAAGGTCGAGAATTTCCCGAATGTGAATCACCCCCATCACAGTATCAATCCCACCCCGGCACACTGGAATCCACACCTGCCGGGTTGCCCGAATTTTCTGGCGAATCTGTTCCGACGAATCACCCACATCAATCCACACAATTTCAAGCCGGGGGATCATTACACCTGCCGTCAACCGGTCGCTCAGGCGAAACACCCGGTAGACAATCTCTTTTTCGGTTGGTTCAAACACCCCGGCTTCAGTGCCTTCAGAAATCAGAATTCGGACTTCATGTTCGCTGACCGAAGTCGGCGCCGGCTCGTGTTGGCCAATCAGGTGAAGGAAAAAATTGGTGGTTTGACTGAGCAGCCAGACCAGCGGCCTGGCGACGAGCGACAACCGGACCATCATCGGCGCCACCCGTGAGGCAATGGTTTCCGGGGCATTGAGTGCAATTCGTTTCGGTACCAGTTCCCCAAACACAACCGAGCAAAACCCGATGCTTCCCACCACCATGAGCAGGCTCAGAACCTGACTGAACGGGGCCAGAAATGGAATCTGGTTGATCCAGCCGGCGATAAACCCGGCCAGGCTGGCTTCCCCAACGGCACCAGCCAGAATCCCGACAAAAGTAATGCCAATTTGAATCGTGGATAAAAACTGATTTTGGGATTGAATCAAACTCAGCGCCACGCCGGCCTGGTCATCACCGAGGGCCTGGCGTTGCCGGAGCCGTTCCGGGCGGGATGAAACAATCGCCATTTCCGACATGGCCAGCACTCCATTCCCGCCAATCAACACGACAAGAATGCCAATTTGAACCAGTGCACCAGAGGTCATAACACGCCATTTTGATCGAAATGCAGTGTGGCCCGTATGCAGTTCAAGTTATCAAAATCCTGCACGCCAGGCTTTCAAATTTGATGTGGACATAACTGAGTTATTTTGAGAAGATGCGATTGCCCATACCATATCATGTGCCAAAGGGAGTTCACCAAAAAGATGACTATTCAAGAAGTGCTGCAGCAACTGGAATCGCTCGGAACCGAACAAGCCCGCAAAGTTTACCGTCAGCACGGTATCACGACACCGATGTTCGGTGTCAGTTATGCTCATCTGGGAAAACTACAGAAAAAACTCAAAATCAATCATGCACTGGCCGTCGAACTCTGGAACTCCGGCAACCATGACGCCCGGATCCTGGCCACGATGATTGCCGACCCAAAGCAACTGACGCTGGCACAAATTGAAGCCTGTGCCGATGATTTATCCGATTATGCCCTTACTGATGCATTGTCCGGACTGGTCGCGAAAACATCGGTTGCCAGACAGGTCCTGGATATGTGGAAAAACAGTGAAACGGAATGGCCTGGACAACTGGCCTGGGGACTGTTGGGAAGGCTTGCACTGTCAGATTCAACACTTCCAGATGAGTTTTTCACACCTTATTTGCACACGATTGAACAGGAAATTCACACCCGCCTCAACCGCGTCCGGTACGCAATGAATGGTGCGTTGATCAGCATTGGCATGCGCAATGCCCAACTTGAAGCCGAAGCGCTTCGAATTGCGGCGGCCATTGGCAAAGTCAAAGTTGACCATGGCCAAACCAGTTGCAAAACCCCGGATGCCGCCAGCTATATCAAAAAAGCCAGGGCGCGAAGCGCCAGATGAGAGGTGTCAGTACCACCTGCGTGAACGGGCGGGGTTGGAAGCAACCAGCCCCCCCACTGATGCAGATAGTACTGATGTATTGGTGCGTCTGATTTGCCTCCAACACAAAAGCTGGTAGAAGCAAAAATGTTCGACTGCGAACAATGCCTATACTCAATTTGTTTTCAATGAGATAGAAACAAAAATATTTATTCGTTACCTCAATAAAAAAGGTACAAACCGTTCAAAAGTTAGTGCCTTCCCTCAAAATCTGACTTCTTTCAAAACCTTTCAGGACCTGGGCACACGATACACCATGACGGTGGCTGATGACGGACAGACAGTTTGAAACTCAACGGAACCGAGCACGGACCTGGGCGCCTGGCTGCGTGGAATTTTTTGAAATCCAAAGCGACGGAAAAAGGTCTCAGCCGTGGTTGTCAGCAACACAATCTTTTTCAACCGCTGCTGCACAGCCTGATCAAGCAACCTGAGGACAAGCTGTTTCCCAATTCCGCTGTTACGCTCGGACTCTGCAACGGCGACTGAACGCAACAGCGCGTCTTTTCCGTAGCGCTCCAGCCCGGCACACCCAACCAGCTTTCCGTTTCGAGACACACTGATTAATTCGAGATTCGGTGACTCAGTTCCATCCACAGGCAGATGCGAAGCCATCAACAGGCTTCGAATAAACTCAAGTTGATCGGATCCAACTGGCTGGAAGCTCAACCCAAAATCAAGTTGCATGTCAGATACACCACCGACAACCGAACCGGAAAGCTCGGTCCGTAGCGCGTCTCGAATCAGGCGAAGGGCTTCAAAAATCTGAGGTTGCTGGATGGGATCAATTCGATTGAGGACCCGTTCTGCCTGAGTGTCGAGCACAGTGTTGAGGTTTTCAAATCGCCGGTGTCCAGCTTCGGTCAAGGAAAGTTGAACCAGGCGGCGATCTTCATCGCTCTGAACTTTGGCAATCAAACCTTCCTGCACCAGCGATTCAACGGCCCGACTCGTCCAGCTTTTATCCAGCCCGACCCGGCGGGCAAGATCCGCCAGCGTCAGGGTTCCATTTCGTCCGAGTTCACTGATGATAAAACATTGGGTTGATGTCGTCTGGTCACAACCAGCCACTGCCAGTCGTTGTAATTGAAGGTGCAATCGGGCGGTTTCGCGCAAGATCGCCCCTATACGTTCAATGTCTTTTGGTGAATCCATAGTTTAGGGGTCAGGGGTCAGGGTTTTTGAGGGGGGCGCGGTTCAAAGCAACAGCACCCTTTCTTCATCTGGTCACTTTGTCATTGTCTTGGCTTCGTGGCCCCTGGTAGTCGCGCACTGGCAATCGTTCGGCATTGGCTAACCGGAGAGTTGAGACATGAATCGTCGGATATTACACCAACTCAATCAAATCCCTTTGAGGCTCCGGGGACTCCAGGCGCCCGAAAGTCGCCAGGGTGCGAGCGAGAATGTTTTGCGCGCCGACGGTATCGGCA
>CAZXCE010000359.1:0-8507 GCA_964639175.1 uncultured Clostridia bacterium
CCGTTCTCCACTCCTAAAACATCTCCTTTCGCACACTTAGCTTTCAACGTCGCACAAACTGCGCGTAACACTGGTCTACTGGCACCGGCACCCCAACCAGCGCCAGACTGTGGGCCTTGAACGTCCGGAAATACTCGTGTTCCGCCACCTTCGCATTGTAGATAAACCGCGCCACCCCTATCCATTGCGATAACACCCGCTTCTGTTCATAGGTGGGATGTGCTTTGAATTTAACGCCACACGGTGCCATAACTTATTCCTGATTTGCATTATTACTGTAGTAATAGTTTGCACGATACCATATCGTTTCTTTTCCTGTCGAGCAAAATCTCACTCCTCCCCTCACTTTCCGTTGAAAGAAATTGTCTCCAGGTGCCGGTTTTCTTTTCCAGTGATCCAGCCCGGTTCTCCTCACGCTCACGTTCCTTGATTCTCAACCCCAGATCGGACTCGCTTGACTTCGGCCCTGAAAGACCGAGAATGCGCTCATCGTTTTGTTCAAGCTAATCTTATCCACAGCCAAATCTTCAAATTAAGTTGCCAGGTTCCAGAGTTTCAACTGGTCCAGTGAAGCTGGTCTTCGCGGATCAGAGCATTTTTATGTCTTTTTCTGGAATCTGGAAAGAGCAAAGGAATCAGTATGCCACGAATGGGAAAACTGTTGATTGTTCTGTGGTTTATCGGAATATGCGGTGGGATGGGTTCGTCCCAGTTCATCAGTCAGGCTCAAAAGTTGACACAGCATCCGCCGAAAAAAGTACCCAAAATCTGGGATGACAAACTGCTGGCGACGTGGTCGCTGCCGCTGGCTGGGATTGGGGCCAAACCGCACTACGTTTCTGAAAAAGAATACTATGCGTTGCCGGTTGATAATCTGCGGACGTACCCGGTCTATCACCCTGATTTTGAACCGAAAGGCTACCGCGACTGGCTCAAGCAACAGGGGGCACAGCTTCTGATCGAACCGGAGAAAATCCAAACCGAAGCCGATTGGGTTCAGGCTGGTCAACGGGTATTTGACGAACTGGATGTTCCAGAAACACGGTCCGATGATCCAGCGATCATGGCTTACATCAGTGACCGGGAGGTGCTCAAACGCGATGGTCTCAATGTGACCAAAGATGGCATCCTTCCGGCTCTGCGCTGGGTGGTTGATCGCGATGGAAAGCTCAAAATCAGTCTGCCGGAATGTACTGGCTGTCACGTCCGGGTAATGGACAACGGAGCGCTCATCCGTGGCGCGCAAGGGAATGAAAATCTGGCCTTCGAAGGCGCCGGGATTCTTTTTGGAAAAGCCTTTGAGCGGATTGGCAAAAGTGGCCGGAAACTGTTGCCATTGCCTGCCCATTTGTATGCGTCCTATGGTGTGCCGTGGATCAAAAATGACATTCACGAACGCATCAAAAAAATGACTGATGAAGAAGCCGGCCAGCTTGACCTGAGTTTTGTCAGAGGCGCCATGCACCGCTTTAACGGCAGTCCTTACTACCCGACCAAAATCCCGGACTTGAATGGCATTAAAGACCGCCGGTATCTCGACAACACTGGGACCCACCTCAATCGTGGACCGGAAGACCTCGCCCGATATGCCATCCTGGTTTCACGAGTTGATGCAAACCGGGTTGGTCCATATCAGTTTCTGACTCCACAACAACGCCTGGCACTATTTCGCTATTCAGATGAAGCCATGTATGCCCTGGGAAAATATCTCTGGACGCTCGAACCTCCGCCAAGTCCCTACCCATTTGACAATCTGGCTGCCCGTGGCAAACAAATTTTTGACCAGCAAGCCTGTGCGACCTGCCATGCGCCGCCGTTTTACACCAGCAATAAACTGACCCCGGCGACAGAATTCATTCCACCCAAAGCCCATCTCAAGCAATATGAGATCTTTCCGGCTTCGGTTGGAACAGATTCCGGGCTGGCGTTGAAAACTCGAAAGGGAACTGGCTATTACAAGGTTCCATCATTGAGAGGACTGTGGTATCGTGGGCCATTCGAACATTCCGGTTCCATTGCGACGCTTGAAGATTGGTTTGACCCGAAACGATTGCGTGATGACTACGTGCCGACTGGTTGGAAAGGCCCTGGTGTCACTTCGCGAGCCGTGAAAGGTCACACCTTTGGGCTGGACCTTTCGCCAGAAGACAAACAAGCCTTGATTGCTTTTCTCAAAACTTTATAGGGCTGAGGGCTGAAAACTGGTCAAGTCTCTTTTTGAACCACAGAGGACACAGAGGAACACAGAGGAATTCAATTGATCCAAAATCTCTGTGTTCCTCTGTGTCCTCGGTGGTGAGTTTTCAGTCTCAAACCCCGCAACCCGCAACCCTACCATGTGGACAACGCTTTCCAATCCGACACTCAAACGACTTGCCAGACTCAAACCCGAAAGCCAGCGGGCAGTGGTGGTCAATACCAAATTTGACCCGCGTGCCAAACGAACCAGTGAACCGCCCGTGGCTTACGAGTTGACCGAAGCCACCAGACAGACACTGACCGAACTGGCCCGTGCGGTCGAAATTGGCGGATTTCTGCTCGTGTATGGCCTGCCGCACGAATTGCCGTTTTATGGACTGTTCCTGTCTGAACTCAAGGATGAACGGTTTTCGCTGGCATTCAAATACTGGATTGCCCTTGATCTGGATGATGCGCCCCGCCGTGAAACGCTTCAGCCATCACATGTAGGCTTGCTTTTGTTTCATAAGTGCAAACGTGAAGGAAAAACACCGACGCGGTTTCAGCTCAACACGGCAACCGTTCGGGTACCTCATGCCTTCTGTGCGGCTTGCGGGTTGAATCTGAAAGACTGGGGTGGCAAAAAGCACCTGATGAATCCGCTTGGAACCGCCATGTCCGATATCTGGCGTGACCTGCCAAAACAGAAAGGAACCAGTCACCTGCTGCCAGAATCGGTGCTGGAACGTATTGCGGCCCTGGTTCACAAACCAAAAGCCAAACTCCTGCACGTCATCGAAGGGCAGTCGGGTGTTGCTTCTTCACTCCTGCTAAAAACAAAGACGGATCCGATTGCCGTTCCAGCTTCTGAATGGCAAACCCTCACCACCCTCGAACCCAATCAGGTCTATCAGGGCGATTGCGTATCATTCCTCAATCGCGTGGCGGAGTTGTATCCGGAAGGGGTGTTTGACCTTGTGTTTGCCGACCCTCCGTACAATTTGAACAAACCTTATGGCGAATGTGACGATGGTCTGGTTGAGCGTGAGTACCTTGACTGGTGTCAGGCGTGGCTTGATGGACTCATCCGAACGCTCAAACCGGGCGGAGCGCTCCTGACGCTCAATTTACCCAAATGGGCGATGTATCAGGCAGCATTTCTCAATGAACGGCTTGAGTTCCGGCACTGGATTGTGTGGGATGCGCTCTCTGAACCTCGCGGCAAATTGATGCCGGCGCATTATGCGTTGCTGTACTACACCAAAACTGGCGGGAAGGGCACAATCAACTATTCGCCACTCGGAAAAGAGCCAAAACCTGGCGCCGTGATGCCGCCCAATGCGCCAATCTATTGTTTGCGACCCAAATGTGTGCGCAGCCGAACCTTAGACGGCAATGACACCCGCGTTGAACTGTCCGATGTGTGGAGCGATATTCAACGCATCCGCCACCGGCGCCACCGGGATGCCCACCCCTGCCAGCTTCCGGAAAAACTCATGGAGCGAGTCATTCAATTGACAACCAAACCCGGCGGGCTGGTGTTTGATCCATTTAGCGGTGCCGGGACAACCGCGCTGGCCGCCCGAAAACTGGGGCGAAATTTTGTGATGCTTGATCTGGATCCAAACTATGTGGACCTGACCCGGCGCAATCTGGCATTGATGGAAGCCCAGGCCCAAACGGTTGGTGTGCTTGAAGTTCCACGTGCTCGTGTTGCCAGGTCAAAGTTGAATGGCTCAAAGAAAGAAGTTGAGATGCTGTTGCAATCACTGGCACGCCAGCTTGGACGGGTCCCGCTTGAAGAAGACATTGCGGCCCATCATCCGACGCTGCTTGAAACGATTGACGGGCTGTATCCAAACCGTTCGGCAGCCATTAAACGCAGTCGGGTGGCCCTGGTTGAGTAAAGACAAATTGAGTGAGGCGGGGCTCTTTCTCAGGTAGGTTTTGATTGCCTCTCATTGGCCTGAAACGGGTTGAGACGTAAGTACCTTGTCATAAGTTTTCTGAGATATTGGGTTTGGTAAGTGCTTGATTTTATTCCGTGTTTTCCGTGTTTTCCGTGGTTAAAATGTCTGGAAATTTTCGGTAAGGTACTTAGATTGAGCATTTCGAATCGTCACTCTTCGAGGTGCAAACCCAAAAAACCACATGTGAAAGATTTCAGCCCTTAGCCCCAGGCCCTCAGCCCTCAAAGATTACTCAATCGCCAGTTCTTTCATCCGTGACGCCAGGGTTTTGAGGCTGATGCCGAGCAGTTCAGCCGCTCGGGTTTTGTTAAAGCTGGTTTCCTCCAGCGTCAGTTCAATTTTGCGTTTTTCGACCATCCGGGTAACCCGGTCAGTCACGTCGGAAAGCGTCCCGCCAAAATCAAGTCCTTCCAAAAAGCGATCTTCACGGCTCTTTTGCTGAGACGGGGTAAACAGCGAACAATCTCTGGCTTCGATCACTTTTCCATTGCACAAAATGCAGGCGCGTTCGATACAGCTTTTGAGTTCGCGGACATTGCCCGGCCAGTCGTAGGCGACCATCGAACGCATGGCCTCATCCGAAATTTTGATGGTGCTGCGGCGAATTTCACGACCATAGTGCTGGACAAAACTTTCGGCCAGTTGTGGAATGTCAGACCGGCGTTCCCGCAGCGAAGGAATCCGCACCGGAAAAATTGAGAGTCGAAAGAACAAATCTTCACGAAAGGTTTTGTCTACCACTGCCTGATCCAGGTCGCGATTGGTCGCGGTCACAATGCGCACGTCAACTGCAATTTCGGCACTTCCACCAATGCGGGTGATGGTGCGTTCTTCAATCACTCGCAGTAGTTTGGACTGAACGGCCAGCGGCAATTCACCGATTTCATCCAGAAAAATAGTTCCGCCCTGAGCCAGTTCAAATTTCCCAGCCCGGCGGCTGTCCGCCCCAGTGTAGGCACCTTTTTCGTGGCCGAAAAGTTCGTTTTCAATCAGCGTTTCAGGAATTGCAGCACAGTTGAGGGCAATAAAGGGCCGGTTGGCACGCGGGCTGAGGTGGTGAACGGCACGAGCAAAGAGTTCCTTGCCGGTACCTGATTCGCCGAGCAGGAGCACGGTGGTATTGGTAACGGCGACTTGCTGGATTTGTCGGCTGACCTGCTGCATCACCAATGAATCACCCACAATGCGTGGGAAGCCATAGCGTTTTGAATATTCCTCGCGCAGGAGGATGGCTTCGCGTTGCAAGCGCTGGGCTTCAATCGAACGACCAACCACCAGGAGCAGATGTTCGGAATCAACCGGTTTTTGCAGGAAATCGAGTGCTCCATCTTTCATCGCCTGGACCGCTTCATCAATCGAGCCATACGCGGTCAGAATGATCACTGGCAGGTCCGGGTCAAGTGCTTTGGTGGTGCGCAGGACTTCCAACCCTCCACCGTGCGGCATGCGCAGGTCAGTCAAGACCAGTTGTGGAAGCCGGTCTTGTAACAGACGCCGGGCCTGGGCTGCGTCGCCAGCCTCGGCAACACTGTACCCGGCCCGTTCGAGGGTCATACAGAGCATTTCACGGAGGGAATCTTTGTCTTCAAAAACCAGAATATCAGCCATAAAAGCTGGAATTGGAAAACTGGTAGGCCAGATTGAGGGATAAGAGGGCAAGGTGGCAAGGTGATTGATTTCATCCCCATCTATCATCGCCATTCTTTCAGAAGCCCAGAACTGTTAGTTATTAATCACCTCAGGTTCTTCAGGGGCTGGCTTCGGTTTTTTCTTTTCTTCTTTTTTGGGCTCTTCTTTTTTGGGTTCTTCTACGATAGGTTGAGGCGGCGGCGGTGGGGTTTCACGAAATCCTTTATCCTGACCTTGCGCCAGTAATCGCTCAAGGCGTTTTTCAGCTTCGGCAACCGGGTCTGTTTCTGGTTCCGACGGAGTGGTGGCTGTCTGGCTTGATTTGGGTTTGGAAAGCTCCTCAACCTTTAGAAGATCTGGGTGGACATTTGGTTTGGGCTCGGCTGGAGATTCCGGTGTCACTTCTTTGGGAGCATTTTTCTGCTCCTGGGCTGCTTTCAATGCCTCCCGCGCTGCCTGTACTTCAGCGCGCCAGGCTTCTTCTTCACCCGCCCGATCTTCAGATGCCTTTTTATACATTTGCTCTCTGGCTTCTTCTGCTGGTGGTGCCCCAAAATCTTCGTTGGTGAAAACCTTCTTCCGGGGCTTGGCTGGTTGCTGAGCTGGCGGTTGTTGAGAAGGAGACGTTTCCTGGATTTTCACAACTGGCAGGGCGGTCAGATCACTGGCCATAACAAGCATTGAACCTGTGCCAGCTAACCCACAGAACAGCAAAATTGAGAGTGGTTGACGAAGTGAAGCAAGTATGTCCGACATACAAAGAACCTCCAAAATCAAGAAGAGTAAAATGGCCGCGTAGCTTTGAATCAGGAGTCAGTCATCCATGAAGATGATTCAATGACATGAGTATTTCCGATGCGATGGGTTGATTTTAAACTGATAGCCGTAGGAGTTTGGCAATCTACTGACGACTGACGACTGACGACTGATTTGAAAAAGTTTGATTGCAGGGCAAATAACACGTGAAGGTCGTGCTGCACCCTGGCTGACTGGCGACTTCGACCCGTCCATTGTGACCTACAAACACTTTTTGCACAATAGCCAGCCCAATGCCGTAACCACGAGATTTGGTTGTGAAAAAGGGGATAAAAACACTGGCCAGATCAGAAGCCGGAATCCCGGAGCCGGTATCAGTGACGGTGATTCGGCAAAATTGAATTGTCTCATCACCTGAATCAATGGGGGCGCTGGTAATACGAACCTCCCGATCAATTGCTTCATCCGAAATGGCTTCAATCCCATTTTGAATCAAATTCAAAAATGCCCGGCCAAGCAGCGTGGCATCACCTGGAACGGTTGGGAAGTTTCCGGTGAGCACAAGCTGGACTCGCCGCTTTTCAGCTTCGGTGCGAAGTCGTTCGCAACAGACTTCAAGCAATTCCTGCAAATCAACCGGATGAAACTGGGTATCCTGGGGGCGGGCAAATGACAGGAAATCAGTGACCACCTGGGTGAGATGGGTGACTTCGGTGCGCAAAGCCCGCGCTGGTCGTGCCAACCTCGTATCCGCATCAGTCTCAATCATTTGGGCAAACCCGGAAATCGTGGCCAGCGAATTCTTGAACTCATGGGCAATTCCAGCCGCCATTTCTCCCAGACTGGCCAGTGTTTCTTTGAGTTGCAGTCCATGTCGGAGTTCGACAATTTCGGTTTTGTCGCTTACCAGGCACAGCACTCCCTGCCAGGTACCGGTCCGGCCTGGAATCGGCGAAACGCTGGCCTCCAGGTAATGCCGTTTTCCGCCCAGTTCGGCGCTGACTTCAGTTGACCGCTGGGTTTCTCCGGTGCGCAATCCTTCAGCCACCAGGGTCGCAATGGCGGGTGCTCCCGCAAAGAAATCCTGGAATGGAATCGAAGCTGATTTAGAGTCTGAGAAGGATGTCGGAAGGTCAGATTTCACAAATAAACCTCGGGCTTCGAGATTGGTAATCGAAACCAGACCATCAATCGAAACCACAATCAAGGCATCTGGGATACTGACCACCAGCCGGTCACTAAAGCGCTCGCTTGATTCAGCCCGGACGCGCTCTGCTTCACGCTGACGTTCCAGTTCTTTTCCCTTTACCTGAAGCCGGTCAATCATTTGCTGATAACTTTCCATCACAAAACGGACTTCAGAGGTATCAGTCAACAGGGAAGGGTCATCATTCTCAGATGGCTGGCGCAAAAATCCAAGTGCCTGTTTGGCAATCCAGAAAACAAGCAAACTACTAACCAGCCAGAGCGGGATTTCAAAAATGGCTCTGGAGGCCAGTTGCGCGACGTTCATTCGATCAGGGGCAATGGTAAACTCAACCTGCCCCCACATCTGACCTTCTGCATCGAGCAATGGATAGTGCAGAATCTGGGGCAGACTGGCTGAAGGGGACTGTGACACTGGTGAAGTGAGTGAAGGGGCCGTAGTGGCCTGAGCAACGATCCCGGAGGATCGTGAGATCACCAGATGGGCATTGAGTTGCTGGCGATGTAACAATTCGATCAAACTGGCTGGCGTGATGGCTGGCGGGCCGTATTTTTGAATCAGGAGCTGCAATCGCAGAGCAATGATCTGGGTTTCAGCTTTATACCGATGCTCGCGTTCAGCGACAAATGCTTCGCGCAACTGGTGATTGGCCCAGAGCCCAGCCAGATTGACACTGATGAGCAACCCAAGGAGGAGAAGCGGAAATAAAATCGCAATCCAGCGTGGCGGCTGACGGCTCATAAGGCAGAAGGCAGAATTGAGAATGA
>CAZXCE010000360.1:0-8500 GCA_964639175.1 uncultured Clostridia bacterium
TTTCCGTGTTTTCCGTGGTTAAAATGTCTGGAAATTTTCGGTAAGGTACTTAGTATTGGGCCACATCATCCACTGCTGTCCCGGCATTAAAGGTCGCTTCGGTTATTGTGTTTTGTTCGGTTGAATCGTAATCCACCAGAATTTTCCAGGTGCCGCTTTCCTTGCGCAGGAAGACATGAAACTTGCCGTATGCCTTCCGGGTTTCGCCTTTGGCATTGGTAAAGCTGAATTCAAAGAATCCTCGCTCAGATCCAAATTCAGCGTTGGCAATCCGCTCCTGAAACCGGAAGCTGATCCCCAGTTTTCCACCGTCGGTTTTGACCTTTTTGAAAAAATTGCGAATGCCAGTGCCATATTGCGTCAAATTCAAGACTTCCCGGCTGTTTCCCTGGCCTCGAATCAGATCTTTGGAATGTAAATTCAGGTAGGCTTCTGCATCACCGGTGGCGTACGCTTTTGAAAATGGAATCCAGACATCACGGTTGATTTCTTTTAAAAACTCAGCACTGGAAGGTTTCGGGGGCGGGGTTTGAGCCAGAACCGGCGAGGTTGTTACCCAGTATCCAGCCACAACCATCACGCCAATCAAAACCCGACGAACGATTGGGGATACCCAACCTGCCAATCCATACTTCGAGATACAATGAGCCATAGTTTGTTTATTCTCCTGTTGATGAATGTCAGCGATTGAACTACAAATTCACTGAAAAGAAAACTTCAAAGTGAAAAGAATTGAATTTCTTTGAAAGCTAAATCTTTCAATCATTTAAACTGCAATTGATCTCAAAAATTCCCGTTCCGGAAATTTTCCGGAACGGGAAATTACGCCCCGAATATTTTCAAAACAGTGTTTTCTCATCACAACAATTTCGCGTGGAGTCATCAGATTATGGTAACCAAACCCAACCTCTCAGTTCCAGCTTTTCTGCTTTTGTTTATGACCCTCATCGGTTTGATTGGGGTTCCCGGACACCCGGTTTCAGGTCAAGCCCCAAAAACAGTGCTCGACTATTACCTTCAGCTTCCAAACCGATATCTCTTCTCAGGCGGAGACCGGGCCGCCCGAATGAAACTCATTAAAATTCAGGATGTGAAAAACGGTTATTTACGACTTGAAGGTGACTGGGAAGGATTTTCTGAAATTGCGTTGTTCCGTCAGCCAAATGGCACACCGCTGATCGTTGTGACCAATGCCGAATGTGGCCCTGGATGCACGCAATCAACGTATTTTCTGGAATTTCGCGACGGGCAATGGGTGAATCGCCAGGCGGAACTGTTCCCGCTCACCCGCCAGCAAGTTGTGGCTGAATACCGAAAATCAGGGCTGAAGACGATTGAAGATTTCGGAGATGACCTCCCCTATCTGATTATGCTGCCCCGTGCTGGTCGGGTCATCAAAGTGATTGTCCAGCCTGAATTCACTGAAACAGAGCAAACCATCATGGCCTTTGAATTGAAGGATGGCGTTTTTCAGCGAGTTTTGAGTACAAAGTGACCTGGTGAACCGCATTTCTGGTGACGAGGTCGCTTCATTTTTCTTTTCAAAATTTAAACCTGGAAAATGCCCGTCCACGAAAAGAAGCGGCATCTATCTCATTGGAAGATAAGCATTTAACCAGTTCTTTGTTCTTCATTCTTCATTCTTCATTCAAGAAAATCCCCGTTCCGGAAATTTTCCGGAACGGGGATTTTCGCCAGCATCGAACACCTGGACCCTCGCGCTCTACAGCGTTTCTTTCGACGGTGGCACAATGTCGGTGGTCATATTACTGAGACTGTCTTCAATCGTGACGTCCAGCCCAATGTTCCAGGGTTGTACCACGTGCACTGGGCCAGTATTCAATACCGCCTCGGGAAGTCCCTCAAGGGCGGCCAGAAATGCCTGTTCCAGTTCAGTAATCGAGGGCCGCAACAAAGGGTTTTTTTCAAGTGCCCGCAAAATAATCCGCTCCACACTTTCGGGCAAATCAGGGTTGATTTCACGCGGTGGCGACGGCATTTCTTTAATCTGGCGCAAAATGACATCAAGCACACCCCGCGAAGACGGTTGAAACGGTAAACAGCCACAAACCATTTCATACATCATGATGCCGACGCTATAGACGTCAGACCGACCATCATAGGGTGACCCTTCCAGCCGTTCGGGGGACATATAGGTTGGGGTCCCGATGATAATTCCCGCTGCAGTAAGGCCGGTGTTCATGCGCACTCCGGCTTCTTCTTCCTTAAATTTCGCCAGCCCAAAATCTACGACCTTGACGACTTCACCATCTCGCGTTCGATGGAGAAAGATATTGTCGGGCTTGATATCACGATGGATGATTCCAACCGAATGCGCTTCTGCCAGTGCCGAGCATACCGGCTGGAGAATCGCTTTCATCCGGTTGAGCGTCAATCGTTTCTGGCGCTTGAGTTCATCGCCCAGTGAGTGCCCGGTCAGAAGTTCCATGACCAGAAAAGCAATTCCTTCGGTTGAGATCCCCCAATCAAGCACCTGGATGGCATTCGGATGGTTGACCCGTGTGGCTGAAACACCTTCGCGCCGAAACCGTTCGACGGCTTCGGGTGTGTCGTTTCCAGGTCGTGGACGGAACACTTTGACGGCAACTGGACGGTCAAGTGTCAGGTGAATACCTCGAAAAACCGTTCCAAAGCCGCCAGACCCAATTTTTTCTTCCAGGCGATATTTTCCGTCGAGCACAGTGCCCGGCAAGGCTTCGGCCAGGGCTGAAAAGATTCGGTCAGCTTGCTGCTGCGACGCCATCAGTTCTGCAATCTTTCGATCAAGTTCCTGGTTTTTGCGTTCGACCTGATCTTTGGCGGCTTCGAGGAGTTCGTTTTTCCGTTCGGTTTCTTTAACCGCCTGAGCCAGGTCAGCGGTTCGCTCGGCAATTTTAGATTCGAGCATCAGGTTGCGTTGTTCGAGGGCCCGCATTCGCCAGCGTGCACCAAACCAGATTCCACTCCCCGCAACCAGTCCATACCCAAGAAACGCCCACCACGTCAGCCAGGGTGCTGGTTTGACTTTAAACGACACCACCAGCGGGCCAGAAATGGTGCCGCCCGCATCCCGGCCCCACACGTTGAGGGTGAAGGTTCCAGCCGGAAGGTTGGTGTATTCCTTTTTAAAATCAGTCATCCATTGGGGTTTGGCATGATCAAACCCATCGAGCCGGATCAGGTAGGCCGTGTTTTTCTCTCGAAAAAAACTCAGCAGCGAAAATTCCACCAGCAGATTGTTTTCATCATAGCGGAGTGCCCGCTCCAATGTGAAAAAGGCGGCATCTCCAGTCGTTTTGAGTTCGATTGGTTCGCCATTGATCAGAAATCGTTCCAGTTTCAATGGTTTCGCCCCAGCTTCAGGGACTTCGCGGGCCGGGTCATACACCACGGCACCGCCAATCGAGCCGCCCCAAATTCGACCTCTGGCGTCAGTGCACGAAGCTCCACCATTAAACTCATTATTTGGAAGGCCATCCTCAATTGAAAACGTGTAGACGTCAAATTCGGCGGGGTTGGTCAGGGTTGGGGTTCGAGGCGATAACCGGGCCACGCCTTTATTGGTAAACAGATATATTCGGCCCCTGGCATCGGATTGAACCTGGTAAATCGTGTTGTTGGGGAGGGCCGGCTGTGATTGTTCTGAAAAGACGACAAACATCTGGTTTCCAGGCGTCAAGGCCAACCGGACGGCGCCTCCACCTTCAGTTCCAGCCCACAGTGTCGGAGTCCCATCAGGGCCTTTGACAACCAGGAGCGAAAGAATGCTGTTGTTTGGCAGCCCGGAAGCCTGGTTCCAGACCTTCCACGATCCATCGCTGGCCCGGCAGGCCAGCCCACCACCTTCAGTTCCAACCCAGAGTTGACGTTCGCCAGCCGAATTTACGGCTTCCACCACGGTAAACAACCGGTTGGTTGGCAATCCATCACGGGTTGTGATGACGCGCCACTTCCCATTTCGATAGTGAGCCAGTCCGTGCGAGCCTGTCGCCGCCCAAATTTCAGGCGTGCCATCTTCGGCAGCGGTTTCGATCATCCGCCGAACCGTCGCGGTTTCGAGACCGAAGTCCGAGGGTTCCAGCTTCCATCGGCCATTGACCAGCCGGGCAATACCACCGCCGCGCATACCGGCCCAAATAATTCGCTTGTTTTCAATCCGGGTCGTTTCCAGGAGCGCAAACGCCGTAGCATTTGGCAAGCCGGAGGTTTCGTCATAGATGGTGACGTTGCCCGGTTGGACACAGGCAATGCCTTTGCCGTTGGTGCCAGCCCAGAGCGTTTCGACGCCATCTGGATTTTTGGTCACCATCAGACTGAACACCATATTGACCGGCAACCCGGCAGCGGTGTTAAACGTGACCCACTGGTTGAGTTCGAGTCTGGCAAGACCCGCGCCGTCAGTGCCAATCCACAACCGACGGGTTCCAGTCGGGGTTTCTTCAGGCAAAAGCGATTTGATGCTATTGGCAGGGAGTCCATCTCCGGTATCAAACACCGTCCACCGCCCCGACTGCAGCCGAAAGAGGCCGGTATCTTCGACGCCGAGCCACAATGACCACACGCCATCCGGTGATTTGGTTTGGGCAATGGCTGAGACAGGATGAGCTTTGACCAGCGGAGAAACGGCGACTGGAAGCACCCGACCACCTTGAACCAGAGCCAGTTCACCCGAATCTGTCCCAATCCACATGGTCGGGTTTCCATCAAAATCAACGCCAGCATACAGGCTGGTGATATTGGAGGTTGAGAAAATGCCTGTCAGGTCAATCGTGGTCCAGCGTCCAGCGACCAGTCGGGAGAGGCCGCTGGTGGTTCCAACCCAGAGGGTCTCGCCTTCAGCCGATTTTGAAACCGCCAGACACTGAATTGTTGAATGGGGGATTTGACCTGGCTGGTTATAAACCGTCCATTTCCCAGCGTTCAGCGCCGCCAGCCCGCCGCCGCTCGTGCCAGCCCAGATAATCGGAGTTCCCTCCTCAGAACGGGTTTCAGCCAGACAGTTGACCCGATTGGCCGGCAATCCATTGTGACTGGTAAAGCTGGTCCACTTCTCACTGGTTCGTTGGGCCAGCCCGCCGTCCTGACGCCCAAACCAGAGGCTGCCATCGCTGGCAACCAGCACCGAACGGATAAAATTTGATGTCGTGCGTTCCGGTAGATTGACGACCGTCCATTCGCGTCCATTATAGCGAGCCGCACCATCCTGGGTTCCAACCCAGAGGTACCCGTTCTGGTCAACCCCCAGGCCCTCGATGGCATTTTGCGGAAGTCCGTCTTTTTCATTGTAGGTCCGAAAGGTCAACTGCCCTGCCGTTACCACATCGGTTTCTCTGGTTGTCCCAGTCGGAAGTTCAGGTGTCGCACCCCATACCGGTCCAGCAATGACCAGCCACAGCAGCCACACCAACCCGCCGCTGCGCATAAACCACAGCCAGAACAGGTGATGGTGACGGCTTCCAGACTGGTTGACCATGAGGCTCGATTCTCCAGGATGAAGGGGGGGCTGGTGCTGCGGAATCGAAGGAGAACCCAGTCTACGCGGAAATTGCCCCTTTCGCCAAGAAAGCTTTGGCATGCGGCCCACTTGACGCCGCTTTTGAGCGTGCCTCAGCTTGACGCGGCTTTCGTTACGGCCTACGCTCCAGATCGCCCTCTATGTGTGGGGCATTCAAGTTCAAATTCAAGCTGAGAGAAATATGCGTCGATTAGGTCGTGAGGAATTCTTTCAAAAAGCTGCTGAATCCGATATTGGGTTGGACCAGAAATATTCAAATCCACAAACCCTCGTCTTTCAATCGAGTACTGTTACCTGGAAACGATGGACCTGCCCCTCTGAACCCGGTAGAGCGTTGCTGCTGCTGGATTGCTTGCTCAACGCAACTGGCCCCTGGGAAACCTGCTGGATCTATAAACGGGCAGGTTTTTGGAATGTTGATCTGGCCGAAGATATGGATCTTCCAGGCAAAGTTCTGGCCCTCCACCTCGCGTGGCTTGGGGTACCGGTAGACTGTGAGGATGTGATCGAAGCCACCGCGCAGGAAACGGCCCATATCATTTCGATTTGCTATAGCTTCCTTTTGTTTGGGCGCTCCGTTTGGGAAGATGTCACAATTATGCCGCAAGGTGCTGAAGCCATCTTTGAGGTGACCCACCATCGGGAAATCATTGTCACGGCGCGAACTCCCCAAAAACTCAGGTCAATCCAGAAGGCACTCCGCCTAAAAGGATTTCGGCCTTTTTAGATCAATTATTTGAAGGGCAGGACCCTTTTGACTTCACAGGGTTTGGCTGTTCTGTAGCGGAACCCCAGAACCTGACTGGCAGGCCGTAACCGACCTGTCTCAATTCAGCCACTGCCTGGTGGCGAAAACAAAAAACAAAATCAGAGAGGATTGACCGAAATGGTGAACTATTTTCGTGTGATGCTTGGCCGCAAGAGTGTCCAGGCTGCCGATTGTTTTTCTGGGAACTTTATTGGTGCTGACTTTGGAATCCACCAGGATTTGAGCCAGCAACTTCCTGAGGACTGGAAGGAATTCAACAAGCAATTCATTCCGGTTTTTCTAGCTGGATTCCCTGACAAAACAAAAATCAGTGCCGGGCTGGCTTGTGGTGCATTGTGGACGATTTCAAAAGGGATCAAAAAAGGGGATCTGGTGCTCTGTCCGGATGGCGCCGGAAACTATCGGGTTGGTGAAGTGGTCAGCGAATATTTTTATAGCCCAGGTGAGATCCTCCCGCACCGCCGCCGGGTCAACTGGCTCAAGGAGTCAATCAATCGAGCCGACATGAGCGACGCGCTCCGGAATTCAACTGGTTCAATTGGGACCGTCAGCCAGATCACCCATCATCAGGAAGAGATTGAAAGACTGATGGGGAAAGGGATTTCTTCTCCGGTGTTACTTCGTGATGAGACAATTGAAGACCTGACCGCATTCGCCCTGGAAAAGCACCTGGAAGAATTTCTCGTGAAAAACTGGGGTCAAACTGATTTGGGCAAAGAATATGACATTTTCACGGATGATGGCGAAGTTGTTGGACAACAATTTCAAACTGATACTGGTCCGCTCGATATTCTGGCGATTCGCAAAGACCGGAAAGAACTGCTGGTCATTGAGTTGAAAAAAGGTCGGGCGAGCGACGCTGTTGTGGGTCAGATCTTGCGATATATGGGATACATCAAGCAGGAACTGGCTGAACCTGACCAGGCGGTTCGCGGTGTGATTATTGCCCTTGAAGACGATCAAAGGATCCGCCGGGCGCTGGCGACTGTGCCGCAGATTGATTTCTACCGTTACCAGCTTAGTTTTAAACTTCTCAAGGTATAACCTCACTGAAGATCTAGAGAAGACAGGTACTACCATTTAGGGTTAAGGGTATCGGGCTCAGGGCTGAGGGAAATATAATATTTTCAATGAATTAGCTTTCTCATTCGGAGACAGCTTCAGTGCAAAATGGGATTACTTCAATTAGAACGATTGCCAGAATCTGAAGAATTACTGCAGTGCCGAGCACCTTTTGGTATCACGGATTCCGGTTTGTCACCGCACTTGCGGGGAAAACTGAAGTTTAAAATTCCTAATCCCTCTGGATTTTGTAGGGTAAGCCCAAAAATGAATCCAAAAGCTCTAAAAATAGCCTGTTTTGGGCTGTATTACCTGTCATCCACAAAATGTAGGTTAATTAAACCCTCTGTTTCCAATATATAGAGCTTGTCAGCCCACAACATCCAGGGGATTAATCGAATTCAAGCGTTCGCTTGTTTTCGGCTTATCGCTGCACCTGCAAGAGAATTCTTGATGAGTTCCACGGCCAGCGCATCTATACGATTCATCCCCGCTTACGCGGGGAACATAAACAATCCCTGATTCCAAAGGGCGTTGAGCACGGTTCATCCCCGCGCCTGCGGGGAACGCAGCCGAAAATGCTGCCGCCATAGAACAAGCTCCGGTTCATCCCCGCGCCTGCGGGGAACGCCGTACCACTGACCGTCACATCACCGGCCATCGCGGTTCATCCCCGCGCCTGCGGGGAACGCTTTTGAGCAGTAGGAGAGAAAAAATTCAGCATCGGTTCATCCCCGCGCCTGCGGGGAACGCCTTTTTTTCAGCCTCTCGACGCCGCTTGAGTCCGGTTCATCCCCGCGCCTGCGGGGAACGCTTTCTCCTTCCTTGAGCTTTATTGCTCATAAACGGTTCATCCCCGCGCCTGCGGGGAACGCGCCAGCGTCAACAGTTCCTGAGCCGGGATTGACGGTTCATCCCCGCGCCTGCGGGGAACGCTCTCAGCCAGCTCTCTGCCAAGCTTTTCCAAATCGGTTCATCCCCGCGCCTGCGGGGAACGCTTTCTGGGCTTTGGTTGCTCTCAATTTGTTCGCGGTTCATCCCCGCGCCTGCGGGGAACGCCAGGTCCAAAACTTGATCATCAAATCAGAATCCGGTTCATCCCCGCGCCTGCGGGGAACGCGTGTTTGGGAAGTAGGATGGGTGACTCTATGGCG
>CAZXCE010000361.1:0-8500 GCA_964639175.1 uncultured Clostridia bacterium
TACTGACGTAACGCCATCCTTTTTTCGATGGCCCGGTTTTATCTCCGATAATGTCTATTCTTCATTCTTCACTTCAGCCTCAAAATAGTGACTTGGCGAAACGTCAGAAGTTGAGTATAGTGGGTTTATCCAACAACTTGGAAGAACTTTGCAGGTTACAGCCACCTAACCTCTCTCAGGGAGACCATTCAACCGGTTTTGTGGGCAGCTTGTTCGTGTTTGAACTGAAGGATTCGTGTCGCGCGATCCTGAGAAACACTTGAACGCCCACGTTGAATATAGAAAGTGGAGTTTATGGCTCAAGTTTCTCCGAAACATTTTTACAAGGTGAATATGCGGACGTTTTCGCTGTCTGAAATTCTTCATTATCAACCCAACCTCAATGGGTTCTTGTCGTGGTTTTTGAATGCTGTGGGAATCCAGGTTTTACCGACTTTTGACTTAAAAGTACCACTGCCTGTGCGAGCGGATAGTTTCTTTTGCGAGCCTGGGGAGCTTTCGCATCAAGGGAAGGAGATAATTTCTCCATTGGTCGAAAGTTTTGAACGGCTTGGCTTTGCGGTGATGGGGTATGAAAAAAACACGGGGATTGATCCGAATTGCCTCGATGCTGCAGGCTGCCACTTGCTTCATCAAAACAGCAGGTACACCGCAAGTGTGCTTTTTCTTCACTCGGTTGAAGCACCAGAACCCCACTTTGTGACACTGAATATCGGTTGCCTTGATTCAGAAAATCACTCATTTTCGGTGCATAACCACCCGCTGGCTTTTGACTTCTTTGCCGCGAAAACACTGAAATCCACCTGTACAGTGGTTCAGACACGCTCCCCCTTTGAACTTTTTCGAGAATTTGAATCAAAGGTTCAGCGTAGACTGAATTTCTCAACCCTTCAATTCATTCGCAACTCACATCATTTTGCTCAAATGACTGAAGCCCGAAGCGAAACGGTCTTAAACGAAGGATTACGCCTTGGCCGGTTTATTCCAATGACCGAAATCGAGGTCCAGGAACTCAAGCGAAAACATAGCTGGCGGTATGCTCAGGCGTAATCGAAGCAGAGAGAACGTGTTAGACCAATTTGGGCTGAGGGTATCGGGCTAAGGGCTGAGGGAAATACAGCATTTTCAATATTTTAGCCTTTTCATCATGCGGGAATCTTTTTCCAAAACAGTGTGACGCACCAAAAAATTGTAATAAGGCTCAAAATTTTGCATTCAGCCTTTTGACATACTCACAACTCACAGCAAGAAGTTACGGTCACTCGCCCACAGCGCGAACCTACAATGTTAGAAAGAGGAATGGATATGGCACCACTTCGAACAGGCATCGGAGCCCTGATGTGCTTCGTGTTTCTTTTCCTGGGTACTTCGCTGGTCAAAGCGGAAGATTGGAAACCAATTGAACCGGCGCACCTGGCGCTCAAGGCCCCACTCGTTGATTCAGGCGCGGATGCTGAAGCGATCTTTTGGGAAGTTCGAGTCAATGATTCCGAAACTGACCCAACCTTTGACCACTACATCCGGATTAAGGTCTTTACTGAGCGCGGGGTTGAAAAACAATCCAAAATTGACATCATCTACCCTGACAAAATCAGGATCCGTGGCATTTCAGGCAGGACAATTCAGCCTGATGGCTCAATTCAAGAACTCAAAAAAGACGGAATTTTTGAGCGAACCGTTATCAAAGCGAATAAAACCCGGTTCAAAGCCAGGTCATTTACCCTGCCAGGTGTCAAAATTGGCTCGATTATCGAGTATAAATGGAGCGAGAGTCGGCCCAGCGGCTTTGCTGATAATGTCCCGTTGCGCTTTCAGCGGGATATTCCCTGCCAGAGTGTCAGTTATCTGATCAAACCGTGGAGTGACCGCAATTCCAATATCAAAATGCGCTCGATTGTGTTTAATGGGCCGGAAGCCAGCTTTGATAAGGGAAACTTTGGCTTTACCCGGATTTCGATGAAAAACCGCCCGGCAGTCATTGAAGAACCGATGATGCCGCCAGATGATGAAATTGAAAACTGGATGTTGCTCTATTACACAGAGTTAGGCGACTACACCCCAGAAAAGTACTGGAAAGATATGAGCCGCCGGCTCTATGACGTAACGCGCGGGTATATCAAACCCAACGATGAAGTCAAACAACTGGCCGCTTCGCTGGTGGCTGGTATACCGACACCGGAACAAAAAATTGAGAAGTTGTTCTGGTACTGCCGGACAAAAGTCAAAAACACAACCTATGAAGACCTGCCCAATGAGGACAAGCTCAAAGAAAACAAATCGCCAGGCAATACTTTGAAAAATGGATATGGCGATGCGGCAGACATTAACTATCTCTTTGGGGCAATGTGCGCGGCAGCCGGGCTCGACCCTCGGGTGGCGTTGGTGCCAGACCGAGGCCAGAAGTTTTTTGATATGAGCCATACCCTTTTCTTTATGGAGCAGATCGTGATTGCCATCCGGGTTGGAGCAAACTGGCAATTTCTAGATCCTGGTACCAGCTATGTTCCGGTCGGAATGCGAAAGTGGCAGGGAGAAGGGACCCAGGCGCTGATTTTGGATGAAAAAGAGTCAAAGTTTGTTATGACCAACCCGTCGCCAACCGCGAACTCCAGTTATATCAGAAACGCCAAACTCGAACTGTCTGAAGACGGCACCCTCGAAGGCGATATTCGGATTGTGCTGACCGGGCACGTGGCTTCAGAAGAAAAGTTGTCGCTGGCGAAGGAATCTCCCGCCGATCAGGAAAAAGAGGTTTTGAGCGACATCAAAAAGCGGATGCAAACCGCAGAATGCACCGATTTGAAAATTGAGCACCTGGATATGACCGACCAGCCAGTGGTGTACAGCTTTCACGTCAAGATTCCAGGGTATGCTCAACGTACCGGGAAACGGTTATTTATCAAGCCAATGTTTTTCCAGTACAACGAGCCGGTGCTTTTTACCAACCCCCAGCGAAACTACTCGGTCTACTTTCATTATGGCTGGGCTGAAGATGATACGATTGAACTCAAGCTGCCTGCAGGTTTTGAACTCGAAGGCGCCCAGTCACCGGGTGGAATCAGCTTTGGTCAGGTCGGTGGATACGAAGCCAAATTGTCCAGAACTCAGGATGGCTCAAAAATCTTTCTGAAACGAAAACTCACGTTTGGAAATGATGGAATGATCCTGTTTCCCAAGGATTCCTACCCTCAGTTGAAGGTGATCTTTGAAAAAATCCATCAGTTTGACGACTACTCCTTGACGCTCAAACAGGCTCAGGCTGCTTCAAATCAGTAATGTGTGTCCATAGACATAAGGAGAAACGCCGACATGTTGACCCGCTTTTTGGTGTGTTTCGGATTGCTTCTTGGGTGTTCCTTTTCGGTGCTGGCCGGAGATGAGCCGCCGGCATGGCTTCGCCAGGCTGCGGCGATTCCCCCGCCGCTTCTGGTAAAAGGTGCGCCAGCCGTGGTCTTGATTGACGAGTCCCGGATCACCATTGATGACCAGGGAAAAGTCGTCCAGGCCCACTCATATGCCATCCGGTTGCTTACCCGCGATGGCCGAGATTATGCCCTGGCGCGCGAAGTATTTAATGCCGACAGCGAGAAAATTCGTGAACTTCGAGCCTGGTTGATGAAACCAACCGGCGAGGTGATCAAATATGACAAAAAAGAAATCGTCGAACTGGCCATGGTTGACAACGACATTTACAACGAAGCCCGTGTGAAAATGATTTCACCCGGAGTTGAGGCTGATGCCGGGTGTGTCTTCGGGTTTGAATCAATTACCGAACAGAATTCGGTGTTTTCTCAATTTATCTGGGACTTTCAGCATCGGTTGCCGGTGGTGGCGTCACGGTGTTCGCTGACCACGCCGGCAGGGTGGAGAACCGAAAGTGTGATGTTTAATCACGCCAAAGTTGAACCACGTACTTCGGGCACCACCACGACCTGGGAACTGACCGGGCTGCCGGGGTTGCCCTCCGAGCCAGCCAGCCCGGAAGTCACCACTATGGCCCCGCGTATCGCCATCAGCGTTTTTCCGCCTGCTGGAAGTAGCTCTGGTTCGTTGCGGACGTTTGCAAGCTGGTCAGATGTTTCGCGCTACCTTTCAGAACTGTGCGACCCGCAAGCTGCTGTGACAGATGTGATTACCACCAAAGCCCGAGAGGTCACAGCGGGTGCCAAAACCGAACAGGAACGCATTGCCGCCATTGCCCGGTTTGCCCAGAAAATTCGCTATATTTCGATCCAGATTGGCGTCGGACGTGGCGGTGGATACCGACCGCATGCGGCTCAGGACGTCCTGACCAAAGCCTATGGCGACTGCAAAGACAAAGCCAACCTGATGCGGGCGATGCTCAAAGCCATCAATATCCCAGCCTATCCGGTGGTGATTTATGCGGGTGATCCAACCTATGTCCGTGAAGAATGGCCGTCTCCGCATCAATTTAACCATTGTATTGTTGGGGTGAAAGTCTCGGACGAAACCAAATTGGAAACCGTCGTCCAGCACCCAGGTCTGGGCCGGATTTTAATTTTCGACCCAACTGACGAGTTCACTCCGATTGGCGACCTGCCGCAACACGAACAGGGGAGCCTGGCGCTGGTGGTGGCGGGTGAGGCTGGGGCCTTGCTGCGAATGCCGCAGACACCTCCTGAAGCCAATAGCACCGACCGAACCACGCAGGTCAAAATGTCAAACACCGGTGCTGCCCAGGCCAGTTTGATTGAACTGGCCAGCGGTCAGGCTGCGGTTGAGTATCGCGGAGAATTTCGCAGCCAGCCACTGTCTGAATATCAAAAAATTATCGAATCCTGGATCGGCGGCACGTTTTCAGGTGCCAGTGTGGCCAGTGTCAAACCAAATGACGATCCATCCGTCGGGAAATTCCAGTTGCATTTAGAGTTTACGGCGCCGAATTTTGGGCAACTGGTGCAGGGGAAACTATTGATGTTCAAACCGGCCATGCTGACCCTGACCAAAAAATATCGGCTGACCAATCAGTTCCGAATACACCCGGTTGTCATTGAACCGGAAAGCTTTCGGGAAACAGCAACGTTTCACGTCCCAGAGGGGTTTGCCGTCGATGAAATCCCTGACCCGATCAAGCTCGAGGCCCCGTTTGGAAGCTATACCGCGACCTGCGAAGTCAAAGGCACGGAAATTCGCTATTCGCGATCATTGCTCCTGAAATCCAGCACGGTCCCGGCCTCTGACTACGAAGCCGTGAAAGGATTTTTTACAAAGGTCAAAACCGCTGAACAATCAGCCGTGGTGTTGATTGCGAAGTAAATACTACCGAGGCGGCTTCAACTACTTCGGATCAGACCCTGAACCCTGAACCCTGAACCCTATGTGTTTCAATCTCTTGTGGTTCGATTGAGCCCGATACCCTCAGCTCCAAATGGTAAGTACCTCACCGAAAATTTCCAGACATTTTAACCACGGAAACCACGGAAAACACGGAAGAAAATCAAGCACTTACCAAACTCAATATCTCAGGAAACTTTTGACAAGGTACTTATAAGTTCAACCTGGAAGGAAGTTTTGTCCAATGATTGCGAAATTGAAAAAAGGCTTTGTCTGGTTGGGGATGGGATTTGTTGTGCTGTTTGCGGCTCGCCTGGGCTATGGATATCTGTCCGGCCCCACTGTCTCGTTTCCGCCAGGCACCCCAAATCAGGAATTTCAAGCCTCCGCCCGGAACTACGCCAGCGAAAAAGTGGACAAGGGGGCCGGTCAACTGGCGGCCACCGATCAAAAATATGAAAAAATTGCTTCCCTCAATTCACTCACCCGTCACTTTGATCAGGATGAAACCAGGGTTCGAACCCTGGTCAAGGACCAGCGCGGCCTGATCCAGTTTGAACAACGATTTGGTCTGGCTGGAAATCGCCGCTTGAATCTGGTGATTGGCGTCCCTCCCGAACAATTTGACACGGCCATTGAAAAGATCCAGGTGATTGGCACTATCACTTCAATTCGGATTGATAAAACTGACAAAACCAACGAATACAAGAGCCTCAACGCCAAAAAAGCTTCGTTGGAAAAGACGATTCAGGGACTGACCGCTCTGAAAGGACGGAGCGGGCAAATTGATGAATTGATCAACTTGGAGAGTAAAATTCTGGAGATCGAAAACGAGATCCAGTCGCTGGGCGTGACGCTGGGTGAATTTGACGAGGAGAACGAATTTTGCACCATCAGATTCAGCCTTCTGGAAGAAACCGCCCGGGTGAGTTCAATTTCTCTGACCCACCGGCTGAAAGTTGCCTTTTATTGGACGGTTCAATATTACGCCATACTGCTGGCTTCATTATGTAGCGGGTCGCTGCTGATTTTGGCCGTCGTCACCCTGGCTGAAAAACTCAAATGGCTGCCAGCGTTGATTGACAGGATGGATAAGCAGGGCCAGGACTGATTTGAGGGCGATACCACTCGCGGTTTTTGAAGAAGAAACACAAATCCGGGATTGGAGGTGAAAAAACTGGCTTGATTAAAAATGCTTTATTCAGTTAGGGTTGCAATCCCCAAAATTGTTCATCCAGGGCCCAGTAAGTACCCTGCCATAAATTTCTTGGAGATATTGGACCTGGTAAGTACTTGATTCCTCCCGTGTTTTCTCTGGTTAAAATGCCTGGAAATCTTCGATAAGGTACTTAGAAACCAAAATCAGGCTACCTGTAGAACCGACGGTGGAATAAGGAGAACAAAAATGCCGCTGTGGTTGCAACACCTTAAGGCGATGATGATGGTTGGCGTGTTTCTTTTTCCAACCTCACCTTTCACTCAAAACAAACCCGCCGGGCCATCCAAAGCCCAGAAAAGTCCTCAATCCTCAGCTCCCAGCCCTCAATCTTTCAATTCCGTTGAGTCCCGAATCCTGAACGGCGGTGAAAAACACACCTACCCGCTGAGGCTCAAAGCCAGCGACTATGTAAAACTGGTCGTGGAGCAAGGTGGAATAGATGTGGTCGTGCGGCTGGTTGGCCCAGATGGAACCGTTATCCAGGAAGTGGATAGTCCCAACGGCATCCAGGGCCCGGAGCCGATCTCCTGTATTGTTGACCAGGCAGGTGGCTACGTCATTGAAATTGAAGGCATGGAAAAAACGGCTCAGCCTGGAACCTATGAACTCAAGGTGGAATCAATCAAACCAGCCACCGAGCAGGATCGTGCCGGGATTGAAATTGAGAACCTCAATTTGAAAGTCACCAAACTGTGGCAGGCCGGAAACTATGATCAAGCCTTGCCACTGGCTCAACAAGCAGTGGAGAAGAGCGAAAAATTGAGTGGACCGGAATCTGCTCTTTTGGCAGGAAGCCTCACCGATCTGGCCTGGATCTACTACCGAAAAGGCAATTATGCCAAAGCTGAACCGCTCTATGTGAGAGCGTTGGCGATCCGGGAGCGGACATTAGGAGCTGACCATCTGGAGGTTGCCCAAACCCTCAACAACCTGGCGAATGTCTGCAGAGCCAAAGGCGATTACGCCCAGGCCGAACCCCTGTATGTGAGATCACTGGCGATCCGGGAGAAGGTATTGGGGGCTGACCATCCGATTGTTGCCCAAAGCCTTAATAATTTGGCGAGTCTCTACGAAGCCAAAGGCAATTACGCCCAGGCTGAGCCGTTGTATGTGAGGGCGGTGGCAATCAATGAGAAGACGCTCGGGGCGAACCATCCTGAGACGGCCACCAACCTCAATAATCTGGCTGGTCTCTATCAGGCCAAAGGCGACTATGCCCAGGCCGAACCGCTGTATGTGAGGGCATTGGCGATCCGGGAGAAGCTGTTAGGGGGTGAGCACCCACAGACGGCCATCAGCATCAGCAATCTGGCATTGCTCTACCACTACAAAGGTGATTACCCCCGGGCAGAGGCGCTTTATGTGAGGGCACTGGCACTCAAGGAGAAGAGGTTAGGAGCGGACCACCTTGAAACAGCCACCAGCCTCATTAATCTGGCGGGGCTCTATCAGGCCAGAGGCGACTACGTCCGGGCTGAACCGCTGTATCTGAGGGCACTGGCGGTTAAAGAGAAAGTGTTGGGGCCGGACCACCCGGAGACGGCCTTCAGCCTCAACAATCTGGCCGGGCTCTATCAGACCAAAGGTGACTATGCCCAGGCGGAACCACTGTATGTGAGAGCGTTGGCAATTAGGGAGAAGGCACTGGGACCGGACCACCCGGAGACGGCTTTCAGTCTTTTTTGCCTGGCCGGGCTTTCCAAAAATAAAGGTGACAACCGTCAGGCCGAAACGCTGTTAGTGAGGGCGGTGGCGATCCAGGAAAAAGCGTTGGGGCCGGGCCATCCGGAGCTGGCCAACAGTCTCAATAATCTGGCAATGCTCTATCTGAACAAAGGTGAGTCTACAAAAGCTGAGCCGATGTTATTGAGGGCGTTGGCGATCAAAGAGAAGGCGCTTGGACCAAATCACCGGGCTTTTGCGAGCAGCCTCAACAGCGTGGCTGCTTTCTATTCTGATCAAGGCGAGTATGCCAGGGCAGAACCG
>CAZXCE010000362.1:0-8461 GCA_964639175.1 uncultured Clostridia bacterium
GTCAGTAGTCAGTAGTCAGTAGTCAGTAGTCAGTAGTCAGTAGTTGAGTGTTGGGGTTTTGAATTATCTGTCAAGTGTATTTTGTTCTATTTGATCTATTTATGAACAGTTCTTCCCAGGAAATCATCAGACGAAAGTACCAGGGTTTGGACTACTGACTACTGACTACTGACTCATCAACTACTGACGACTGACTCCAAGCTGGGAAAACATATATCTTTGAAAGTTTCTTCAAATCAAATGAACGCTATGTGTTATAGGTTCATTGACCTATGGCATCCTCAAATCATCCTCTTCATCTTTAATGTCTGCCCGTTCATCTCTTCGTGCCAGATCATCAGTCCCAGCTTTAATATTTGTTTTAACCGCCAATGGTGTGTCAATCGAATAGGTTAACTGGTGTGCCTCCTGGGCTTCAGTGGCAAAGGGATTCATTATCTTCTTCATGGATTGCTGCTCCTTAAATTATTGGATTCTGGAAAATGAATTCGCTGGCTTGAAGTGCAGAAAAATGGAATCCATTACACTCTTTTCCAACTTCGTTTTGCCTGAGATACAGCCTAAATCACTGAAATAATTGTATTTCCCTGAACCCTGAACCCTGAACCCTAAACCCCGAACCCTCATCAGTTTCACTTATCCACTACCTTCAACCGCATTTCGGCACCGTTTGCCCGGATTTCCGGCACGTACATCGCGTGGCCCATCAGCGGCAGCGCATGGAATGTACCAGGGACTTCGGCCCGCAGGTCATACTTGATTTGCCAGACACCCTGCCCAAGCTTGCTCGCAAACAGGGCAACTTTGCGGTCACGAAGTTCCTGATAAATCCACTGCTGTTTCCCGGTGTAGTCATAATTCGAACCACCCAGCCGTGTTTGGTCCGGTGATTTACCACGGAGTTCGGGCTTGATCGCATCAGCCCGCAGTTCCTGGGCATAGAGTGATTCGCCGCTCCGAAGTTGAACCGCTTCGAGTCCGGCTGGTTTCAGATCTTCAAAGAGCAGATATTCATAGTCGTTTTTGGTTTCAATCGTGAGCACGACTTCGACCCGGTCACCACTGGTGAGGGTGTCACCATCAGCGAGCCGCACGCGTTCATAGCGATACCCACTGAGCAAGGTTGGCTGGGCCACAAGACGATAATATTCGCGATTGACAAAGAGTTCGTTCCCGGCAGGCGTGATGGGTTCTTCAGTTGAGAAAAACGTCGCTTGAGCCGCAAAGTAGAGCGGTGCCGTGCCGCCTTTGCGAATGATCTGAATGTCATTGGCACCGTTTCGAATCAACGCGGCATTGATCGGGAACTGGCTCGGAGCATTGAGTGCATCTTCGGGTGTCACGGTTTTGGCCGCCATCAGCTTGCCGTTGACGTGCAGTTCATAGGTGACATTGGCGGAAAGTTCTTTGGTTGTGCGGAGATAGTCATTGAGTGCCAGCACGGCAATCGCGGTATCACGCGTGTTGCTCCACTGGGCGCCACGCCGGTTTTTGATGAGCCAGTTGGTCACGGGTTCGATCAGTTTATGAGTTGGGTCAATTGCGACCAGCGCCCGAAGTGCAAACGCCGTCGTTTCAACCGGACTGTCTGACCAGCGCCAGTAGAGGCCATCTGCTCCCCAATGCGCCGTCCCCATCACTGACGGATCAGACGCTTTGGCACCGCGTTCGAGCACACTGGTATCGGGTTTGGTATCAAGCTTGACTCCGTTCTCCAGATTTTGCGAAAGGATGCGGGCATCTTCGGTTCGTCGGAAATGATGGGCTGCCAGCGCCAGCAAGCTCATCGTGTAGGCATTGAGCCGATCCCGATTTTTCCACAGATTCAGATAGGCTTTGCCGTTTGGCGATTCGGCGTTGAATTTCTGAACTGGGGCGGAATACACCGCCAGCGCGTGCAGCATCCACGCCTGAGCATCAAAGTTGAGTTCTTCTTCGACAATTTCCTGATCCAGATAGCGAGCGGCCCGAGCCAGTACAGTTTCATCCACCTGAACTCTGGCATCACGCGCCAGCGACAGCCCCCAGAGCACATAGGCGGCCATAAAGTGATCACTGTCACCATCTTTCCACCAGCCCCAGCCGCCGTCTCCGTGCTGAAAATCATAGAGCCGTTTGAGCCCGGCAGTGGTCATGTCATTGAGTTTGCGCAGGTCTTCCGGGGCTTTAGTATGTGTTTTGGCGGCAAATTGCGGTTCAATGCCGCCAAACATTTTGCCCATCACCGATTCAGGTTTCAGTCCCAGATTACTCAGGGTTTGAGCCGTGATAACCGCCGGCAGAAAGCGGCTCATGGTTTGTTCGGTGCAGCCATAGGGGTAATTGGCCAGATACGGCAGCGCATCGAGCATGGTCACCGCCATGCTCGGTGTCACCTGAACCGTCAGATTGGTGGTTTCGGGTTTGCGTTCGGCAGGCAATTCCAATTGAATCGCCACACTGTCGCCGCGCATCTTGCCCGATTTGGCAATCAGTTTTTCGATACCATGTTCAAAGACCGGGTAGTCACGCTCCATCGCGTCGGAATATTGCCTGCCAGTGGCGGTTACTTTCAGTCGGGCCGTGCCAGCTTTGACGACTGAAACCACCCAATCGGCGCGAGCTTCGCCATTGGCTGGAACTTTCATCGGACCAGGTTCACCTTTGATCAGCCGACCACTGGCCAGACTTCCAGTGACCACCAGACCGTCAGCCGCAAGCATCGGGGTAATCATCATTTCCTGGCGGGTGTTGTTATTGATGACGGCGGAAACCGTCGTTTGATCACGCTCGACAAAAAATCGGGGCGCTTGCAGACGCACAATCAATGGTTGTTTGGTTCGGGTCGCGGTTTCACCGATGCCAGTTTGGGCGCCAGTGGTAAAGGCTCTGGCGACGGCTTTCCAACTGGTGAGCGTGTCAGGATATTTGACTTTGACCACGGCTTTGCCCTGAGCGTCGGTGCGAATATCCGGCTGCCAGAATGCCACCGCCCGGAAATCATTGCGCACAACCACGGCTGGTTCTTCGCCGCCAGTTGCCGCCAGGGTCGTTTTTTTAGCAGGTGCTGCCCGTTTTTCAGCCGATTGTTCCTTCATTTGCTTGAAGTCATCAGCCTCAGCCGGCGCTGATGCCGGTGCCACGTTTGAATCAGCCCTGGGGTTGAACTGGATCAATGCCAATGGATTATCTCCGTCACGAAGCTCTTTTCGAGCATCTTTTTCACCTACTCTATCCAGCCCAACTATTTCCTTTTCTTTCAATAATTTCCGAAGGTACGATTTATAAGCAAACGAATGGTTAAACCGCACCAGCAATTGTTGTTTCTGACCAAAGAAAAAGGATCGTGGGTCGCCCGCATACTCCTGCTGGATATAAAACACTGATTCATCAACCAGCCCCAGTGAAACTTCGGCGGAAACTGGTTTGTTACTGGCGTCACGCGTCGTGATGGTCAACTGGCCATCCTGGCGCGATTGATATTCTTCACGGTCCGCTTTGACCTCGACACTCAGGAAATTTCGCGTCGGAGGCACGATCACTTCGACCGAATCGCCCATCACCTGATAGTTGGAAACCATCACGGCGCGGAAAAACACATTTGGAATGTGGCGTGAATCAATCGGCACCTCGACCAGTTTGGTGTTAGAGGTCAAATGGACCAGTTGATGGCTGTAGAGTTCTTCACCTTCGACTGAAAAAAGGACATAGCGGTCCGTGTATGGAGACGTGATCAACACCGGCATGGTCTGGCCGACAACCGCCGTGTCTTGATCAATCACAATTTTGACTTCAGTCGGGCGAAAGCCAAGGTCGGCAGTTCCAGTCGTCGAAACCCAGAAGGCCGTTGAACCAAAAATTGGCCGCTGGTCCTGGTCTACGCTGGTCCAATTGGCGGAATAGTAGCCTTCCTGGGCTGCGACAAAGGTGAGTTCCCCGTTGCCTTCCGCATCGGTTTTGACAATTTGCTTGAGGACTTCTTCGCGTTTGTAGCCCCGCGACTTCATCTGCCAGCCACATTCGCCCGGTTTGAGTTGTGGCGGAAATCCTTTTGGCGATGCCTGTAACTGCTTTAATTCGTCGCCGGTGACTTCGCGGCCCGTCGGATCAAGCCAGATTTCGTGCCACTTTTCACGGGAAACCAGGATGGTGCCGTCGGTTTGAACTGGATTGCGGTTGGCGTCCAGCGCTTTGATTTTGATCTTGACTCGATCTTGCGGATGGTAAATGGTGTGATCTGGCTGTAAGTAAACATAATACCGCTGGCGGGTGACGCGAACTGAATCACTCCCGATGATTTCGCGCCGCGAAGCATCAGTCACACGAGCTTCAACCCGATATTCAAAATCCACCTGCCCCGTTCGTGGTGTCTCAAAGGTCAGCACGGCTTTGCCATTGAGATCGGTTTTGAGGGTCTCTTGCTTAATGACCTGCCCGTTGTTGCCATATCCGCGATACTCGCGCTGGTCAGTTTCCTGGTAAAACCACGGGTAGTCACGCGGTGGTTGCCAGGATTGATAGTACGGATTTTGATACACCACCACCTGCACGGTGGCATTGGCGACTGGACCGCCAAAGTAATAGTCAGCCTGGACCGCGACTTCGACCGTTTCACCCAGTTTGAAGGCTTTTTTCCGCCCATTTTCTTCAGGTGTCGTGACGCTGACTTTAAATTCCGGCAGTTTGTACTCTTCAAGCCGAAAAAGTTGAGCCGCGCCGATATTTTGCGACCGTCCCTGAGTCCAGAATTGAATCCGATATTCGCCGAGCGGCATGCTTTCCGTGACATCAAGCGACCCCCAGGCGCTGCCAAATTCATTTAACTTTACTTTATCTTCTTTGACTTTTGTGCCGCGTGGGTCGGTTATTTCAAACTCAGCCATCTGGTTGGCTGGGGTCGTCCAGGTTTGATCGTCCTTTGAGCGAACCACAAATTTCCATTGAACTGATTCACCAGGACGATAAGCGGGGCGATCTGTAAAGGCATAGACTTTCCACTGGTTCCCATAGCGCGACGTGTACTGGTCAGTACTGCAAATAGCCTGATGCCCCTGATGCTGCCCGCTCACCCAAAAGTAATGCTGGGTTGATTCAGCCGGGAAGGTCTGTGTCTCAGCCAGGCCGTTTTCGTTGGTCGTCAGTGCATGCTCGCGGATTTTCCACGTGCTGTTTTGATAATACTGCTCAAACACCTTGAGTTTGGCCCCAGCCAGTGGGGCACCGCTTCCGGCATCCGTCATCAATGCCACCAGTTTTGAAGGTGCGCTTTTCACAACCAGTGCCGCATTGGTCACCAGCACCAGTTCCCGGACTTTTAAATCACCGGCGCTGGCTTCCAGCACATAGGCGCCAACCGCCAATGGGTCATCCAGCCGAAGCGACTCGTACTGCGGACGGTGGTCGCCTTTGTCGCCAGTATCTTTGGCCCAGGTTTTTACAGTTGATTTCCCGGCCAGATTGACGGTTTGCAGCCAGTTGCCAATCGAGGACTCATTTTGGCCAAATCGAATATCCTGAGTTAAATCAACCGGATAGAGTGCCAGTTCAATCCGTTTGACATTGCGCCAGTTGAGTGAATAGTCAACGAGCGAATCCGGTAAAAAAACATTTGAAACACTGACGCCAATCACCGGACGGGTGATGTTTTTGATGGATTCAGTCGCCTGGTCAAAATAGCGGGTGTCACCTTTTTTGAATTCGGTCGTGACACGGCGATAGAGGTCGAGGGCTTTGAGGTAATCTGGGGTTTGTTTCCAGCCAGTCTCGGCTGACCAGGAAATATTTCCGGTGTTTTCCATCCACTGGGCATATTCAAACAGCGCGTCGTCATACCATTCGGTTTGCTTTCCAGCCTTGAGTGCCTCTTCAAAGTAGGACGGCACCCGTTCGCGATCTTCCCACTGGCCGCCGTAGTAGCGAAACGAAACCGCCATCAAATAGGCCGTATGCGCCCGATCATTTGGAGTTTTGGCAATTTTGTGGGCATTGGCGACAACGTCTTGCGGGATCGAACCATAGTTCCCATAGCGGTAATACTGGTCTGCCCAGGGTGGAGGACCAGTCATCCGAAAAACAATCGCCAGATAGCGGTCGCGAGCCTGGTCCAGATTGACCGAATTGGCCCAGTATCCCAGCGCCTGCTGGTAATATTGCCAGCCCTGCCACCAGTTGCGCGATTGTCGCCGGAGCCACCAGAAATCACCAAGCGATTCCTGAACTTCGGCCCAGACCAGATCGCGGTCTTCCGGACGCTGAATATCACGCACCAGAACTTCAAGCTGGTGTCGGGCCTGATCAAATTGTGTTGAATCAGAGGTTTCCGTTGCGGCCTGGGATCGCCAGAGCGTGTCGGCCAATCGAAATTGTACCCAGCGTGCCTCAGCCGGAGGCAGCTCTGCCAGGTTCACTTTTACATATTGCTCACGAGCCAGCGCATAGGATTTTTCAGCAAAGAGCTTTTCAGCCTGAGCTTTGAGAGCCTGGTATTGAGCAGCGCCTTCGGATTTTTGTGCCCGAACCGAAACCAGTTTCAATGAAATGAGGCTGATGATGCCAAACAGCCCGATCAAAACCCACACCGCCATTTTTGTGTTCTTCATGCAGAACCTCTAATTCAAATAGATTTGATTTTTGTATTGCCAGCAACCGTGAACCAGATTGTATTCAAAACCGCCGGTTGTGATGGGGAAAAGTCAATGGATGCGGCTGGTTTTGTCGCTTCAGCGGAAAAAGAGTTCCCGCCTGTGTGTCAGAAATAACTGGTTTATGGTTGAAGCAGTCCTGAATCTTTTCAGAAAACCATCCATTCGCCACACACGATTTTGAATAGTGAGCCGGCAACCATCTTTTTCTTTCAACCTTTGCAGGGATGTCCAATTTTGAACAGTTATCAATACCTGGGGCTCTTATGATAGGAATGGTTGGTTCCATTGAGAGCCGATTTAACCAGGCACTTTGGTTTACAACTCGCTTTCTCCTTTTGATGGCCCACCCAATCAACCTGCCCATATCACCTTGTCAAAGGAGGAGATCCCTATGAAACGCATCTTGTATTCGGCCCTGGCGTTTCTCATATTTTTGAGCCTGCCCAATTTTCCTCAATTTCAGAATACTTTCATTGCGCCACCATCGGCTCAGGCTGAGCCTTCCAGATTTGAAAGAGAATTTATTTTCGCTGTTACCACACACAACCATTTGATCCGATTTTCTTCACTTGAACCGGGCAAAATTTTATCTGAAGTTTCCATCGCCGGGCTGCAACCGGATGAGTCAATCCTCGGAATAGATGTTCGTCCCTCGACCGGACAACTCTATGCGCTTGGCAGCACCAATCGGCTCTACATTGTCAACCCGGCCACCGGAATAACCACGCCAGTCGCGGCTGAGGCACTGGCCACCACTGGCAATGAGTTGGGGTTTGATTTCAACCCGGTTCGGGATCAAATCCAGATGTTTGATTCGGCAAACCAGGCCGTGGGGCTTGACCCCAGCAACGGCAGCCGGGCCAGTGCCGGAGTCCCACTGGCATTTGCTTCCAGTGACCGTCATCGAAATTCAGCCCTGCAACCCGCCGCCGTGGCCTATACCAGTAGCTTTGCCGGCGCTGTGGTCAGCTCAATGTATGGGATAGACCCAACCCTGGACATTGTGTTTCGCCAGAGCAGTCTTGAAAGTTCGTCGGATGTTCCCAATTCTGGCCAGCTTCTCACGGTTGGCAGGTTAGGACTCGATGCAGGTGGGTTGATTGGATTTGATATCGGAGAGAGCAACGCCACCGGGTATGCCTCGTTTCTTTCGCCGGGCGATACCAAACCCAGCCTCTATCACATCAATTTACAAAATGGACACGCCAGTTATATCGGTGAAATCGGGGGCACCAAGCCAGTTCGGGATGTTGCGGTTGGCCAGCACCTGACCATTTTTGCCACCAACGAAGCCAATCAACTTCTTTCTTTTCTCAACACCAATCCAAACGAAATTCTGAGTCGGGTTCCGATAACCGGGTTGCAAGCTGGGGAACGAGTTCTGGGGATTGATTTTCGCCCGGCGACCGGGCAATTGTTTGGACTTGGCAGCACCAGCCGAATCTATACCATCAACCCAACCACGGGGCAGGCCACCCAGGTCGGCACCCAGCCATTGAATCCACTTCTGGAGGGAGAATTCTTTGGATTTGATTTCAACCCGGTGGTTGATCGAATCCGAATCACGGGCAGTGACACGCAAAACCTCCGGGTGGTGCCCGACACCGCCGCCGTTGCCGCCGTTGACGGCGCCCTGGCCTTTGCCGAAGGCGATGTCAACACACTCAAACCCAGGATTGTTGGGTCGGCCTATACCAACAATGTTCCGGGGACAACCAGTACAATGCTCTTTGGGATTGCCGCAAATTTGAATTGTCTGGTCCTTCAAAATCCCCCGAATGATGGAAAACTCACCACGATTGGTGATCTTGGCGTCAATATTGGTGACAACATTGGGT
>CAZXCE010000363.1:0-8406 GCA_964639175.1 uncultured Clostridia bacterium
CTGGCCTCTGGAATTTCTATCTAACTCATTGATTCTTAACGTCACAGCAACTCTATTGAAGATGGGGTGATGAATTTGAATCCGGCGGGCCAGATGGTCGAACGATGGTGGCAGGAATTACCACACAAATTTCCGACTCTGGAAATTGATGAATATGTGGTGATGCCAAATCATTTCCACGCCATTATCGTCATTGATGACCAATCAGGCGGTTCCCATCAGGCGGGCGGTTCCCATCAGGCGGGCGGTTCCCATCAGGCGGGCGGACACGTAGGTCCGCCCCTACCCCGCCCGCCTGATGGGAATCGCCCGAATTTTACCGTTGGAACAATCGTGCAATGGTTCAAAACCATGACGACCAACGAATACATCCGCCACGTCAAACAAGACCGGTGGACGCCATTCCCTGGAAAATTATGGCAACGCGATTATTTCGAGCATATTGTCCGCAATCAGGAATCCCTCAATCGAATCCGCGCCTATATTGCGTCAAACCCGGCAACCTGGGACCAGGATCGGGAAAACCGGTAATCGGTGGTATGGGTGGCAATGGCAGGCGGACACGTAGGTCCGCCCCTACCTATCCACCCTGGATTTAAATGACGACGGATGTACGGGCGGACCTGCGTGTCCGCCCTGGTTCAATAAAATCTTATGACAACCCTCAATATCCCACGCACCCGAAATCTGCTGCAAAAATTTGATTTTAAAACACTTTTCATCGAAGAACTTGGTTGGGACAGAAACCGGTCAACGCTTTCAGTTCTCGTTGACGGAAAATCTTTTGAGTTATCTGCCGTTGCGCACAAACGTGGGTTTGCGGTTTTTCTTTGTGAAATGGCGGCTGGACAATCCCTTGATTACCAAACCCGCCGCAAAATTGAGCAACAAGTGGTCAAATCTGCCTTTGAGCATTTGATTGTCTTTGTTGATACAGCTCAGGGCGTTCAAATCTGGCAATGGGTCAAACGTGAACCGGGTAAACCGACGGCCTGTCGTGAACATACCTACCACATCAACCAACCGGGTGATGGACTCATTCAAAAATTGCAGACGCTGGTGTTTACCCTCGACGAAGAAGAATCGCTGATGCTTCCGGACGTGACAAGGCGTGCCCGTGATGCTTTTGATCTGGAACGAGTCACCAAACGGTTTTATGATCGGTTCAAAACCGAGCACGACGCATTTTTTAAATTCATTGCAGGGATTCCTGATGCCGAAATGCACCGCTGGTACACATCGGTGATGCTCAACCGCCTGATGTTTATTTACTTTATCCAGAAGAAGAACTTCCTGGACAATAACCCTGATTACCTGCGGAAAAAACTGGAGTCCACCCGACACACCGGCAAAGATCGGTATTACACTGAGTTTCTGTGCCCGTTGTTTTTTGAAGGATTTGCCAAAAAGGAAAGTGACCGGTCAACCGCAGCCCGACAAATGCTTGGGCAGGTGCCCTACCTCAACGGCGGCTTGTTTATGAAACACCAGATTGAGGAACTTCACGGAGAGAAAATTCAGATTGCCGACATAGCTTTTGAACGGCTCTTTGATTTTTTTGATCAATATCAGTGGCATCTGGATGAACGCCCATTGCGCCGCGATAACGAAATCAATCCTGACGTGTTGGGTTACATCTTTGAGAAGTACATCAACCAGAAGCAGATGGGGGCTTATTACACCAAAGAAGACATCACCGAATACATCGGCAAAAACACTATTCTTCCCTATCTGTTCGATGTCGCTCGCCAAAAATGCAAAATCGCGTTTGAAGGTGAAGCCACTGTCTGGAAGTTGCTCCAAAACGATCCTGACCGATACATCTATGACGCTGTGAAAAAAGGGGTTGACCAGCCTTTGCCGGATGAAATCGCAGTTGGGCTGGACGATGTTGCCAAACGAACGGAGTGGAATAAACCGGCTCCGGCTGAGTTTGCGCTCCCGACTGAAATCTGGCGGGAGGTTGTCGCCCGCCGCTGTCGTTATGAAGAAATCCGCACCAAACTGGCTGCGGGTGAAGTTCACGACATCAACGACCTGATTACCCTCAATCTCAACATTCGTCAGTTTGCCCAGGATGTGATTGAAAACGCGGAAGGGCCGGAACTCCTGCGCGCGTTCTGGCACGCCATCGAAAAAGTCACGGTGCTTGACCCAACCTGCGGTTCCGGGGCGTTTCTCTTTGCGGCGCTCAACATCCTGGAGCCGCTCTATGATGCCTGCCTTGATCGAATGCAGATTTTCCTCGATGACCTGGCCCGGTCAGATCATAAACATCACCCGAAAACCTTCGGTGACTTTCGCCAAATTCTTGAGGCGATTGACCACCATCCCAACCGGCGCTACTTCATTTTCAAATCCATCATTATCAACAACCTGTTTGGCGTGGATATCATGGATGAAGCGGTTGAAATCTGTAAACTACGGCTTTTCCTCAAGTTAGTGGCCCAGGTCGAGCGAGTATCAGACATCGAGCCGTTGCCCGACATTGATTTCAACATCCGCGCCGGAAATACCCTGGTCGGGTTTGCCAGCTATGATGAAGTGAAACATGCCGTCACCCGCAAATTCGACTTTGACAACACAATGGAACGCATTGACGAAAAAGCCGGGGATCTTGATCGGCTGTTCAAACTCTTTCGTCAGCAACAAACCGAACTTGGTGGCGACATTACCCCCGACAACAAAAAGAACCTGCGTGACCGCCTGGAGGAATTGGAAGATGAACTCAACCTGTATCTGGCTGGTGAGTATGCGGTTAAGATGGATCAAAAAGGGGCATATGAAAAATGGCTGACTTCCCACAAGCCGTTCCACTGGTTTATTGAGTTTTATGGAATTATCAAGGATGGCGGGTTTGATGTGGTGATTGGAAATCCACCGTGGAAAGAGTATGCCGCTGTTAAGAAAGAATACACGCTTCTCAGCTATAAAACTGAGACATGTGGAAACCTTCATGGAATTTGTACAGAGCGCGCTTTACGCCTCAGATCCGCAAATGGACAAACTGGCTTTATTGTCCAACTTCCTTTGGCAAACTCATCGAGAATGGCCAATGTACGGGATTTGCTTACAGAACAAAGTACTGCTTTACATGTAATTTCGTTTGATGATCGGCCTGGTAAACTTTTTGAAGGGTTACAGAATTGTCGAAGTGTGATTTTTACTTCGCATTTATCAGCAAATAAAAACAACCACAAGTTGCTAACAACTGGATATCAACGATGGTTAACTATTACAAGAGATAATCTATTCCCACAACTGGAGTTCTCGGAGGTTACTGAAAAACTGATTTTTAAAGGACAGTTTCCTAAATATGCAACTCAGCTTCAAGAAAAAATTTTCTATAAAGTGAAGACAACAAGCAACCAGACTTTAGCTTTAGCGCTTAGCCGTAGTTCACAACAAAACTTTATCTTTTATCAAGAAGCTACACGATATTGGATAAAAGCTACGGTCGGATTACCCTATTATGCGAAAAATGGAATTATTGACACCCCTGCACATGGACGATATTTATGTTTTGATCGAGTTGAGCTTGCAAACGTTTCATGCGCGGTATTAAACAGTAATTTATTTTATATATACTTTATTGCGTTTGGTGATTGTTTTCACCTAAGTCAGCAATTAGTTTCTAGCTTTCCTCTACCTCCAGGACTTCTTCAGGATTCTAATCTATGTGAGCTGAATATCAGGCTTATGGAGAATTTGAGGTTAAACTCTGAAATTAAAAAGATTAGGACAAAAGATGGTGATGAAATTGAATACGCTGAGTTTTTTGGCTCAAGAAGTAAAAATACTATTGATCAAATCGACCGAATCCTTGCCAGGCACTACGGCTTTACCGACGAAGAGCTAGATTTCATCATCAACTATGACATCAAATATCGAATGGGCCGGGACAGCGGGGAGGAAGAGTGAAAGTTCGCGATGTGTTGAAACGTTTGAAACGAGATGGGTGGTATCAGGTACGAATGCGCGGTGACCATCGAGTTATGGCTCATGCGACGAAATCTGGTATCGTTGTCGTGCCGGGGAAACCAGGCGATGATATTCCGCCAGGAACACTCAATGCCATTTGGAAACAAGCAGGATTAGGAGGTAACTCATGACAGAATATGTTGTCATCTATGAGCGAGGTGAAACCAACTGGGGAGCAATTGTTCCCGATTTGCCGGGCTGCGTGAGCATTGGCAACACCTTTGAGGAAGTTCAACAAAACGTGCGGGAAGCAATCGAATTGTACCTGGAAGTCTTAATGGAACGAGGCGAACCAGTTCCAGAAACCCGGCATCACGTCGGACAGGTCGCGGTTTCCCTTCCTCACTAACCTAAAATGCCATGAAAATTACGTATGACCCCGAAGTTGATGTGCTGTGGATCATCCTGAGCAATGCAGCTATCGAAGAAAGCGACGAAGAAAAACCTGGTGTCATCATTGATTATGATCGAAACGGCAAGATTGTGGGTTTTGAGATTCTCAATGCTTCCAAGCAAGTGGAGAACCCGGAGATTGTCGAATATGCCATTGCGGGATAACCGGGCTCTCTGGCAAGGAAGAAAAGTCCTACGTGTGGACAAGATTGAACCTCTTGTCGAAAAACAACTCACGAATGGTTACGCCAATGGATGTTGTATACCTTGAGCCGGGAAATTCATTGTACCCGAAGAACTTACACCATTTTTTCGGGAATCGAACCAAAAAACCAATTGCCGCCTTTGGTAACCTCGACAGTTTAAAGCGCCCGACCGTGGCGCTTTTTTGTTCGGTCAAATGCCCAGGCGAGTTGATTTTGAAGACCTACGACCTGGCTCAGCAGTGGAGAGCCGAAGAAACCACCATCATCAGTGGTTTTCACTCCCCGATTGAGCAGGAATGTCTGGTGACCCTGTTGCGCGGGAAACAACCCATCATCATTTGCCCGGCGCGTGGACTCGAAGGCATGCGCCTCAAGGCTGAATGGAAAAAGCCGCTGGCGGATGAACGGCTGCTGTTGCTTTCGATTTTTGGTCAAACGTGCAAACAGCCGAGCGTGCGGACAGCCACGCTTCGCAACCAGTTTGTGGCGACACTGGCCGATCAGGTTTTTATCAGTTATGCGGCGGAAGGTGGAAAGACAGAACAGTTTTGCAAAAAGCTGATTGAACAAGGCAAATCAGTACTGACCTTCGAAAGCAAGGCAACGGAAAATCTCGTCAAACTTGGGGCTGAAAAGTTGAAATTTTGAGGCTTGCCGCAAAATGCTTATTATGAAGTAGAAAGGGGACTCATTCAGTGAAAAAACAAAACCCAACATTAAACTCATTCAGGCTCAAGAATTTCAAAGCAGTTCAGGACAGCGGCGTAGTCAAATTTACCCCATTGACAGTTTTTATTGGCAATAATGGTTCAGGAAAAAGCAGTTTGGTTGAAGGGTTGGAAACGTTTCAATCCATTGTTGTTCGAGGATTGGATGAGGCAATGTGGCAATGGCGTGGATTTGAAAATGTTTGGCACAAAGGAGTAACACACTCGCCTCAGAAACAGGCTGGAATATATCCCAGACATACCAACCCGATGGGATTTGACCTGCGATACACAATGCACGGAGAGAAGAGAGTCGTGCGAATGGACATAAACCTGAGTCCTGAGGAAAATAAACCCTTTAGTTCTGAGGAAAGTAAACTCTTTATCGAACAAGAGCTTCTTGAGAGCCGCCGTTATCGCTGGGAGCGTCCCGCCATTGGAAAAACGACCGGGTTTTGGAAAGACATCCCGCAAACCAATCATTCCTGGGAAGAAGACCATAATACTTCGATTTTAAAATCCCGCACGCCACCTCTCCATGATAACTCTGACTTTATCTCTAAATGGGGGTTCTTCTCATTAAACCCGGAAAATATCGGCATTCCCCACCCGCAACGACGCACAGGCGGCGAAGCCCGGCTGCAAAAAGATGGTTCAAACATTGCTGAATATTTACTTGATATTAAAAAGGCTGATTTGAGCGCCTTTACTGGAATTGTTGAAACGTTGCGGTATGTATTGCCTTATGCGGAAGATCTCCAGCCAACGCTGACAACTGAACTGGAACGTACCGTGTATCTCAATCTCAAGGAAAGAAATTATTCAGTTCCCGGTTGGTTACTCTCGACTGGAACGCTCCGTATTTTGTGCTTACTGGCATTGCTTCGACATCCGACACCGCCTCCACTCATTGTGATTGAAGAAATTGAAAACGGCCTGGACCCGCGAACCATCCATTTGATCGTTGAGGAAATCCGCCGGGTGGTCGAAGACGGCAAAACTCAGATTATTTTGACCACACACTCACCGTATCTGCTTGATTTATTTGATCTTTCACAGATTGTGCTGGTTGAGCGAGTGGACGGACAACCAACGTTCACCCGACCCGCTGACCAGGAATCGCTTCAGGAATGGTCGAAAAAATATGGCCCTGGGAAGCTCTACACAATGGACTTGCTTCGCCGAAAGGAAGGGCAATGAAAATTGGAATGATCTTTGAGTGTGGACCAGATGGTGCGGACAAAAAGGTCTGCGAGCGGTTAGCACGACGTCTCCGAGAAGATATTGAACTCATTTCAATTACGCTTGATAACAAACCCAATTTAATTCAGGAATGCGGTCAAAGCGCAGCCGAACTGTTAGAAATGGGATGTGACTTTATCATCATCGTTTGGGACCTCTTTCCACCCTGGCGAGGGAAAAAGCAGAAGCCCTGCCGGAGAGAAGACCGTGAATCAATCAATACATCACTTACCAATGCCGGGGTGTCATTATCGTCAGTTTATCTGGTTTGCATCACCGAGGAGCTGGAAGCCTGGCTCCTTTCAGATGGACGTGCCCTTTCCGAAGTTCTTTCCCGACCAACACACAAGGTAAAAATTCCAGATGAGAAGAAAACTGAACGCATCAAAAACCCAAAGAAAAAATTGGCGGGAATATTCAAACAAGAGGCAGGTCTGGTTTATACAGACCGGACTCACGCTGAACAGATTGTCATTGCCATGCCGGATTTGAACAAAATTTATAAACACGCCCCGTCTTTTGCCCGCTTTGCAGATAAATTGAATGGTGAGAGCTGAAGAACAACCATAATCACGAGGTAACCCTGATGGAATTTGTTGTCATTTATGAGCGAGGTGAAACCAACTGGGGAGCAATTGTTCCTGATTTGCCGGGTTGCGTGAGCATTGGCAATACCTTTGAGGAAGTTCAACAAAACGTGCGGGAAGCGATTGAACTGTACCTGGAAGTTTTGACGGAACGAGAAAACTCAAAGCTAAATGAAAGGGTTGAAACCAACGATGAAAACACCAGCCGAACTTGAAAATAGCGAATACCAGGAATTTTTGACTCATCTCAAAACCCGAATCCGGGAAACCCAGGTTCGGGCAGCCATCAATGTCAACCGTGAACTGGTGCTGCTGTACTGGCACATGGGACACGACATTCTGACCCGTCAACAAACCCAGGGGTGGGGCGCCAAAGTGATTGATCGGCTGGCGCGTGATTTACAGCACGCCTTCCCGGAAATGAAGGGTTTCTCACCACGCAATCTCAAATACATGCGGGCATTTGCCGAAAATTACCCCGACGAGCAATTTGTGCAACAGGTTGTTGCACAAATTCCTTGGGGGCATAATGTCCGGCTTCTGGACTATGTAAAAGATCCAGTTGAGCGCGAATGGTATGCGCGGCAAGCCATCCAAAATGGCTGGAGTCGCAATATTCTGGTCCTGCAAATTGAATCGGGCCTGTATCGTCGCCAGGGAAAGGCCGTGACAAATTTTGACCGAACGTTGCCGCCAGCCGATTCCGATCTGGCACACAATGTGTTGAAAGATCCGTATGTGTTTGATTTTCTGACACTTGGCCAGGAAGCTCACGAACGCGACATTGAACGCGAACTGGTGCGCCACATCCGTGATTTTCTCCTGGAGCTTGGAGTCGGATTTGCTTTTGTCGGTCAACAACATCGGCTTGAAGTCGCCGGCGAAGAGTTTTTCATTGATCTGTTGTTTTATCACCTCCGACTGCGCCGCTTTGTTGTGATTGAACTGAAAAGCGGTGATTTCAAACCTGAATATGCGGGAAAATTGAATTTCTACCTTTCCGCAGTGGATGATCTGCTCCGCCATCCTGACGACCAGCCGAGCGTTGGGCTCATCCTGTGCCGGACTCAAAACCGGACGATTGCCGAATATGCTTTGCGAGACCTGACGAAACCAATTGGCGTCTCCACCTACGAACTGACGACGGCATTGCCGGAAAACCTCAAAGGCCAGCTTCCAACCATCGAAGAACTCGAAGCCGAACTCAATCCACCTGATTTGTCCTGAATATCACCCCTTTCAAGTGTACGTTTTTGGTTTGCACCTCGAAGAGTTGCAGTTCGGATAGCC
>CAZXCE010000364.1:0-8404 GCA_964639175.1 uncultured Clostridia bacterium
GCGTTTCCAAAATATCGGTGGCGCCGGCGGCAATCAGCTTTGGAATGAGTTCTTTAACCTGGTTTTTCTTGACGGCGGCTTTGACCGAAAAACCGGAATCCTGATAGAGCTTGGCTACGGTCGGAGACCGCATCGCTGGCAGCAACGTGACGATGAGTTCCAGTTGGTCCGGCGGGCAGTTCATTTCGAGCAACACCCGCGAACGACCATTGAGAACGCCCCGAATCAAGAGCATCAGGTCTTCGATTTGCCGGCGATTTTCTGGATTGTCGAGGGCGCGCCGATTGGCAATCAGTCGGGTGGTTGAGGTTAGAAGTGTCCCAATGATTTTCAGGCGGTTGGCCTGCAGGGTTGAGCCGGTGCTGGTGTTATCTACAATCAAATCAGCATCTTCTGGGGGAAAGACCTCTGTTGAGCCATACGAACGGACAAAGGTGAAGTCAAACCCCTGGCTGGTAAGATAATCGCGGGTGATATTTTCATATTCAGAAACCGCAATGATTGGACGGCTACGGAGTTCGTCTATGTTCCACTGTTCGGGGACACAGGCGACGATGCGCACTGGATCAAAGTTAAGATCAAGCAATTGCTCGACTTCGGCGTTTTGTTCAACGACCCAATCGTATCCGGCAAACCCGATGTCGTGCTGGCCGAGTGCGACCAGTGGCGGAATATTCTGACTTTTGAGGAGTTTGACGGCCAGATTTGGATCTGAGGCAATCGGGCGGTAATTGCGTTCGTCGCCCTGGAGCGTGATCCCGCATTCAGCGAGTAACTGGGCGACTTCGTTATAGATGCGGCCTTTGGGAACAACAAGTTTGAGAGGCATAGGGTTCAGGGTTCAGGGTTCAGGGTTCAGGGTTTTCGAACTCTCGTCCTTTTCGTCCTTTATGTCTTTTTGCCTGATCGCAAAAACAAAAACCCCGTTGACTGTGAGGCCAACGGGGTTAGGGGATCGAGACGAACGAGCAAAATCAGACCACATCACCGCCGCTGCTTCGGATGGCAGAAGAAATGCACGTGATGGTGGTGATGTTGACGATTGATCATAATTGCGAATTGGTTTGGATATTTGGAAAAAGTAGTGCCAATGATTGGCAAGGGAACTAAAATTTGTCAACTCTTTTTTCCTGATGACTGCCCACCCGCTAACGCAAGGTGGTACTGACATTATTCCGGGCCAGTGCCAGTGCCGATACCCGTTGCGCCAGCACCACGCACGGCACGCACGACGTTAAACAGTACATCCGAGGCATACAGAATCCCCCGGTTATCAAGTTGGAGATGGAAAATAATTCCAAGTTTGGCCGTCGTGGCGGCCTTGCCATCGCCATCAAACCCCATTTCACCGGTACCAGCAATGGTGGTGATGACGCCGGTGCGGGCATCTACCCGACGGATGCGCAAGTTTCCGGTGTCGGCAATAAACAGGTTGCCGTCAGCATCCAGGGCAACGGCGGTTGGACTTTTCAAAAGCGCCTGTTTGGCACTGCCACCGTCTCCGGAAAAGCCTCCGCCATTGACTCCAATTGATCCGCTTCCGGCCACGGTCGTAATGGCTCGGGTTCGGCCATCAATGCGCCGAATGCGGTGGTTGGCCGAGTCCGCAAAGTAGAGATTGCCTTCACCATCCAGAGCGGCTGAATAGACCCGGCTGATTTGAGCCTGTCGGGCCGGGCCGTTATCGCCGCTAAATCCAGGCGGAGTCGTTCCGATCAATGTCGTGATGATTCCATTGCGCAGATTGATGATTCGAATCCGACTGCCTGTCAGCCCGGCATCAACCACGTAGAGCATTTGTCCACGAACATCGAGTGTCAGTCCTGAAGGAGAGGAAAACTGAGCCCTGAGCGCTGGACCCTCATCTCCACCGGACCCGATGTCTCCGGTTCCAGCAATTGTCGTGATCTTCCCGTCACTGGTCACAATTCGGATGCGACGATTTCCTGAATCTGCAATCAGAAGGTTGTTTTGTGGATCAACCACCAGCCCCTGGGGTTCCCGCAAAACCGCTTCAGTGGCCGGACCACCATCTCCGATGAGGCTGGTATCTTTACTTTTTCCACCTCCGGCAAACGTCGAGATGGTGTTCAAAAGAGAGGCTGTTTCACGGATTCGGTTGTTAAATCCATCTGAAATAAAGAGTTCTCCCCCACGCCCCAGAACGGTGGCATTGGGACGCAGATACGCCGCCGCCGCCAGACGTCCATCTCGAACCGAATCTCCACCGCCAGCATAGGCCTGGGCTTTGGTTCCGAGCGGGTCAACCCGCAGGATGCGTCCTGGCCCACGATCTACCCCAAAATCTCCGTCATCCGCAACAAAAATATTTCCAAAGCCATCTGCCGTCATGTCCCGGATGTTTCCCAATCGGTCGCCTGGAATTTGGAGTTGCTCACCGGTTCCAGTTTCAAGGTTTATGCGGAAGGCTCGACCATTGGTGCCGACGAGCAGTCTGCCCTCCGGGTCAAGTTCAAGCCCTTGCACTGCTATCTGGGTTCCCAAAAATGGCAGGTTGAGGGTCTGGATGGTGTTGGTTTGAAAATCAATCAGGCGAATCCGCCGGGCAGATGTGTCTCCAACGAGCAACCGGCCCTGGCGATCAATGATTAAAATACTGAGATCATTGAACTTTGCTGCCAGGGGTGAGCCGCCATCACCAATTTCATCACTCGGGGTACCGCCTCCGGCCACGGTTGAAATGATTCCGGTCAGCAAATTGAGTTTGCGGATGCGCAAACTGGATTGGTCGGCAATATAGAGATTTCCCTGGCGATCCAGTGCCAGTGCCCGTGGTTCAAGCCGGGCGCCAGGCGCTGGACCATCCCCGATTCCATCGGCTGGGTTTCCACCTCCGGCCAGGGTGGTAATTTGATTGGTTGTGGCATCCACAAAGCGCACACGGCCATTAAATCGGTCCGCGATATAGAGGTTCCCGATTTCGTCAGCCGCAATTGATTCCGGAAGGTTTAAATCGGCTTCAGTCGCCAGCCGGTTGTCGCCGTTAAAACCAATCCGGCCAGTGCCAGCCACGGTGGTGATGATACGGCTCTGGCTGTCTATGCGACGGATGCGGTTAAAAACTGTATCTGTAAAGAAGGCATTGCCCAGAGCGTCAATGGTGATACTGCGCGGATCAGCCAGCACCGCACGGGTTGCCAGGCCGCCATCACCGGCAAACTGGTTCCCGCCAGCCAGGGTCGTGATGTCGCCAGGGGTGATTTGATTGAGGTCAGGTGGAATGTAATAAAACGGAAACTGATCAATGCCACCGCGATGCTGGACGGTCAGGTTGCGCAATCCACTCGCAATCGCGGGCGGTACGGTAAATTCAAGTCGGGTTGCGCTTTTTACCTTGAGATCCGTCACCTGCTGGCCATCAAGCAGCACAGTTGTTTCTGGGGCAAAATTGCGACCTCTGACGTTGACGGTTCCGCCGCCAGCCAGAGCTGAAAATTCCGGATCAACATTTTGAATTTCAGGTGTACCGAGCGTGACCCGTTTCAAGTTTTGGGCGGTGCTCCCAGCATCGAGTACATAAATGTTGCTGCCAAGTACCGAAACGCAATCGGCTTTTCCAAATGTGTTGGTTTGGGCCAGATTGATGACCGAGGTATAGGCCCGCCGCTGGCGCAAAATTACCTTTACTCCAGTTGTTTCAGCGACATAGATATTGCCTAGCGCATCAATATTGACGGCTTTTGGGGCATTGAACAAAAAACCGGAAGCTGGTTGCGTCGGCTGGTTTTTGGTACGACTCCGGGCTCCCTGGGCTGGTCGAGCCAGTGGACCGAGCGTTAGCACCTCACCTTTGCGCGAAATCAGGCGCACGGTATTATTTCCCGTATCGGCCACCACTATATTCTTTCCGCTGGTATCGAGGGCCAGCCCTTCAGGTTTATTAAATCGGGCGCCGCCGCCCACGCCATCCTGATTCCCAGCCTGTCCAGCGACACCGGCCAGCGTGGTCACCGTTCCTTTTTTCGTGTTGATAAAACGGATGGTGTGGTTATCGGTGTCGGCAATGAAGATATTGCCGGCTTCATCCACCAGGACGCCGCGCGGGTTCCGGAATTGAGCCTCCGCCAGTGTGCCGTCAGTGCTTCCTGGCTGATCTTTTCCCGTGAAGGTTGTGACCTGATCATTTTGTCCAATACAGCGAATGGCATTATTGATCGAATCCGCCACATAGACATTTCCCTGGCGATTATCAATGGTGATGCCCAGTGGACCATGAAACAGTGCCGCGGTTCGGGCTCCATCCAGTTTTCCAGGTTTGTCTGTGAGTCCTGCATAGAGTTCAAGGGCCTGGCCAAAGGGGCCACGTCGGACAACCTGCCGGACCAGGTCCGTCTGATATACCCGGTTTGAGCTATCGAGCGTGACTGAACCGGTGGTTGATGCTGTACCGGAGGAATTACTTTCAACCCGTACCACAGAAAGTGTGACTGAGGCTGAGCTATTGCGTGGTGCATTCTCAGAACGGGCCGTAATGGTTGCAAAGCCACGTTCGATGCCTTGAATTCTCCCTGTTGTGTCAACGGTGGCAATTTCCGGGCTATCTGATTCCCAGGTGACAACCGCATCTGGGATCGGCTGGCCGGCTTCATCCCGAACGATGGCTGTCAACGACAGTGTCTGGCCTTCGTTGACCACCAGATCTGAGGTGAGGATTTGAACCCCTGGCGAGCCAGTCTGGATGTCAGTCACGTCAATGGTTGAAAGTCCAGTCGTGCGCAGGGTCACGGCACTCACTGTGACTTGCCCGGTGGCCAATCCAGTGACTTTGCCGGTTTCGTCAACCGAGGCAATCGCCGGGTTGCTCACACTCCAGACATAGGTCACGCCAGCCAGTTCACCTCCCACTGCATCAAGGGCTTTGGCCGTCAACTGGATTTGCTCGCTCTTGACTACCTGAAGAGAGGGCGGTTCAACCTTGATCGTGACCCGTGGCGACCCATTTGAAACCTTATTGTCAAAGAGGAAGGGGGCAGACCGGGAGCCACTCACTGAGCGCACAGTCACAACATACGTGCCGGTTGCCAGATTCCCGCCGCTGACCGCCGTCAAAACGGCTGAAGGCTTATTTTTCTTGGCTTTGGTGTCATCCAGGGCCGTTCCGTCAACTTCGATTTTGTCACCGGTGGTAAAATTTTGTCCTTTGATCTGAAGTTTTCCATTTTTGACTGACACCGAAGTGATTACCGCGCCCGAAAGCGGCGGCTGGTCAGCCGAAACGGTCCAGATTGAATGACTTGCAACGAGTCCAACCAGGAACAGGCAGAGCAGGGGAAGCCCCCCGGCCTGAACCCATCGTCGAATACGTGATGCGAGTTGGTGCGGCACAACTGAGGAAACACGTGGGTACTGCATAGGCAAACCAAAATCGGATGAATTCAAATGAAGACAGGTCAACGCCAAACACAGAAAGGGGTTTTCTGCATTGTGGCATCTGTGCGTGGATGGTGGGTGAGTGTGTTTCTTATTTCAGAGCAAACTAAGAGAGAAATTCAAGTCAAATAGTCTGAAAACTTCAACTTGTACACCTGGATCCACTGGTTTTATTTGGTCGTTGCAAAAAATTTGCGAAGGGCTTCGAGCGCGGCTGGATGAAAGATCGTGCCGTGGGTTTCATTTTCCTTTGGTGCAAAGGTCAAATTGAAATCCTTTGGTGCCTGAGTTTTGACAGCCTGAGCCACCAGATCCACGGCCTGGCGCATTTCGCCGCCTTCATCCGCAATTGTGAGATAGAGCCGGCGATTGGCTGGGAACGGGCCTTTCTTGAACAAGGCCGAAGCGTCTTTCGCCAGCGACTGGCCATCCCACCACAGCGAAGGACTGACCGCGATATAGCCTTCAAAAAGGTCTGGTCGGCGAAGCAACGTTTCGACCACAAAGAGCCCGGCAGCCGATTCACCCATCAGCACCGTTTCGTCCGTGACTCGAAAGGTTTTTTTGACAAACGGCTGAAGTTCATCCGCCAGAAAAGAGCGAAAGGCGGCTGATCCACCATTGGTGGGAAGTTTCTTGCGTTCAGCTTCAACCGTGGTTGGATGGGTCAGGTCGTGATAGCGGTCAATGCCTTCGATACCAACCACAATAAATTCGCGCATATTGCGAAAATCGGCGGCCAGAGAGGCAATGCCGACAATGTGTAGAAAATCTTCGGCTACACCACCATCGAGCAGATACACCACTGGGTAAGGCTGGCTGTTTTTGTCATACCCTGGCGGTAAATAGACATTGATGCGCCGGGTCTGGCCCAGGATTTTTGACGGCAAGGCATAGGTTTTGCCGATTTCAATGGCCTGTGGTGACTGGGGTTCATCACTGGCAAATGATGCCGGTACGAGGCTTGTGGAGAAGGCCAGTATGCAGCCAAGGATGATGATGATTCGTTTCATAAAGAGTGTTCCTGAAATGAGATAGGTTAGGTTTAGGGCTGAGGGTTTGGGGCTGAGGGCTAAAGCTGGGGCTGAGGGCTGAAAATATTGGGTTGAAGATTTGGTTTTATTTCATCCTTCATCCTTCATCCCTCATCCCTTGATTTCAGTCCTGGTTTTTCAGTGAAAACACAACCCGTGGTTCACCCACGATTTCTTCGCGGCAGTTGCGGATTGGAGGGGCATACTCTGCTTTCAGCCGGTGAGCCTGATCGCTGGACACCACCCCCAATTGTTCAAGCACTGCAATCACAACTGGATGCCGCGCCCGAAAGTTATCACCATCTTCAAGTTTAATGGCAATGCCCAGCCCAGTTGGGAATGAATCACAGGGGAGAACCGCAAAGGCATGCACGCCTTCGGCCCCGACTTTTGAGACCAGTTTTCCGGGTACTGCCTGCATCAGTGCTGTATCAATGCGGCCAGTTCCGCCAACCATCTCCGGATGCTGCATCATCGCCTGGACAATCTGGCGGCTGGCATCAATGGTCTGGTCGCGGCGATTGACGTCAGCCAGGATTGGCAGGTTTTCTGGTGCTGCCAGTCGAGCATAGCCAAGTGCCAGGCTGCGGAGTGGAATTGGCCAGGTTGGAACGGTGCATCCATCACTCGCCGGAGAGAGTTCTGAAACTGGAACATCAGTAAAATACGCCACTTGCTCACGGTTGAGAACTTGAACCGGATGGTCTGTTTCCTCATAGGTTTCAAGCGGCGCGCCCATCAAGCGGGCGGCAGCGAGCATTCCGGCGTGTTTGCCTGAACAATTATTATGGATCGGCTGGGGTTTTTGCCCGTTCATTGCCGCGATTGAGGCTTCGTTAAAGGGCAGGTGTACCCCACAGCGCAGACAGATTTCTGGGATAGCGGTTCGAGCCAGAATTTCCCTGACACAGGCCACATGAAAGTGTTCCCCGTTGTGCGACGAAGTCATCACTGCCAGTTCGCGGGGTGTGATGCGAGAGGTGGAAATGACCCCGGTGAGAAAAAGCGACGTTGACTGAAAGGGCTTGGCCACTGAGCGCAGATAGCAGGGAAAGTCAACCTGACCGATGCTGGCGACCAGCCGTCCAGTTGGTCCAACCACAGCCATCATGCCCCGGATCTGAGATTCGGTCAGGCCGCCACGAGTGATTTCAACCAGTACCGGCGGCACTGTGTTTGGAAGAGAAAATGAAGGCATAAAAAGATTGTTTCGATTGTGGAGTGCGGTGGCTTGACACCGCTTTCGCATCCAACCCAAAGACCAAAGTGGTGTCAAGTGGGTTGCACTCCGCACTCTATCGCGGCGTGAATAACTTTTCGATTTGTTTTTATAACAGAATCAGATACATTACCCGCCTGACCCGAAATATTCAGACCTCAGACGGCAATATCCTGCTAGACCTGTAGCCGGGAAATTCAGTAAAATCCAGCCTCACTTCAGATTTTTTCGTCCTATCGCCTTGTTGCCGTTTCCACTCGTTATTTTTTTTCCTCGAACCGTGCACGATACCTTCCTGGAGGAGTTTTCGAATGAGACCAAAATTCCGCAACTCGTTTGGGGTGCTGCTTTGTGGCTGCCTGATCTTTGCTGTCACTTTTTCTGGATGTAGCTTTATAAGTCGCAAGCTGGTTGAAGGCGTTGAAGCCAAAACCATGAGCTGTGAACCTGGTTCCCAGGGCGGCACTATCACCCTGGCCTTGCAAAATGGGCCGACGACGTTTAATCCCTTTGTGGATGCTTCGCCTGATACCTATGAGGTTATGCGCAACCTGTACACCACCCTGCTCGACTATGACTATGCCAAAAACAAAGTCGAAGACACGGGGCTGGCCACCACGGTGACACCTGGCGCTGATGGGCAGAGTTTTTCGATCAAAGTCCGTAAAGCCTTGTTTTCTGATGGCTCTTCGCTTGATGCCGAAGATGTGGTTTTTTCCTATCAAGCCTGTGTTAATCCTGACATGGATTCGTTGTTGGG
>CAZXCE010000365.1:0-8401 GCA_964639175.1 uncultured Clostridia bacterium
CAGCTTCCCGACATTCGCCGCTTCCAGTTTGAGGTTGGTGATCGCCCGGTTCATCTTTTCCTCGGTTCAGATTGGTTGTGATCAACTCAGCTTCGAAGAATTATAAACCAGTAATATCGCTCTTGCAACGAAAAACATTTCGACTCAGTTCGCACCCCTCAAAGTGTCATAAATTTTAAGATTTGAGAACAATTTTATATAAACTCAATGATTGGTTTCGATACCACCCACCAGACAACCGATGTTGTTGCGGAAGCCGTTGCCGCAGATGAAATACAGGTTGGAAGCACCTGACCTCCTGGCTTATGCTGGCGCGCTTTCTCTCTGGCGCGCCAGTATTCTTTTGGAGGCTCAAAACTTCTTATGCTTGTCCGAATTGTCATTGTCTGGTTGCTCAGCCTGGGTTTGATTTGCGCTGGGGCCTGTCGGCGGCACAGGGCTGGAACCAGTTCCATCAATCGAGCCGAACGTCACGAACTGGTCACCGCCCTCATTTCGGCCCCGCTGACGTTTGATCCGCGTGGACTGACCTCGGCAGATACCGCCCACGTCCAGCAATTGCTGTTTCGAACCATCCTCAAGAAAAGTCAAACCTATGGCCTCGAAGCCGATCTGGCCGAAAAATGGGAAATGGATCCGACGGCAATGCGGCTGGTCACCAAACTCCAAGCCGGAATCACGTTTCACGACGGACGTCCCTGCCGTGCCCAGGATGTGGTGTATACCTACACCAGCATGATGGCTGAACATACCGGCAAGGCATCGGCTTTTTCAAAACTGGCCGAGGTCAAAGCCCTGGATGAATTGACGGTCGAATTTCGCAATCGTGAGCCAAATCCTGGGTTGCCAGTGGACCTGGTGGCTGTCGGCATCATTCCCCAAGGAAGCAGCCCCACGATTGCCGATCATCCAATCGGAACTGGCCCCTTTCAGTTTGAAGCCTACCAGCCCTCGCAGTGGATCCGACTCAAGTCGTTTGCTGGCAACAGTCCTGCTTCCCCTCAATCTCAAATCACACTGACCATTCGGATTTTGCCCGATGCCGCCACCCGCGAACTCGAACTGGCCAGCGGCAGCCTCGACTTTCTGCTTGATGCCGACTTGCAGCCGGGCCAGCTTGAACAATGGAAATCCAATCCAGAATGGGAAGTGACGGTGTTCCCCGGCGGTGGTCTGGTCTATCTCTCGCTCAACACTGAAAATCCGCTTCTGAAATCTGTCAAGGCTCGTCAGGCCCTGGCGCTGGCCATCAATCGTCCTGAAATCATCAACCGTGTTCTGGGCGGAAATGCCGAACTGGCCATGTCGCCCCTGCCTCCCAAACACTGGGCGCTCTCACCCAACCTGATGCGTTTTGATTTTGAGCGACAGCAGGCAACCCGACTCTGGCAGGAAGCCAATGGCACAGGCCCTGCCAAACTCACCTTGCTGGTCACCGCCGATGCCAATCAACGCCGAATTGGTGGAATTTTGCAGGAACACTGGCGGCAAATCGGAGTTCAGGTCGAAATCCAATCGGTTGAAACTGCACTCTATTTTGAACGGCTGCGGTATGGCGATTATGCGATTGCCCTGGCGAAATTGACTGGTGGCAACCAGTTTGTCACGATTTTCAAAGGAGCGTTTCATTCGCGGGCGATTCACGTCCGTGGAAACACAGACACAGGTGAACTTAACTATGCCCGGTATCGCAACCCCGACGTTGATGCCCTGATTGATCAGGCACAGCAATCGCCGTTTTCGATGGATCAGGCCACCGAAGCGTCAAAATATCTGGTCATTCAGAAAAAAATTGTCGAAGAAGCCCCCTGGATTTTCCTCTGGCACCCAAGCCACGTCCTGGTGGCCCGGACTTCGCTTGATGGGTTTGAGTTCCCACCTGGTGGCAGTGGTGAAGTCTACGCCAGGGTTCACTATCGGTAACCACCCAAGATCCCACTTCTTTCCCATATCCCACACTGAAGGTTTCCTTTTTCGCGCAAAACACATATAGTTGCGCATCCCCGCATATCTTCGCCAAAATACACAGGAAACAACTTCCAGATCCAGGGAAACCGAAAACGCAAACCGCACACGGCAGGTTCGGCATTTGGGCAGTTGGCCAGCATAGACATCTGGTACAGGCTCTTTGCAACTCATTGGAAGATAATCTCTTTCAGAGTATTACCAGCAATGCAGGCTCATTTCTCTGGCGGATTCCTGAATCATACCCAAAAACAGACTGTTTGCCGAAAGACACCAGCAGAGGAGTTCGTTGCTATGGAGGACCTTCTTCAGCAGGCAACCCTTGATTTCGAGTCCTTTTTGTCAGGCCATAAAGCCCCGGCACTGGTTGGGCACTCATTGATGACCATCATGAAAAATGATGTGCGGACGATTGCGCATATCACCATGACCTGGGCCGTCAAACAAACATCGGGGGCACTCCCCCAAAACCTGATGCAGGCCCGAAATAAGGTTTTTGATATCTTTTTCTATCGCATTGTCAAATTTGAAGGAATCTATAAATTTTTTCCATTATTCGAAGAAGCCTTGCTTCAGTTTTGTCCTCCAAATTTTCGTGGTCAACTCACCGCTTTGTTCACGCAATATAGCTGGCAGGATATTCGCCCAATTGGTGATATCAAGGAACAACCCGTCTTTGCCCTTGAAAAACGAACTGCGGCTGAAGTGAAAGAAGAGCAGTTCAACGAAGACGTCTATAAAAATGTCACCCATAACATTCTGGCCCTTGAAAGCCGGTTTACGTTTGCCGACGAACAACAAGGCGCTGAAATGGCCCAGCACACGGCCCGTATCAGCACCTTGTTCAAAGATTTTGTCGGATTGGTCAAAGACAAGGACGCCCGTCGCGAAATTATTATTGCCAATGAAGGCGATAAAGACGCGATGTATGAAAACAAGAAGAAATTCAATCTTGATGACTACATCGCCCAGTGTCTGGATCTGACGGTCGCGTTTTTCAACGACGATTACCTGTTGCAAAGCATCCAGATGATGGACTTGCTGGTGGATCTGGCTCAGTCAAAGGGCGTGGACCTGGAAAAACACGCCCGGTTTCAAGCCAAATTCAATATGTTCAGCACTCGAAAAATCGAGGAGTACACCGCCAGCAAAACCAATCGGTTCCTGGTGCGCTCTTTGCTCGGGTTGTTTACTGAGTGGTATCCAGGCCCGTTGCTTGATAAGTTGCTCGTTGAAGAAAATCGCCGAACCCGACGGGTGATTCTCAATGTGCTGGAATGTTACGGCTATGGGATTTATGAAACGCTGGTCCACGACCTTACCAATTGCACCGACCAGACGCCCTGGTATTACATCCGCAATCTGATTTTCCTGTTTGGCAAAATTGTCACCAACGACCCGATGCGAAAAAATCAGGTGGTTGAACTCGTTGACCGGCATTTGAATCCGAAGAGTGCCCGTCAGGTCAACCTGCAATGTATTTCAACCCTGAGTTTTTTGGCGACGGATCAGGCGGCTGACCGATTGATTGAGAAACTGGCGGTATTTCGAAAACTCCAGGACCCGGTTTCGGTTGATCTGACCACCAAAATCGCGCTGACACTGGCAACCTTCGAGTCTGACAAAGCCCTGGAAACCGCGATTGAGTTTGCCCAGAAGAACTGGTCCAACGAATTTGCGGAGCGTTTTTCACAAGTGACGCTCCCCAATAAGGTCGTGGCCAACCTGACCACCAAAATCCGGGCCGAAGTCAAGAAAATGAAATTTTCATTTTCGCTGCTCGGCAATGTTGATTCCGCGCTCAACCTGCTCAAAGCCCTGGCCTATACGCGCTCAGACGATGTCACCAACCTGTGCAAGGAAATCACCACCTCGCTGCCGGCCAGCAATACCCTTCACACCAAGGCCGCCAGTATTTTATCACAGGCCGCGGTGGCGCCCCCACCAGTGTATTGCCCAGATAAATCGTTGAACCGGTTGGCGATAGCCAAAAATATTCCAGAAATGGTGCTCTATATCCACGAAGCTGGAATGACCGGGAAATTCCGGGTGCGCACAGTTGACCAGGTTGACTGCTCGGTTGATTTTGGTGAAGGCGAGGCGCTCTATGCCGGGATCAGCGCTCAGTATGTTGATCAGGAAAACGCCTTTTTCTGGACCTTCTTGCTCGAATCCCGCGACGTGTTACAAGTCACATTTGGGCCTAAAACCGGGAGAACCGGGACACTGAGCGGATTACAGCTTGAAAAGGAAACTCAGCGGCTCATTCATGAAGGACTGGTCCAGAAAGGCGAAGTTCAACAAATCGTTGGAAGTGAAATCCTGCCTGATTCTCGCTTTAGTCAGCGGCCAGTGGGGGTCTATTTCCTGCAATTCAAAGATGCTGATGATCCAGCCAAATGTCGGCTGGTCTGGCAGGCGCTCAAGAACAACCCGGATATTGTCACCCTGCAGCAAGTGACCCGGTTGGGCAAATATGATCTCTACAAAGTTCTGTTTTATATGTTGAAACAGAACATGATCGAAATTGACGCCCACAAAAAATCCCACGAAATCAGCAGCGCCATCAACGATTCACTGTCAATGCTCATTACCTATTTGCAGCGAATCGAGCGCAAACCCGTCTTGTTTAATGCCTACAAAGCCGCATCAGAAGTCTGCGAAGATATTGTCAGCAACACCCCGGATGAAGTGGTCAAGTTTGCCATGGATGTCATGCGCAAGTACTTTTGGAATGCCTATGCCACCCGGCAAATCTTTGTGGCGGCCAATCTGGCAGTCTGCCAGCAGGTCATCAATCTGGTGGGGACCTACGCCAAAACCAAATCGGCTGACAGCAAGGAAGCCTTGCTCAGTTATATCGAGTTTTCCTTCCAGGAACAGGATACCAGTCTGGCCCCGCCACCACCGCCGGAACCAGAGCCAAATATCCTGCAAAAGATTGAAAATATTGAGTTTGCCAATGATGCCTTTGATGAATTTGAAATCGGCTTTGACGAAGATTCAATCAACGACATGTTTGGCGTGCTGGAAAATCAGCTCCATGCGACCGGGGCTGATCTCCCCAGCTTTGGTCAGGATGCTGGGTTGACCGAGCACGAAGAGCAAATGTTGATGGAGTTGTATGACAACATTGCCGTTGCCTATGTCAAACCGCTCAAAGACTTTATCCGTGAAATCAAATTAAACCTCAAGATCAATCGCCAGACATCGCTCGAATGGATTGAAATGGTTGAGCCATCGGTCAACCTGCTGTTTAGTTCAGCCGAAAAAATGGGGTATGCCAAAATCTGTGATTCGCTCGGTGAAATGCAGCGCGTGTTTCAGGATCAGAAAACGGTGCCGGATCTGACCTATTTGCTTGATGATGCGGTGCAGGGGCTGTTGTTTTACTATGACCGGCTTGCGATGCTGCTCCCCAAAACGTTTGCGCTTGATTTGTCAGACAACGACCTGAACAGCAAAAAAGAAGTCCTGATCGTCAAGTTCATCCTCAAGCAAATTCCGGAAATCAATGAAAAAATGATGAACCGGATCATCCTGGCCGGACTTTCGACCTTTGACAAATTTATGCACAGCAGCCCGGATGAAATCTCAGCCGTGACGGGCCTTTCCAAGCGGCATGGTGAAGATGTGTTTATGAAGTTCTATCAGTACCGGCACATCTACTACCGCCACGACGATGACGAGTATAAGGATAAATTTCTGCAGATGTTTGATATCAAATTTAACATCTTGCGCGAAATCCACCTGGAAATTGAAAGCATTCTGGCCAGTAACCAGGCTGACAAAGAAGAAAACAAGGCCCGGGTCAACTCACTCAAAATGGACCGCCAGCGAACGTTGTGGGCAATTTTCATTTTGCTGTGTATCAAAGAAGAATACGACCTGATCGAAGCCGTCCAGCAGGCAGTCTATGATGTCCGATTGCAAAAGCTGGAAGAATATCTCAACCACCTGACAACCCTGTAATCGAATGAAAAGTCAGTACCACCTGCGTGAGTGGGTGGGGGAAATATAAAACCCACCCGCTCACGCAGGTGGTACTGACCTTTCAGGAAATATCCGATTGAGCACCCAACTGAGCAACCACATACTGATAACCACCACACCCATCGAAGCCAGCCAGTACTGCCAGTACACCGGAAATGATTTGGCCACTGAGGCATGCGGGAAATGCGCCGTGTTGACATTGAGTTTGGGGTCGGTCAGCCAGCGCCCAGCCTGCTGAATGAGCAAAAACCAGCCGATGCCATGCAGCCACATCCAGCGATAAGCCCGAATATGGTGCAAGGCATAGAGGCCAACCACAACACCGCCGACGTGCTCCAGAATGGTCGTTGCCGGTCCCATTCCGTACCGGGTGGCGTCGTAAATCCACAACGGAAGTCCGGGAATCAGCCAGATTGTGGCCACTCGAATCAAGAGTGGAATCCGACACATCATGCCAATGCCGAGTGCCGCCGATGACGCATTGCACATCCAGAGTCCATTTCCCGGCGTTCCAGATTTCCAATGAAACCCGAAATGCACCAGGAAAAAGAGGGTCGGAACGACGCCTAACCACTGTATCCGCCAATCAATCGCCGGGTTGACCAGATGCCTTTTCATCATGAATTTCCCCTCAATTCCTGGTTAATCAAGCCCTTCAGCCAATGAATAAATACCAGCAATTTAATTCCTCTGCAAAATTTTATGGAATGAACTAAATATTTCTTTTACAGACACTTAAAAAAGTTTTAACATCTGGATTTCTGACATCAATACTGAGCAGGATTTTCCCGAAACCGTCTCTCAATAGACAACTCCAGTCAAAGATGTCATAATTCCAGTTTGTTTGCCAAAATCTGATTCGCGTCTCTACATCTTTTTCATTCGCGCTTCAATTTTCTTTCCACCATCTTAACCAGTCGAGCTTCCTGGTGTCATCTGACCTGAGGTGTATCACCAATTGGGATTTTTGCTGTTAGCCGGATGTCTATGGCCTTACTGAGTCTCCCACCGGGCCCAGGCCCAATTTCATCTGACGACCACGTGGCGTTGTTTCGCCAGGGTCCGCTCAGCTTTTTGCACGATCTGGCTCAGCAATACGGAGACATCGTCTACTTTAAGCGCGGCACTGAGAATGTATTTCTGGTCAACAATCCTCAATACATCAACAATGTGCTGGTTACCCATCACCGTAACTTTATCAAAGGCAGAGGATTACAGCGAGCCAAACATCTGGTCGGAGAAGGCTTGCTCACCAGTGAAACTGAGCTTCATCGCCGTCAGCGCCGACTGGCTCAACCAGCTTTTCACCGCGAACGGGTGGCTGGGTATGCCGCCGTGATGGTTGAAAAAGCGATCCGCATGCGCGAACGCTGGCAACCCAATCAGATGGTTGACATGTCAGTTGATATGACCACCATCACCCTTGAAATTGTCACTCAAACCCTGTTTGGAACCAATATCGAAGCTGAAACCGCCCAAATCAGCCAGGCGTGTGCTGACGCAATGGCCGTCATTAAAGCCATGAATGTGGTGGACTTACGCCGGATGATCAGCCCGGCGCTCGAAGATCAATCAGACGTCTATGGGCAAGATGTCCAGTATGAAGAAATCAAAAACCGGCTGGATTCAGTCATTGCCGCCATTATCCATCAACGCCGTCAAAGCGCGAGAGACCACGGAGATTTGCTCTCGATGCTCTTGCTTGCCCAGGATATTGAAGGCGATGAAACCGGAATGACCGACGAGCAACTCCGAGATGAAATTGTCACGCTGTGTCTTGCCGGACATGAAACCACGGCCAACGCCCTCACCTGGACGTGGTATTTGCTGGCGCAACACCCCGAAATCGAAGCCCAGGTCCACGCTGAACTGGATCGGGTGCTGGGCAACCGCGTCCCCTCTGCCCGTGATTACCCGCACCTGTCGTTGCTCAATATGGTCTTTGCCGAGGCCATGCGACTCTATCCCCCAGTATGGATGATTGATCGCCGCAACCTCGAAGAGTATCAGATGGGTGACTATACCCTGCCGCCCCAATCGGTTGTGGTCATGAGTCAGTGGGTCACCCACCACGATCCACGATTTTTCCCGGATCCCGAACGCTTTGACCCGTTCCGCTGGACTCCGGAAGCCAAAGAACAACGACCAAAATTTTCTTATTTCCCATTTGGCGGCGGCCCCCGGCAATGTATTGGTGAAGGCTTTGCCTGGATGGAAGGCGTCCTCCTGCTGGCCACCTTTGCCCAGCACTGGAAATTCAAACTGGTTCCTGGCCATCCGATTGAGCCGATTCCTATGATGACGCTTCGCCCCAGATTCGGAATGCCAATGCAACTGGAAAGACGAACTACGCAGGGCTGAAAAAACCAGGGATGAGGGCAATCGAAGGGCTGGGGACTGAAGATTTTCGGGCTGAAGAACTGGTTTTCTTTCATCCCTCATC
>CAZXCE010000366.1:0-8386 GCA_964639175.1 uncultured Clostridia bacterium
GGGAATGACCAGAATATGAACCGGCGCCTGGGGGTTGATATCGCGAAAAGCGACACATTGCTCATCTTCAAACACAATATCTGCCGGGATTTCCCGACGCGCAATTTTCAGAAAGATGTTGTTTGGATCTGCCATAAAAGGAAAGTCCTTATGAAGGAACGCCGTAACCAGTAGTGTGAAGTAGTGAAAGAGCGAAATAGCGAAGTAGAAAAAACACACGCGCAGAATTTAGTCACTGACAACAACCTGGCCAGTCTCAAAGCTCGCTATTTCGCTCTGCTTGTTAATTCCGAAACCGTTCGATTTGGGCGCCGACCGAGCACAATTTTTCTTCGATTCGTTCATAGCCTCGATCAATGTGATAGACCCGGTCCACAATGGTTTCGCCGTCGGCAGCCAGACCCGCCAGAACCAGGGACGCGCTGGCACGCAAATCAGACGCCTGGACTCCGGCGCCGGTGAGTTTCCCGGTGCCGCTGACAATGGCCTGATTCCCACGCAAGGTGATATGAGCGCCCATGCGCATCATTTCACTGGCGTGCATAAACCGGTTTTCAAAGATAGTTTCAGTGATGACCGAGGTGCCTTCAGCGTGAGTCATCACCGCCAGGTATTGAGCCTGCATATCAGTGGGAAAGGCTGGAAAGGGAAGCGTCGTCACGTTTGAGGCTTTCAGTGGGCCGGCGTAGGAGGCATGAAGGGCGACATCGCTCAAGCGATTTACCCGAAGGCCGGCTTCCTGAAACTTATCAATCACCGCTGTCAGGTGATCCGGGTTGCAATCAGTGATTTCAAGATGGCCCTGGGTAATGGCGGCGGCGGCCAGGAGGGTTCCGGCTTCAATCCGATCTGGAATGATCGTGTGTTCTGCGCCTCGCAATCGCTCGACGCCTTCAATGACAATGGTCGGTGTTCCAGCGCCTGTGATTCGAGCGCCCATCCGATTGAGCAGGACAGCCAGATCCACGACTTCGGGTTCGCTGGCAGCGTTTTGCAGGATTGTTCGGCCACTGGCCAGTGCTCCGGCCATCATCAGGTTTTCAGTTCCGGTGACGGTTACCTGATCAAAATAGATCTCAGCTCCAACCAGTTTGTCAGCGTGGGCGACGACATTGCCATTTACCAGTTCAATGGTGGCACCCATTTTTGTCAGAGCCGTCAGGTGAAGATCAATTGGTCGCTGACCAATGGCACACCCACCCGGCAAACTGACACTGGCATGTCCAAACCGGGCAACCAGCGGTCCTAAAACCAGAACTGAAGCCCGCATGGTTTTGACCAGTTCATAGGGGGCTTCGCAAAATTGAATTGGATCAGCCTGGATCTTTAACGTGCCGCGTTCCGGCATCAGAACCAGACCGCCCATGTCCTCAATCAGTCGCCGCATGGTGATGATGTCCCGGACATAGGGAAGATTGTGTAATGTGACCGCATCTGAGGTGAGGAGGGCGGCTGCCATACAGGGGAGGGCTGCATTTTTGGCACCACTGACACTGATGCGCCCTTCGAGGGGTTTTTTACCAATAATTCGAAACTTATCCATCCTAGTTATTAAACCTTTGAAAAATTTAGAAGATACAGAATTTTGGAATGAAGAATTGAGAATGAAGAATGAAGAATGAAGAAGGTGATTAATGCTTCTTCGAAAGTATTGATTTCTAACCACTAACCGCTAATTACTAACTACTCGATGTTTTCTTCATTCTCAATTCTTCATTCTTCATTCAATGGTTTCCAACCCAAACCGTTTGCGTTTCAGGATCAAACCCTGTCGGGTCAAACCCAGTTCACGGGCGGCGCGGGTGATATTACCGGAATGTCGTTCCAGGGCTTCTGAAACCAGCTTGCGTTCAAGCTCTTCGACGGCCTCAGACAGCGTTTTGGGTGTGGCAATCATGGAGCCAGAGCGCCGTCCTTGAATTGAAACCGAGACCGGACGTTGCCAGACTTCATTGGAGAAATGTTCGGGCATCAAAATCGTCTCGTGGGGAGCCAGGGCCACAGCCCGTTCAATTTCATTTTTCAACTGGCGAACATTCCCAGGCCAGGAAAATTTGCCCAGGATTTCCATGGCGGCTTCAGAGAGAGAAATAGTTTTGTTTTCTTTTTTCGCGGCAGCCTTGAGCAGATAGCGAACCAGTACGGGAATGTCTTCCCGGCGTTCGCGCAAAGGCGGCACGTGAATTCGAATGACATTGAGCCGATGGTAAAGATCTTCCCGAAATTTTCCACGCTCAACTTCTTTTTCCAAATCCCGGTTTGTGGCAGCCACCACGCGCACGTCAACTTTGACCGGATGGTCTTCGCCGACCGGGTGGATTTCGCGATCTTGTAAAAAGCGCAGTAACTTGGGTTGAACGTGGAGGGTCAGTTCACCAATTTCATCCAAAAACAGCGTTCCACCGCTGGCCGCCCGGATGATACCAAAGGAATCCTTGTCGGCACCGGTAAAGGCACCGCGCCGATGGCCAAACAGCCGGCTTTCCACCAGTTCAGCCGGGATCGCGGCACAGTTAAACGGCAGGAATGGCCTGGCGCTCCGGGCACTGGTGTTATGAACTGCCCGGGCAATGAGTTCTTTGCCAACACCAGACTCACCCGTAATCAAAACCGTCACGTCAGATGAGCGGATTTTTTGAATTCGCTCCAGTGCGCGCATCATGGCCGGGGATTCACAGACAAATCCAGCCGCAACCAGGTTACTGCTGGTTTTATAGCTACTGACAATGGTTTGCGAGGCCCGAACGGTGTTGCGCAGCATACAGTTTTCAAGACCTAATTCAACCACCCGCAACAGTGAATCCAGGTTTCCAAGTTTGGTGGCTGAGGCTGGGGTTCCACCGCTGAGATAGAGCCAGAAGCGACGAAGTGGCGTTGGGTCATTGGTGTGCCGGTTGTCAGCCAGTAATTTCAGTTGAACGCCTGGTGGAAGTGGTTTTTCTTCTTCCAAATGCAGCCGGAGTTCGAAAAATGCGCGGTCAGCTTCTTTGCGGTCACATCCCCGAGCCGTGACCAGTTTCAGACTTTCATCGGCGAGTTGTTCAAATACCACCGCCTGCATTTGCAGTTCATCCCGGATGATGGTGGCAACTTCGCGCAGGAGTAAATCATGCGAGGTGGCTGCCGTAATGAGACGCTCGACAATGAGGGTGTCCATGGTGAGCGCGGCTGATTCCGGGCGCATGGAATATGAGTTATCGAGCAGTCGTTCAATCGCTTCAGTCGCCTGTTTTTGCCTGGGTTCTGCCTTGAGGTCGGTAAAAATCTTGCAGGCTTTTTCCAGATGAGACAGGGCGCGTTGTGGATTGGCCGTCCGGGCCATGGCTAGACCGATTTCCAAATGGCTGCACGCAGCTTCATAGGCAAAGCTGATTGACTCAAAAATGGAAATACTTTGTGCCAGCAGGGAAATCGCCTCGGTTGACTCGCCCCTGGAGAGTCGGATGATGCCTTCATACCGGGCAGCCAGTCCCGACATGTGAAGGTTAGGCTGGGTTTTAAGCAATTCCTGAGCCTGTTTGAGGTAATCAGCCGCTTTATCAATATCAGAGCGCTGCAAATAGCCGGTGGCGAGCCGCAAGTAGGTTCCGGGAATATCCACCAGGCGACCAATTTTGGAGTTAAGCTGAAGAGTATGCTGAAACTGAACCAGGGCGTCATCAACCCGGTTTTGGGCCAGGAAGACATCTCCGAGCGTTTCCCACCCCATGGCTTCAATTGATTTGATTCCGGTTTCAAGTGCCAGTTCGATTGCCCGCCGGACACAGCGTTCCGCATCCGCAAAGCGTCCCTGACGCAGGTACAGCTCGCCCAGGGTATCGAGTACCACGCTTTCGGTTCGTTTGTTGATGCCGGTGGCCAGATCAAACGCCATTTTGAGCGACGTTTCAGCCCGTTGCCATTCGCCAATCCCAAGCTGGGCATCAGCCAGATTGTTGTAAGCAATCCCGAGCAGGTTGCGGTCTTTGGTTTGTGACCAGTGCTCGATGGCGCGTTCATAATTGGCAACGGCTTTGTGAATGTTGCCTTCCTCAATTTCAACCATAGCCAGGTTATTGAGGAGTTTGCCAATGGAGATGTGATCGGCCACTGTAGGGCGACTGGACATTTTTTCGAGCAATTCCAGCCCGCGCATCGAGTCTTCGCGTGATTCCTGCTGACGGCCTTCAAGGTAATCAACCAGGGAAAGGTTCCAGTAGGTTTGCGCCAGTGCCCGGGCATCGCCAACGGCTTCCAGGTGATCAAGCCCGGCCAGCAGGTGATCACGTGAAATCGCATATTCGTCAATCATCCAGTATACATAGCCAATTAAGGCATGGGCTGATCCACAGCCAGTGACATCTTTAATTTCGGTGTATAACTTGAGCGCGTTGGTGGCGCAATAAATGGAGCGTGGCGCATTGTCGAGCCAGCGATAAATACTCCCCAGGCGATACCACAGGTTGGCAATTGTGGTTTGAGGAAGGACATACTGGCGGCCTGTTAAATCAACCGGGGTGATGGCCGCGAGTGCTTCATCATACCGCCCGGTGAGTTCGAGTAATTCGGCCAACTGACACCTGAGTTGAGCTGCTTCTTCTCGTGAGACAGATTCGTTTTGCAGCAATTCGCCAATTAACTGAATTCCTTTGGTTGGGTCTCCGCCTTGTACACTCAGACTTTCCATCGTCATCCGTTCAAGGGTGACGTGGTCTGAGACATCATTGTTTGGCACCCAGCGATTATTCATCGACCTATCCTTTGTGGTATCCGTGAAAAGTGATCAACCAGTGCAACAGACGGGCATCGGGAAACTGGCCGAAAAAACCTGGTCCAGTTATCAGGGTGGTGGAGGTTGGGTGAAGCAATTATGGTGATGAAACGCCAGTTTATCAAAGCTCAATCGAGTGTGAAATAAGCGCGTGACTGGAAATTGAGATTTGGGGTTTGGGTTTGAGGTTTGAGGTTTGAGAACTTCTTATTTTTGAATGAAATAGATGAAAATAACATCACTGACGGGGAACGATATTCAGAAACCGGGTTGTGAAATTGAGATGTTGCAAAGCCAGTCAGATTTGATCAGGCCGTCTATCGTGCCATAAACGTCCGGCACCCTGATTTAATTTGTGTTTCGTGCGCGGGGGATTGCTTCACGAGCCTGAGGGGGTAACATTTCAGTTGTGTGTTCGGTAACTGATGGTGGAACAATCATTTGGGATGCACCTGAGGGGAGCTGCAATTCTGATGTCGAAAACCGCATGCCACCTTCCAGTTGTCGTTGTTTGTCAGCATCAACCTGGAATTCCTGTTCCTGGCGGCGAGGGGAGGGAGTGGTGGTAAAAAACCAGCCATTGATCAGGATTCCAAGACCAATAAAAAGTGGGACAAACCCCGCCGGCCAGGGAATCCGTTCCCCCATGACACTGCTCATCAAAAGCATAAAAACCACGACCCCAAGCCCAACCGATGCAACGGTAATACCGATCCGAATGCGCCGGAGACGGCGTTCCTCGGGAGATTCCAAAAATTTCTCGATTTCCGGGAGCACATCTTCAGCCAGATGGGAGAGATCTTTGACGGTTCGAAGTTCAAGGATTTTTGAGGCAATCGCTTTCCCAATTTCATCACGGGCCGAAACCGCCGCTGCGGTAACCGAGTCTGGGCGCTGAAGCGAGGTGCGAACCATCCGCATATCCGTTCCACAGGCGCGGCAATATTGACTGGGTTGACGTTCTTCAGTTCCACAATTTGGGCAAAACATGACTTCCCTCAAAAGATTTTCAATCTGGTGATTGCGTTTGGTGACACAATGAAGCTAGGCTGCAAAAATAGCCTTCCCATAATAGGAAATTGCTGCCACATGCAGCAACCTTCTTGAGAAATCTTTTCACCTGGTAGTTTGGAGTACACATCGGATAAGCGATTTTTCCTGCCTGCTTTGGGTATACCGGCTACCATCATCCACATCCCAATTTGAGCCTTATGAACGGACAAGCCTATATTCTCCATGAACGTGCCAAAGCACTTGCCCAGTACCCGCATATGCGCCGTGTCGGGGGACTCCTCTACGTTTCAGGAACTTCGTCACGTCGGCCAGACAATTCTTTTGATGGTGTCACGCTCAAGGCCGATGGGACGGTTGAGCTTGATATCCGTGCCCAAACTCGGGCGGTGATTGAAAACATTCGGCTGATTTTACGCGAAGCCGGGGCTGACCTGACCCATCTGGTTGATGTGACTGTCTTTCTGGTGGATATGAAGGATTACGCCGGGTACAACGAAGTCTATAATCACTATTTTCAGGCTGAAACCGGACCGACTCGAACCACGGTGGCTGTTCATCAATTACCCCACCCCCACCTCTTGATTGAAATCAAAGCCATTGCCATTGACCCGGCTCATATTCAGGAAGATCGGGCCATTTTGTAAGCGTGAAGAATGAGCATCGTTCGGGTTCAGGGTTCAGGGTTCAGGGTTTTGATAATACCCTCCATTTGTGGTCACATCAAAAAAGTCCTTGATTGATATAGTTATCCAAAATGAATTTTCCTCATTCTGGTTTATCAACCTTGCTGACAAAATTGCCGAACCCTGAACCCTGAACCCTGAGCAGCTTCATTCTTCATTCAAAAGGAGTTTCTATGCCAGGACTATCAACTATCAATTTCAAACAGTGGATCGAAGAGCATCGCCATTTGTTTCAACCACCAGTTGGAAATGCCCAAATCTGGAAGGATCGGGAATTTATGGTTACCGTGGTTGGGGGACCAAATAGTCGAAAGGACTATCATATTGATCCAGGCGAAGAATTTTTTTATCAACTGGAGGGCGATATGGTGCTGCGGATTGTCGAAGATGGTGTTCACCGCGATTTACCCATCCGCGAGGGAGATATCCTTCTTCTGCCGCCATTTGTGCCGCATTCACCTCAGCGCGGTCCCAAAACCCTGGGCCTGGTGATTGAACGGATTCGACGCCCGGATGAACTGGATCAGTTCCAATGGTATTGCGAAGCTTGTGGATCAGTTTTGCATACCGTCAGCGTCCATGTGTCAGACATTACCACCCAACTCAAACCGGTCTTTGACGCCTACTGGGCTGACCTTGACGCCCGAACTTGCACCCATTGTGGAGAAGTTCAACAACCGCCGCCGCCGCGTGAATAAAGTCAGTACCACCTGCGTCAGCGGGTGGTTTTCATATTAGCCACAGGCTCAGAGAGAAACTATTCTTCTTCTCCCACCCGCTGACGCAGGTGGTACTGACTTCAAGTATTGCTATGAAAATCATTGATTTGCACACCCACATCCTTCCTGCAAATTGGCCCAATCTGAAGGACAAATATGGATATGGCGGCTGGCCACGGCTGGAGCACCTGTCACCTTGCCATGCCAAAATCATGATTGATGATCGGTTTTTTCGTGAAATCACCGATAATTGTTGGGATCCTGAGGTGAGGTTGAAAGAAGGGGGCGTTGATATCCAGGTTTTGTCAACGGTGCCGGTGATGTTTAGTTATTGGGCCAAGCCGCAGGATGCCTATGATTTATCCCGGTTTTTGAATGACCACATTGCTGAACTGGTTAACCGGTGGCCAGACCGGTTTGTGGGACTTGGCACCTTACCTCTTCAAGCGCCAGATCTGGCCATTCAGGAACTCAAACGCTGTGTTCAGGAGCTTGGTCTGGCTGGGGTTGAAATTGGAAGCCACGTCAATGACTGGAACCTGGATCAACCAGAACTCTTTCCGGTGTTTCAAGCCGCCGCCAAACTGGGGGCGTCGGTGTTTGTCCATCCGTGGGACATGGTTGGGCGTGAGCGGATGCCCCAGTACTTTCTGCCCTGGCTGGTTGGGATGCCGGCTGAGTCTTCGCTGGCGATTTGCTCAGTGATTTTTGGGGGAGTTTTAGAGCGGCTTCCGCAATTGAAAATCTGCTTTGCCCATGGTGGCGGTGCTTTTCCCTATACGCTTGGTCGGATTAACAAAGGGTATGAAGCTCGACCTGATCTGTGTCAGATTCACATTACCCATCCACCCCGGACCTATTTGCCCCAAATCTATGTTGATTCACTGGTTCATGACCCGGATGCGTTGCTCTATATTCTGAAACTCTTTGGAGCCAATCGGGTTGCAATGGGGTCAGATTATCCATTTCCGCTTGGGGAATTCCCCCCTGGAAACCTGATAAAGTCCATGGCCGAACTGGATGAACTGACCAGGGAACGGTTGTTATGGGGAACGGCGGCAGAATTTCTGGGGCTTGAAAAGAGGATGGTACCGTGGGAAGCGCTTGAGAATGAGTCAGTACCACCTGTGTAAGCGGGTGGGCTCATGCACTACATGGCACCCACCCGCTTACGCAGGTGGTACTGACACTGTTACTTCTTGGCGACCGGGGCGACAGGC
>CAZXCE010000367.1:0-8339 GCA_964639175.1 uncultured Clostridia bacterium
GTTCCGGGTTCCGGGTTCCGGGTTCCGGGTTCCGGGTTCCGGGTTTTCGAATTTGTGTCCTTTTCGTCCCTTATGTCTTTTTTTCACTCTACCCTGAACCCTGAACCCTGAACCCTGAACCCCGACCCCAAAAAAGGTTTTCTCATGTTTCGACCACAACCACTCGGCATTTTTCCATTTCCAACCGGCAGTTTCATATTGCCTGACTGCCCTGAAGCGGCTGGGTTTGCTCAATTTTTGCTTCAAGGGAAGATTCCGCCTGAAACTCCAGATCGGTTGCGGTTTTACTCGCTCGCGCTGGCGGGTGATTTTCAGGGTGCATTTGAATTACTGGAACAGGATGTTTCAATCGAAGGTCAGTTCAATCACTTTGTTTTACAGCCAACGGCTGAACTCTACGCCGGGCTGAAAAGGGTCTTACCGGTTGAGTTTCTGCCGCTGCTGGATGATGTGGCCTACAGTACCGGGTTGATTTCGATGCCCTTGAACGCACCTCAACTGGACGGTGAGTTGCTTGGCTTTTCCTATTTGATTCAGGCTACCAGTCAGGTCGAAGCTGGAGACATTGGCGCTGCCAGTTCACTATTGACCTTTGGCATAAATGAGGCTGAATCGGTTTCTCCGGTTCTGGCGGCACAACTTCGCAACAGTCTGGCGGAGATGAAACTTCAGATCGAAGGACCAACCGATGAGGTGCTCCAGCTTTACACCCAGGCGCTTTCCGTCTTTGAAAAAACTGACCTTGCCGAAGCCCAGGCTGGGGTCCATTTGAATCTGGGGATTTGCCTTCAGGACCGGTCGCAAGGCAATCGCGCCGTGCTGGTTGAAGCCGTCAAGCATTATCAATCAGCGCTTCGATTTTTCACGTTTGATGCCTTCCCCGAAGCCTTTGCCCTGGCACAAAACAATCTGGCCCTGGCCTACCTGGCTATGCCGATGCAGGAAGCCAGCGACCAGCTCCGGATGGGTGTGGCAATCCAGGCCCTGCGCGAAGTGTTAAAAGTCTACACACGGGCAACCCATCCCGAACGCTGGGCCAGCGCTCAACTAAATCTTGCCAACGCGCTCCAATATCTGCCCTCAACCCATACCCAGGAAAATTTGATCGAAGCGGTCAATTTGTATGAGGAAATTGTGTCGGTGCGCCGGGCCGAAACTGACCCACTCGGGTTTGCCCGACTCCTGGCCAATCAGGGAAACTGTCTGGCGCATTTAGGCATATTTGATCATGCCAGCCAGAAACTTCAGGCCGCCCGCGACCTGTTTGCAACCAACGGAGAACCTGAATCGGCGGCCACTGTCTCTGAATTGCTCGCTGAAATTGACGCACACCAACCGTCACCCCTGAAAGTGGAAGCCACCGTGGGATAGGACAACTTCCGGGTTCCGGGTTCCGGGTATTCGAATTTATGTCCTTTTCGTCTTTTTTGTCCCTTTTGTCCTTTTTGCCTTTTTCTCGAAAACCCGGAACCCGGAACCCGGAACCCGGAACCCGGAACCCGGAACCCTCAGCACTATGCACCTTTACCAACGACAACAATTTGATTTCCTGTTGATGACCTCAGCCGAGCGGTTTGTCGAACGCATCACCCAGCGCAACGAAGGGGCGGCCAACGCACTCCGCAAGCTGCAGGCAGATGCCAATGGCGAAGGAATCTGGCTTGATGAATTTGTCGGCGTGCTGTTTGAAGATTTTCTTTTGAACAACACCGCCGGCGCCTGTTTTGTGCTGGAGGCGCTTGAAAAACGCACTGTTCCTGACGTGGCTGGCGGGAAAATCGAACTGGTGCTGCAACTCCTGGCTCGTCGGGCATTTGCGGACTTGCTCAAACAAAAAGTTGAAGAAGTCCTCAGCAGGACTTGGGACTGACGAAATCGGGCTGAAGAACTGGTTTGATTTCATCCCTCATCCTTCATCCCTCATCCCTTCAATCGCCCCGAGCTTGCGAGTCTTCAGCCACAAGCCACAAGCCCAATGTCTTTTGGAAAGGAACCACCTATGGGCATTTCATTACCTGTCTTAAAGGCCGTACCACCGCCACCGCCTGAACCGGTCGAACCTGAAGCGCTGACGTTTGAAGACCTGGCAGCGGCGGTTGATCAGGCGGTAAGTCAGGTTCAAATGTTTGAGTCACCCGAACTGGGCACAGCCATGCGGATGAAAGACGCCATTGAGGCATTTCACAAGTATGGGTTAACCAAAATTGTCCAAAAACTCAAATCTGACCCGCGCGGCAAAGAACTCCTGTTTGATCTGGTGGATGACCCAGGGGTCTATGCCCTGTTTGTGCTCCATGGACTGGTCAAGTCGAGTCTGACGACACGGGTGGTCCAGGTACTCGAAACCATCAAGCCCTATATGCAATCTCATGGCGGAGACGTCGAATTGGACCGTGTTGAAGATCGAACCGTCTTTGTCAAACTCCACGGCGCCTGTTTGGGGTGTTCGCATTCTGCCGTCACCTTGCGCGAAGGCGTCGAAGAAGCGTTGAAAACCCGAATTCCTGAAATCACCGGCATCGAAGTCGTCCCAAATGATCCGGGACCAGCGCTGATTCAGCTTGGAAATGGCTCACCCGCGAGTCAACACGGCTGGATTGAAGGTCCACGGGTGGAAGATGTGTCTGTCAATTCAAAACAGGTTCTGCAGGCTGGTGATACCCCGATTCTCCTGGTCAATGTGGATAACCGGTTGAGTGCCTTTCACAACGTCTGTCCACATCAGGGATTACCACTGGACGGCGGAATGTTTGACCCAGAAGGGCTGGAACTCACCTGCCCGTGGCATGGCTTTCGGTTTCACGCTGCCACCGGCGAATGTTTGACCGTGCCACAGGTTCAGCTTGAAAGCTTTCCGCTCCGGGTTGAAAACGGGCGCATTTTTGTGAGGCCAAACTAATGGAACCGCTGATCTGGCTGGGCGCCTACTCACCGGGGAAACTGGCGCTTCCGGCGGCACAACCCACGCCGTCACAGGTCTATGCCCCGCGAGGCGTTTTTCTTGGTGATGAGCTGCTGGTGGTGGCTGATTCTGGAAATCATCGAGTGCTGATCTGGCATTCAATTCCAGTTGAAGATGGCCAGCCAGCCGATGTTGTTTTGGGTCAGCCTGATTTTTACTCCGAAGGCCCAAATGCCGCTGGTCAAGGCGCTGAAAATGGACTGCATCTGCCGACAGGTGTCGGGGTATATGAAAACCGGTTGTTTGTGGCCGATGCCTGGAATCATCGAATTCTGGTCTGGAACACAATCCCTGAAACTTCAAATCAGCCGCCGGATTGGGTGTTGGGCCAGAGTTCACTGGCGGAATCAGAAGTTAATCGCGGGCAATCGGTCAATGATTCAACCCTTTACTGGCCCTATTCGCTGGCGTATTTCGGAGGCTGGTTTTACGTGGCCGACACTGGGAACCGCCGGGTCCTCGGCTGGCGCGGGCTCCCTGAAACAGACCGTCCGGCAGATCTGGTGCTCGGACAACCCGACCTGTCGTCAAATCTTGAAAATCGTGGAAAAGCCATTGGTCCTGATAGTTTTCGATGGCCGCACGATCTGGCCGGAGACGACTCCGTGATGTTTGTGGCTGATGCTGGCAACCATCGGGTGCTTGGCTGGTCACCACATCCAGCGGGTGATGCCCCGGCTCACGTCTGTTTTGGACAACCAACCTTTGAACAGGCCCAGGAACTTCCCTATGTGGCCCAAGGGCCGCAAAAGCTGCGGTTTCCGTACTCCATTGCCTTTGAAAACGGACGACTGGCAGTGGCTGACACGGCCAACAACCGGGTTTTGTTTTGGAATGACGCCCCAACCACTGGAATTTTCCATCCGGCAGATGCCGTCATCGGCCAGGTTGATTTCAAAGGCAATGGTGAAAATCACTGGAAACAGGTTGATCGCGATACCCTGTGCTGGCCATATGGGATTCATCTTCGCGAGAACCTGCTGGCGATTGCCGATTCAGGAAACAACCGGGTGATGCTGTGGAAAGTGTAGAAATGACAGGGTTCAGGGTTCAGGGTTCAGGGTTTCCCAAAGGCAGTTTGAATAATTTGTTTTTAGTTCGTAAGATGTTGAGCAACCTTTAAGTACCTTACCGAAAATTTCCAGACATTTTAACCACAGAAACCACGGAAAACACGGAAGAAAATCAAGCACTTACCAAACTCAATATCTCAGGAAACTTTTGACAAGGTACTTAGATAATCAACCTCAAAACTCAATCACGTTATTTTTCCAAATCTCATTAAAAATTCGGATCCCTTGACCCTGGTTCTTTCATTGCGTGCCAGTGGGACAAGGCATGTGGTGAATTGGATTGAGCATCCTGAAAGGCTGAACCCTGAACCCCGAACCCTGAACCCTACTTCTTATGCCGACTCCACCTGCTTTCATCGCTGCATCAGTTATTCGCCGCCGACTTTTTGTGACTGGCGTGGTACAGGGTGTTGGGTTTCGACCGTTTGTGTATACCTGTGCGATTCGCAATCAGTTGACTGGCTTTGTCGGCAATGACAGCCAGGGCGTCTTCATTGAAATTGAGGGTTCCATTGCTGACCTCGATCAGTTTCAGATTGAATTGACGCTGAAAAAGCCGCCGCTGGCTCATATCGAGGAAGTTTCAGCGATAGAGATTCCAGCCACGGGCAGTTCCGGGTTTCAAATCGTCGAAAGTCATTCAACCGCCGCGGTGAAAACACTGGTGTCGCCTGACATTTGCCTGTGTGATGATTGTCTGGCAGAACTCGAAGACCCAACCAACCGCCGATATCGGTATCCATTTATCAACTGCACCAATTGTGGTCCCCGGTTTACCATTATCAAATCCCTTCCGTATGACCGACCAGCAACCACGATGGCCGGTTTTGTGATGTGTCCGACCTGTCAATCTGAATATGATGACCCGACTGATCGCAGGTTTCACGCCCAGCCAAATGCCTGCCCTGAATGCGGGCCGCACGTCGAGTATTTCGATATTCAAGATCCAGACCTGATTGCCAGCAGCGATGCCGCCATGTATCGCACCCAGCAGGCGCTAAGTGACGGTCATATCGTTGCAATCAAAGGAATTGGCGGCTTTCATCTGGCGTGTGACGCTCGAAACAATCAGGCGCTTGAAACGCTGCGAAGCCGGAAAGGCCGCATTGATAAACCATTTGCGGTCATGGCTCGCTCGCTGGATGTCATTCGTCAATTTGCCGAAGTTTCCGACGATGAGCGGGCACTGCTGACCAGTCGGGAACGTCCGATTGTGCTCCTGCGGCACAAATCAGGCAGCAACCTGTCACCGCTGATTGCACCCGGAAATGAATATATCGGCGTGATGCTGCCATATGCGCCGCTTCATTTTGTCCTGATGACTTCCGTCACAGGTGGGCCGGCAGTACCGGAAGTGCTGGTGATGACCTCGGGAAATTTTTCGAATGAACCAATTGTCACCACCAATAGTCAGGCAGTGATTCGACTTGCAGACATGGCCGACGCCTTTCTGGTGCACAATCGCGAGATCAATGTGCCCTGTGATGATTCAGTGGTGCGGGTGTTTCAAAAAGCGGAATTGCCCATTCGCCGGTCGCGTGGATATGCACCGTTTCCAGTGAAATTGCCATTTTCGACTGATCCAATTCTGGCGGTTGGTGGTGAATTGAAAAGCACCTTCTGTTTGACGAAAGACAACTACGCCATTTTGAGTCAGCACATTGGCGACATGGAAAACCTCGAAACACTCCAGGTCTTTGAACAGTCGGTGACTCAACTGACGACGTTGTTTCAAGTTGAACCTCAGGTGGTCGCTTATGACCTGCATCCGGGATATCTTTCGACCAAATGGGCCGGGCGATACGTCGAGCATTCCGCTGAATCGCCAAAGACCCTGGTTGGCGTCCAACACCACCACGCTCACATTGCCGCTGCGCTCGCCGAACACCAATGGAATGGCACATCGCCAGTGATTGGCTTTAGTTTTGACGGCACAGGATATGGGCTGGATGGCGCGATTTGGGGTGGTGAAGTCCTGCTGGCTGACTACAAAGGATTTCAACGGGCGGCGCATGTGCGCTATGTGCCGCTTCCTGGGGGAGATGTGGCCGTCCGGAAACCTTATCGTTGCGCGCTGGCTCATTTGTGGGCTGCTGGGGTTGAATGGAACGAAGCCTTGCCGCCAGTTCAGGAATGTTCGCTGGTGGAACGAAATGCGGTTCTGCGACAACTCCAAACCGGATTGAACGCCGTCGCAACCAGCAGCATGGGCCGACTTTTTGACGCAGTGGCATCGCTGGCCGGCGTCCGTCACCGGGTGACCTACGAAGCGCAGGCGGCCATTGAATTTGAAGCGCTCACCAATGTTCAGATTGAAGGCGAGTACCGGTTTGACTTGATCGAAAGTGAACCGATTCAAATTGACCCGGCCCCGGCCATCCGCGAAATTGCCAGGGATGTGCGGACCGGGTTCCCCGTGGAACTGATTGGCGGAAAATTTCACAAAGGCGTTGCCAGTCTGATTCTGAATCTGGCCCGGCATTTCCGAAAAACCACCCATCTGACTCAGGTCGCCCTCAGCGGCGGCGTGTTTCAAAACACAACGCTGCTTGAATTGGCGACCAGTCTGCTGCACAACGATGGTTTTGAAGTCTTTACCCACTCTCAGGTACCACCCAACGATGGCGGATTGGCGCTTGGGCAGGCCGTGATTGCTCACTTTTCGCAGAAAGAGAAAGGCTAAATCAGTATGTGCCTTGGCGTTCCAGGAAAAGTTATCGAAGTGTATGAAGCCAACCAGGTCCGTATGGGACGGGTTGACTTCGAAGGTGTTGTCAAAGAGGTTTGTCTTGCGTACCTTCCTGAAATCGAGGTTGGTGATTACACCATTGTCCACGTCGGGTTTGCGATTACCAAAATTGATGAAAAATCTGCCCAGGAAACGTTGCGTCTGTTTTACGAAATGGGCATTTTGGAAGAAGCCATTGGTCAGGAAGACGGTTCCGGGTTCCGGGTATAGGGTTTGGAAAACCTGGGTTCCGGGTTCCGGGTTCCGGGTTCCGGGTTCCGGGTTCCGGGTTCCGGGTTCCGGGTTTTCGAATTTATGTCCCTTTGGTTTCTTTCGTCCTTTCTGTCTTTTTCTATCCCTGAACCCTGAACCCTGAACCCTGAACCCTACTTATGAAATACCTTGATGAATTTCGCGACCCAGAACTGGCCCAGAGCATCCTTCAGGAAATCAAAGCCCGTGTCACTCGACACTGGGCGATTATGGAAGTGTGTGGCGGGCAGACGCATTCGATTATTCGCAATGGGATTGATCAATTACTCCCGCCGGAAATTGAATTGATTCACGGACCCGGCTGTCCGGTATGCGTCACACCACTGGAAATGATTGATAAGGCTCTGGCAATTGCGGCTCGCCCGAATGTGATTTTCTGCTCGTTTGGCGACATGCTCCGTGTGCCAGGAAGTGACAAAGACCTTTTTCGAATCAAAAGCGAAGGCGGCGACATTCGGATTGTGTATTCGCCGCTGGATGCCGTGAAACTTGCCCGTGACAATCCGCACCGGGAAGTCGTTTTCTTTGGCATTGGTTTCGAAACCACGGCCCCAGCCAACGCCATGGCGGTGTTTGTGGCAAAACAGCAAAACCTGACCAATTTTTCCATGCTCGTTTCGCACGTGCTGGTGCCTCCGGCAATTTCGGCGATTATGGAAGCCCCAACCAATCGAGTGCAGGCGTTTCTGGCCGCAGGTCACGTGTGTGCGGTGATGGGCTACTGGCAATATGTGCCGCTGGTTGAAACATACCGCGTGCCGATTGTGGTCACCGGCTTTGAACCGCTCGACGTACTCGAAGGCATCCGTCGGGCGGTGCTCCAACTCGAAGCCGGACAGGCAACAGTGGAAAATGCCTACCAGCGGGCGGTTACGTTCGAAGGAAACAAAGCCGCACAAACAATGATGGCTGATGTGTTTTCCGTCACTGACCGGGCCTGGCGCGGGATTGGCACCATCCCTGGCAGTGGCTGGAGTTTAAGTGACGCCTATCGTGATTTTGATGCCGAAACCAGATTTGATGTCGGTGGGATTTGCTCTCAGGAATCAGCGGATTGTCGAAGCGGTGAAATCCTGCAAGGCAACCTGAAGCCAACGGAATGTCCTTCGTTTGGAACAACTTGCACGCCTCGAACCCCGCTTGGGGCGACAATGGTCTCCAGCGAAGGCGCCTGTGCGGCTTATTACAACTATGGGCGGTTTATCCAGATTGGAAATTCGCCAAAAGCAAAGGCGGTGGGGTAGGTCTGCGGGTTCCGGGTTCCGGGTTCCGGGTTCCGGGTTCCGGGTTCCGGGTTCCGGGT
>CAZXCE010000368.1:0-8312 GCA_964639175.1 uncultured Clostridia bacterium
GAACTAGGCGCTCAGCGTATATTCCTTCAGCACAAATCATTCACTATTATCCAGCGTGTCAAAATTGAGTTCACTTTTGAGGAATGCACAGTCAGAGTCATTCTGGGGCAGCTTTTTTCGTTAGACTGACAGACTGTGATGAGCCATACACGCGCTACTGCAGGGGATTTGGAAACTAATGACTGTCGATCAACTGAAACCAGACACCATGCTCTCTGGCCGCTATCGGGTTGTCAAACGCATTGGCGGTGGCGGGATGGGGAATGTTTATCTCGTTCAGGATACGCGGCTCAATAATCGGCAACGGGCCCTCAAGGAAATGATCGGTTCGTTTGCAGACGATTCGAGTCGGCAGAAGGCAGTCCAGGATTTCCATCGTGAAGCAGAATTGCTGGCTAGCCTGGAGCATCCGTCGATTCCAACCATTTATGATTATTTTGATGCTGAAGGGCGCTACTACCTGGTCATGAAATTTGTTCCCGGTGGTGACCTGGAAGTCAAAATGCGCAAAAATGGTGGCAAGATCGAAGAACGCCAGGTGGTTGAGTGGGCAATTCAAATCTGTGACGTCTTACACTATATCCATAATCAGAATCCACCAATCATTTACCGCGATTTGAAACCTGCAAACCTCATGATTGATGACACCATGCAACCAGAACGTCTGGTTCTGGTTGACTTTGGAATTGCCCGCTTTGTGGCGCCAACCCAAAAAGGAGTCACGGCCATCGGGACAATGGGGTATGCCCCGCCGGAATTATTTGCCGGGAAAGTTGAACCGCGCTCGGATGTGTATTCGCTTGGGGCGACGATGTTTCATCTGTTGACTGGTGTCAATCCACAGGACAACCCGCTTTTGATCTTTGACTTCAATAAAAATCCGCGTCCGTGTGAGTTAAACCCGGCGCTGACACCTGAAATTGACAGTATTTTGTGCCGTTCGGTTGAACATAAAGCCTCCAAACGCTTTTCAGCGGCTGAAATGAAGGTGGCACTTGAAGAGCACTTAAAGTTTTTGGATAGCCCGCGCCCAGCTAAAACCGCCATGGCACCAAACGCTACGCCACGGTTGGTGATGCTTGAACCACCCATGAACGTCGCGTTTACGCTCGAAAAAGAAACCCACTTGATCGGGCGCACTGATATGTATTCCGGGATTTTTCCAGAGATTGACCTGACGCCGTTTGAGAAAGAGACCAAAGTCTCACGCCGCCATGCGACGATTTATCGCAAAGGCGATCAGTTCTATATTGAAGATTTAAAGAGTTCAAACGGAACGTATGTGGGGAATCTCCGGCTAACGGCTCATCAACCCTATCTGCTTCAAAACGGCGACGAGCTTCAGTTTGGCGGGACCAAACTGGTGTTTAAAGCCCAGTAACCGACAAGGTGGCAGGGTGACAGGGTAACATTTCTTCAAAAACCCTGACCCCTGAACCCTGATTCCTACGAATACCCGGTGAGGGACGGCAACCGCCCGGTTGACGATTTCAGAATCTCCATCCGCCCACGCTCAACTTCAGCCATAAACATTTGAATTTTCATCCGGTCCTTGCGACCGGGTGTGGCTGAGTCTTCGACCCCAGAGGACACATCCACGCCATAGGGTTTGACCGTCCGGAGGGCCGCCGCGACGTTTTCAGGTGTCAACCCGCCGGAAAGAATGATGCGGGCATACTGTTTGGCTGCCGCCGCAATGCGCCAGTCAAACAGTTTGCCGGTGGTGTTGTCTTCGGAATAGCCCTCAAGCAGCACCGCACTGACCGGAAAGCGACGAATATCCGAAAAATCGAAACTCTCGCCCACGCGCATGGTTTTAATGAGTCGCCACTGACTGAACTGCTGGCAATAGCCAGGGCTTTCATTGCCGTGGAGTTGCAAAATACTGACCTTGGCGGTTTGGGCAATCGTGGTGACGGCTTCAAGATTGAATTCGTTGTGAAAGACCCCAACCAGCGGAACAAAAGGCGGGAGCTTTTCAACGATTTCGCGCGCCGAGGAGGGGGCAATATACGACGGGCTTTTGTGGTTAAAGATAAACCCGAGCGCATCTGCACCATAATCAAGCGCCAGCGCTGCATCCTGATATGAAGTAATTCCGCAGATTTTCACCTTGACCATAGGGCCTCCGGTTGGTCGGCAGGGGAGTCGAACCAGGCAATGTCAGGTACCGGTACAATGGCGAGTCGCTAAAACGAATGGGTTATTCAACCCGAAAGGAACTGGCGTCAAATTCACCATCTGGAGTCGCCGTCGGCGATTTGGGTTCCCTTCTGGCTGAGTGACCACTTGCTGCTTGCTTCTCACTCTTCAAGTCGCTATTTCCGCTTTGGACGACTGTCATGAGTTACCGGCAGTGTCTCGTTGACGCTTGAATGTGGACGTGGAATCACATGCACGCTGATCAGTTCACCAACGCGCCGGGCGGCAGCCGCACCCGCGTCGGTGGCTGCTTTGACGGCGGCCACATCGCCACGAACAATGGCCGTGACAAACCCGGCGCTGATTTTTTCATAGCCGATCAAGGTGACATTGGCTGCTTTGACCATGGCGTCTGATGCTTCAATCACGGCTACCAGGCCCTTTGTTTCAACCATTCCAAGTGCTTCCATAGGTATTTTGGATTCCTCGCTACTGTAAGATTCTCAAGAGAAAAAAGTCGCTGGTACTGCCAAAAAAGCAATCCAGTTTGAAAAAAGATGTGTGTGATTGCGCGCGGTTTGAGAGAAATGGAATTGAACAACTGTCGAAAAAAGTTACCGCGCTGTTTGATACAACCTTTGTTGCTCGAATGCAAGTCTTGTCGCGCGATCAATCAAATCAATTAATTCGCGGCGTGTCAAAGTAATTGTTTCATTGAGCTGTTCGTCTGATGGACCAGGTGGTGGTGGTGAGGGGCGTGAGGTGGTTTCTGACGACTCACAGTGAAACCCCGGCAACTCTGCCGAATACGAGCACGACTGGCAGCGCATTTCCGGTGGCATAAACCCACCTTTTTCCCGAACCTCAATCAATTTGGCAATCATTGGTGCTGCCAGTGGGCGGCCTCCACCAAGCAAATGAGCCACCAGGCTGATGCGGGCAAAATGCTCAAGCGTTTCCATCCGGTTAAACGCGGTTTCCAGGTCTGGTCCATAGGCGACGGCACCGTGGTTGGCCATCAGCAGGGCATCATGTTTGTGGCACAGTCGGCGGAGGGCATCCGGGAGTTCTTTGGTTGAAGGTGTTCCATATTCCGCCAGTGGAATACAGCCCAGGGTGAGCACCACTTCTGAGACCAGCGCCTGATCGAGCGGCAACCCGGTGGCGGCAAAGCCCGTACCAACCGGAGGATGAGCGTGAACCACGGCGTACACATCAGGTCGTTCTTCATAAATCGCGATATGCATGGCCAGTTCGGACGATGCCCGGAGCCGACCTTCGACATGTTCGCCTTTGAGTGTGGTTTTGACGATCATGTCCGGCGTTAAAAGCCCTTTGTTTTTGCCCGAGGGGGTGACAAGCAAAAATCCATCAGGCGTGCGAACGCTGACGTTGCCATCTCCGGCAACAATATAGCTGCGTTCATAAAGTCGTTGCCCAACTTCAACAATCTGGGCGGACAGATGCTGGTGTGTAGTATCCATTCGAATTGAAATCAGTTGTGATGGCTGAAAGCTGAATCTGCAGTCACTTCGGGATTGATCTCAGGAGGGAAGTCTCTGCACGCCCCATATTATACAGGCATCCGAAGGCTGGCAAGGAATCCATTCGCCAGCTTTATCTGTGGGCTGAAGACCTTGAGCCCTGGATTGAAGAAAACGGGTTGAAGAAAACAGGCTGAAGGAAGGTAGATTGAGTTGCTCTGTCGGTGCTGTGTATTCCGTCATTTTTGGCCCTGATCGCCCCTAAAATTTGCTATTCCGGGCAAAAACAGGTACAACACCCCAGTTTTTTCCAAAGTTCAGAGACCGGTGTGAGTCTCCGTGTCCACACCCTCAACCAACTGACTAGGTGGTTGATTTGGTGATGTTGATCATCTTAATCTCAGTCAACCAGAGCAATCAGTTCTTGATGGTAAGGGCGCCAGGAATTTGCTATTCACACGTTCTTGAGACCCCTCTCCGGCTTTAGATCCCTTCACCTACGTCTCCTGCACCCCTTCAAACACCACCAGGATCGAATCAGCTTTTCGATTCGTCATTGGCCGCACACCTGTTGCCATCGCCATTTTTCAACGACTGGCCTGGCACCGGTATGGTGTGTGTGGAGGTAGGTGACAAGCTGATTAAAACTTTTTTGGATGGGCAACGTTGTCGTGTCCAAAGCAAGTCAAAGGCGACCAATGAGCCATGAACATGGCGGTTCAGAAATATGTAGTAACAAGGGCAAACTGTGAGCACGCAATGGTTTGCAAATACAACAACCCTTTACGGAAAGGATAAAACATCTATGAACGCAGGCCGGGTAGTTTGTCAAAACGAACAAGCTATTTCATTGAGTGGGAATAGAAAAACTTTAGCTAAGGAGAAAATAAGAATGAAAACAGTTGGGTTACGAATCAACTGTTTTGTTTATCTGGTGATGCTGATGGCTCTGGCGGGGTTTGAAACGGCCAATGCTCAAACGGTCAGTACATTTGTCAGCGGGCTCTCGGAGCCAAACGATGTTGCTTTTGACTCGACAGGTAATATGTATGTGGCGGCGATGAGGGTCAATAAGATTTTAAAAGTGACTCCGGCTGGGGGTGTTTCTACGTTTGCCGGTAGCGGGACTTATGGCTCCCAAGACGGTCCTGGGGCAACGGCACAATTTGCATTTCCCACCCACGTGACAGTTGACTCAACTGGTAATGTGTATGTTTTAGACAGCGATCCATATTATCCCATTCGGAAGATAACCCGGGATGGGACTGTTTCTACCTTAAAACCGGCTATAAGAATTCTTTCCACTCCGCCCCGCATTAGTAATACGTTGGTTGTTGATCCTGCGGGAAACTTGTTCTTCTTCTGGGCAAGGGAGCTTTACAAATTTACACCCACTGGACAGACCACAATCGTGGCGGGGTCATTTGCTAATTCAAACATTGTAGACGGTGTCGGGACCTCAGCCTACTTTCGTAACCCGACGGGACTGGCCATAGACTCGCAGGGAAATCTCTATACCCTCGACTTTAATGAAGCAAGCGGGACACGCTTCGTACGAAAGATAACCCCGAACTATACAGTGAGCTCAATCGCATTGTCGGAACCGCGTCAATTAGTTGATGTAGCGGTTGATAGCACGGGAAATCTCTATATAACTGGTGGAAGCGTTTCGAAGAATATTGTGAAAGTGAATAATGTGGGCGCGGTGAGTATCCATGCCGGAACGGGTGCTGCTGGGGCAACTGATGGACCTGCTTCCAGCGCAACGTTTGCGTCTCCCTGTGGTGCTGCAATCTTCGGTAACTTCCTCTATGTGGCAGATTCCGGGAACGGCAAGATTCGAAAGGTAGACGTCACATTGCTCACCCGAAAGAACGTGGCCCTGGCTTCCAATGGAGGCGTCGCGAGTGCTTCATCAACGGGCAATGAAACGAGTGTCCCATCCTCCGCGACCATTAATGGAGAACAAGCCGGAACGAATTGGGCCAAGGGGAGTGGTGGTTGGCAGGATGCCACCAAAGACGTGTATCCCGACTGGGTCCAGATTGATTTCAATGGCCTGAAGTCCATTGAGGAAATCAATGTTTTCACGACCCAGACGAATTATGTTCTTAATCCGGTTACCCCGACGCCAACGATGACGACTTCAAGCGGGATAAAAGATTTTGTGGTTCAGTATTGGAATGGCTCAAGTTGGGTAACGGTTCCAAACGGCACTGTCACCGGCAACACCCTGGTCTGGAGAAAATTCACCTTTTCAGCGATCCCAACCTCCAAAATTCGTGTCCAAATCAATAATGCGCCAGGTAGCAGCCGAATTACCGAGATCGAAGCCTGGGGGTTGAATTAATGAGGGTTCAGGGTTTGATTCGAAGCGGTCGAACTGGCTGGTGACTTATTGAGGCTCAACCTGATGGTCTGAATCTGAAATCAATCACCAGTGTTCCAATCCTGTGTTGACTGACCCGAGATTGGTTGCAATCGGAGATCTGACCGGAGACAGGAAACTCGATATCGTAACCGCAAATAACACATCCAATAACGTCTCAGTTCTGGTCAGAAAATAACGTCAAATCAACTGTTCCCTCCCAGTTCGCGGGAGGTTCCGATCCCTGTTTATCGTTGTGACGGTAAACAGGGATCGTTTCATTTTGGGTTTCTGCTATGAAGTGTTGATTTCAAGTGATACCATTTGGGGCTGAGGGTATCGGGCTAAGGGCTGAGGGAAATACAGTTTTTTCAATGATTTAGCCTTGCCGTAAACGAAGATATCATCCCCAAATGGCATGATATAACCTTCCGGTTTTCAATCTGACGGTTTTTCATCTTTAAAATCTAAGAATCTCAACTTTCCTTTCATGCTGCGAATCATCTTTCTGTGTCTGCTGCTGGTGTTTGGCTCAACCCAGGCGCTGTTGGTCCAACCGCTCTGGGCCCAAACCAACCCTGGAATCAAAACCATTTCCAACCCGGTCCGGGCGCGAAATGGGATAGCGGTTTCAACCAGTCCGATTGCCTCCCAAATTGGCGTGGACATCCTCAAACGTGGTGGAAACGCCGTTGATGCCGCGATTGCCATGGCATTTGGGTTGCAAGTGACCTACCCATCAGCCGGAAATATTGGTGGCGGTGGGTTTATGCTGGTCCGAATGGCCGATGGCCGGGCAACCGCGATTGATTTTCGTGAAACGGCGCCGGCAGCGGCTACTCCGGAGGTGTATCTCGACAAGAGTGGGAATGTGATTCCCGAAGCCTCAACGGTTGGGCTGCGGGCCGTAGCTGTGCCCGGAACTGTGGCCGGACTGGCCCTGGCCCATCAAAAATTTGGCACCCGGAAATGGGCTGAACTCCTTGATCCGGCCTGCCGCGTTGCGAAAGAAGGCTTTCCGCTCGGATATGGCGTGGTCCGCTCGCTGGCCCGCAAGCAAAAGACCCTGGAGCGATTTCCAGAATCTCGCCGAATCTACCTGAAAAACGGGCAGTTATGGAATGAATTCGACCTGTTTCAACAGCCTGAACTGGCGGCGACGCTGGCCCGGATTCGCGACCAGGGGCCACGTGAATTTTATGAAGGAAAAACCGCCCAACTCATCGTGGCTGAAATGAAGCGGGGCAATGGGCTGATCACGCTGGAGGACTTAAAAGCCTATCAGCCGGTTGAGCGCGAAGTGCTGCGGGGCACTTATCGCGGGTATGAAATCCTCACCATGCCGCCGCCAAGTTCCGGTGGTGTGGCGCTTCTGGAAATGCTCAACACTCTGGAAAACCGCCCCCTGACGCCAGATGATGCCGGCTCATCAGAAACGGTGCATTTGATGGTTGAAACCATGCGCCGGGCCTTTGCCGACCGGGCGGAATACCTGGGTGACCCTGATTTTGTCAAAGTTCCAGTTGCGGCGTTGACTTCAAAAAAATATGCGGCTGATTTATTTCGGACCATCAATCCTGAAAAAGCCACCGCCATCGATCAACTTCAGCCAGGGAATGTCACTCTCTCTGAATCAAAGGAAACCACCCATTTCAGTGTGGTTGACCGGATGGGCAATGCGGTGAGTTGTACCTACACGCTGAACGGGTCGTATGGCAGCGGCCTGACGGTTACCGGCGGTGGCTTTTTACTCAACAATGAAATTGACGACTTTGCCGTCAAGGTTGGTGTGCCCAACGAATACAAACTGATTCAGAAAGAAGCCAACCTGATTGCTCCGCACAAACGTCCGCTGTCTTCGATGACTCCCACAATTGTGCTCAAGGATGGCAAGCTGTTTTGTACGGTTGGGAGTCCAGGTGGGCCAACCATCATCAACAGCGTGCTCCAGGTGATTGTCAACGTGATTGATTTCAAGATGAATATTCAGGAAGCGGTTGATGTTCCGCGTTTTCATCACCAGTGGCTACCGGACCAGATTGAGTATGAACCACGGGTCTTTTCGCTTGATGTTCGGCGAGCGCTCCAGCAACGCGGTCACCGCCTGAGTGAGCGCACCGAAATCATTGGTGACGCCCACGCGATTTTGATCGAGCCGGAAACCGGCGTGCGGTTGGGCGCGGCGGACCCTCGGAATTTTGGGAAAGCGGTGGGGTATTGAAAGCCGGGTTCCGGGAAAAGACAGAAAGGACGAAAAGGACATAAAGGACCAAAATTCGAAAACCCGGAACCCGGAACCCGGAACCCGGAACCCGGAA
>CAZXCE010000369.1:0-8284 GCA_964639175.1 uncultured Clostridia bacterium
AATCTATTTGGGTGGGAGAATTTTCATAAAATCACCGAGGTTCGGGATCTGGCCAAAATCTTTGACCCAAACCTCAATCCCGAATATGTCAAATGGCAGTCTTTCCGCAACTCGGAAGATTCACGCTATGTCGGCCTCTGTTTGCCACGCTATTTATCCCGGTTGCCGTATGGGGAAGCCACCAATCCAACTGAAACATTTCGGTTTGAAGAAAAAGTGGATGGCAAAGATCACTCAAAATATCTCTGGGGCAATGCCGCTTATGTTTTTGCCACCCGGGTTACCGAAGCCTTTGCCATGCATAACTGGTGCGTTGCCATTCGCGGGGTCGAAGGCGGTGGCCTCGTCCAGGGACTGCCGACCCATACGTTTGAAACCGATGAAGGCGATGTTGCCATGAAGTGTCCGACCGAAGTGGCGATTACTGACCGCCGGGAAAAAGAATTTTCAGATTTGGGATTTATCCCCCTGGTGCATTGCAAAAATACCGATTACGCGGCCTTCTTTGGGGCTCAATCAGCAAACAAGCCCAAAAAGTACGACACTGATTTTGCCAATGCCAACGCCCGGCTTTCATCTCAGCTCCAATATATGTTTGCTGTCTCGCGAATTGCCCATTACCTGAAATGCATGATGCGAGACAAAATCGGGTCATTTATGTCCCGAAAGAATTGTGAGGAATTCCTGAACCGATGGATTACCACTTATGTCTCATTGGACGATTCAGCCAGTCAGGATGCTAAAGCCAAGTACCCACTGCGCGAGGCCCGAATCGAAGTTTTTGAAATCCCGGGCAAACCAGGCTGTTACAAGGCTGTCAGTTATTTGCGACCTCACTTCCAGCTTGATGAATTAACCGTGTCCTTGCGCCTGGTATCGGAACTTCCTCCGCCTCGAAACCAGGGACAGTAACATGATCGAGCCGCCTGAGTTCAGTGGTATTACCTTTCTCTGGAGGGAAATCCACCGATCCTGGCTGGGGAACCATGAATTAAGATAGAACCGCCACTGGCTGTACCGGTACCCGACGTTCACAATCAAACTGGATCGAGTGGTTGTACCTCACACCTCCCTGATCCGAATCAATCAAAAGCCATGAACCAAAGATGGCTTAACCAAATTTTTTGTGCCTGTTTGATCGCAATCCCTGACTCAATACTCAGGTAAAGCCATTCCAAACTGGCATTACGTTCGACTCATCAATCAGGAAAATGAAGGATGGCGGATAACCACTGTCTCAAAATTCAATACCCAGGGGTTGCCCGGCGATACTTCATTTTTCAAAGTTTGTAACCAATCTACTTTTATTTTTTGGAGGCACTGCTATGGCGTTTGACGCTTTTTTGAAAATTGAAGGAATCGAAGGCGAAAGCACTGATGGAAAACACAAAGGTGAAATCGAAATCCTGTCTTACAGTTGGGGAATTTCCCAGCCAGCCACGGTTGCAGCCAGTACGCATGGCTCACTGACGGCGGAGCGGGCCAATTTCGGCCCCTTTACGATTGTGAAAGCCCTGGATAAAGCATCACCGAAATTATCCATTGCCTGTGCCAGTGGGGAGCATTACCCAAGCGCCAAATTGGAAATTTGTCGCGCCGGCGGCGACAAAGAACCTTATATGGAATACAAAATGACCGATGTCATCGTCACCAGTATCCATCCAGGAGGCTCAAGCAAAGGGGCTGAAGCCATTCCACTTGAAGAAGTTTCGTTCAGTTATGGAAAATTTGAACTCAAATACACCAAGCTCGATATGAAGGGCAAACCGGCTGGCAATGTCGCGGCTGGTTGGGATTTGAAATCGAATAAGAAAGTATAGTCAACCTGTAAGGTTCAGGGTTTCGGGATTTTCGCTATAGCGTGGTCGCTCAGTGAAGGCAGGTCCTTTACGGCCTGTTACAACCGAAGACAAACCAGGGATTGACAAACCCGGAACCCGGAACCTGGAACCCAGAGACCGAAATGATGCCACCTGACATTCGAACCAAACCATCTGTATTGGACCGGCTGCTCAATGAAGAGGAACCCTGGACGGTTCAGTCCAAAGGGATTCGGTACTTTAAAGAAGCCGTGAAACGTGATATCCAGTGGCTGTTAAACACCCGTCAGACCGTGGATGGGATTCCACCCGACTTGAAAGAGTTATCAAGTTCGGTGGCGGCGTATGGCCTGCCGGATTTCACCACCTTTAATCCAAAAAACCTGAACGATCAGGCGACCCTTCGCAAATTGATCGAAACCGCAATTCGCACGTTTGAACCACGGCTTGAACATGTGGTGGTTCGGGTCCTGCCGCTTGATGAAACGACCCGGCTCCTGCATTTTCGAATTGATGGGCGACTCAAAATCGAGCCGGTGCCCGAGCCAGTCAGCTTTGACACCCACCTTGATATTGATCGAGGTGAAATTGAACTCCTGGGATAATACCATTTTGCTATGGACGCCTCGGATGAGCCAATGGCGAACCCATTGAAAAAATTGTATTCCCCACAACGCTGAACCCGATACCTTAACCCCTCATTGGTATAAACCCGATGCGCGATGAACTCTTGGGCTATTATGAACGGGAACTGGCTTTTATCCGGCAACAGGGGGCTGAATTTTCGGCCAAATACCCACGGATTGCGAGCCAGCTCCAGCTTGAACCCAGCAAATGCGAGGACCCACACGTCGAGCGACTCATCGAAGCCTTTGCCCTGCTGACAGCCCGTATCCGGTTAAAACTCGACGATGAGTTTCCGGAACTCACCGAGTCGCTGTTTCATGTCCTCTATCCACATTATTTAGCCCCAATCCCATCCATGGGGATTGTCCAGTTTCGATTGGGGAAAATGACTAGCGGCTATGAAGTTCCCAAAAACACCCGGCTCTATTCCAGATCGGTTCAAGGGACCGCCTGCCGGTTTCGGACTGGATACGATCTGACACTGTGGCCGATTGAAGTCATTTTTGCGTCGCTTGATTCTCCCAGTCCGGTAAATTCTCGTGGCCGGTGGGAATCGGCAACCCTGCGGATTTCGCTCCATTGTGTAAACCAGCAACCACTTTCCGCCCTGCGGGTTGGCACCAATGAACATTCGAGGCCTGTTCAAACCCTGCGGTTTTTCATCAATGGCAATCCTCAACTGGTATATCCGCTCTATGAACTCATTTTCAATCACACCACACGGGTTGAACTGGCTTCACGTGTGAAAGATCCAGCCACTGGCGACTGGAAAGATGAAAAACCACCGATTTTGCTGAAATCAACGTCAATCAAACCTGTCGGGTTTGAACTGGAAGAGGGGATGTTGCCCTATGGCGGGCGGTCGTTTCCAGGCTACCAGCTTCTGACCGAGTATTTTACTTTTCCGGAAAAATTTCTCTTTTTTGAAGTGTCAGGACTTGATGCCGCGATTGCAGCCGGATTTTCAGACCATTTTGACATCGTGTTGCGGCTCCAGGATGTGGCCCCGCCTCATTCAACGATTGACGACAGTACCTTTCAACTTGGCTGCACCCCGATCATCAATTTGTTTGAAAAGGTGACAGAACCAATCCATCTCTCGCACCAGCAACACGAATACCGGGTGGTGGCCGATGTCGACCGCCAACTGGCAACTGAAATTTATGCCATTCAATCAGTGACTTCGACGGACCCCTTGCTGCAAGAGTCCACCACGTATCATCCATTTTATTCGATCCAGCACGCTCAGGCACAAACTGAAGGGGCCACGTACTGGTACAGTTCGCGGCGGCAGTCAACTCAAAAAGACGATGCTGGCACCGAAGTCTACCTCTCGCTGGTTGATCTGGACTTTCAACCCAACGTTCCGGCAGTTGAAACTCTAACCATCCATGCCCTGTGTACCAATCGGGATCTGCCGGCCCGATTGCCCTTTACGGGGCGGGAAGGAGATTTTGAGGTTGAAGGGTTGGGAGCGCTGGTCCGGATCAAATGTTTACGAAAACCAACCCCAACCATTCGACCACCCTTGCGGCGGCGGGCCCACTGGCGGCTGATCTCACATCTTTCGCTCAATCATTTATCACTGCTGCCACCCGACTCATCTGGCACCCCCGAGGCCTTACGCGAAATCCTGTTGCTTTATGATTTTCTGGATTCGTCCGTGACGCGGAAACAAATTTTAGGCATTACCCGGGCCCACACTCAACGCGTGCTGCGGCGGGTTCAATTTGCGACCGGAAGCGCCCTGGTTCGCGGAGTCTCAACCACCCTTGAATTTGATGAACATCAATTTATCGGCAGCGGACTGTATCTCTTTGCTTCAGTTCTGGAACGGTTTCTTGGACTGTATGTATCAATCAATTCATTTAACGAACTGGTGGCACGGTCAAGCCAGCGGGAAGGAATCATCAAACGATGGCCAGCGAGAACCGGGAACTGCATTTTATTGTAAAGGCTGATGAACTGGATCAGCCCTCAGCCCCGCTTTCCAGAGGTCTGGATGCGGCGCCACACCTTCAGTCGCTGGCTGAGACACTTTGGGCGTCTCCCTATCAGTTTTCGTTTTTCCAGGCCATCCGACTGCTCGAACGGATTTTTCCTGACCGAACCCCGGTTGGAAAAGACCAGGGCCCCGGTTCAGAGGTGGTTCGGTTTCGAACACAGGTCTCGTTCAATTTTCCAGCCAGCCAGATTCATGAACTTCGTCCGATTGAGTCACCGGCTGACGGCCAAACCACTGACCTCAAAAAACAGGGTCACGAAATGATCGTTTCCTTTTTCGGACTGACTGGCCCGATGGGTGTTTTGCCGTACCCCTATACCGAATTACTGATTGACCAGCTTCGGAAAAAGGAAACCGCGCTGTGGTCCTTTTTTGATTTGTTCAACCATCGTCTGCTCTCGTTGTTCTACCGGGCGTGGGAAAAATACCGCTTCCCGGTGGCGTTTGAACGTGGGGGCCAGGATGAATTTACTGAATGTCTGTTTGATGTGGTTGGACTTGGGCCACAGAGTTTACGCCAGCGACAAATCTTCCCGGACCTGGGCGTGTTGTTTTATGGCGGGTTGATGGCCCAACGTCCCCATTCCGCCATGGCCCTCCAGCAAATCCTGACCGATTTTTTCAAAGTTCGATTCACGATCCATCAGTTTTCAGGTCAATGGATCAAACTGGAACCTTCGACGCTCACCCGGCTCGGAAGCGCTAATAGTGACCTGGGAATCAGCACGATTGCCGGGTCACGGGTTTGGGATGTGCAATCCAAGTTTCAAGTCCAGATTGGCCCCTTGACGCTTCGTGAATTTTTGACCTTTTTGCCCATCGGCCCGGCATTTCGCCCGACGATTGAGCTGACGCGCCTGTTTGTGGGTCTTGAGTTTGACTTTGACATCCGGCTGCTGCTCAAACCCGAAGAAGTCCCGGTAACGATTCTGACCACCCGCGCTCGGCGCAAACCACTGCTGGGATGGACAAGCTGGCTCAAAACCAGGGCGTTTTCTTCTGATCAGTCACCATCGGTTCAACTTGCGGCGCCGGTGTAAAACCATTGTGCCAGGGTTTAAAAGACAAAAAGAACCTGAGTTCGAAAACCCTGAACCCTGAACCCTGTAAACCCTGAACCCTCATCATATGACCATTTTCAACCTCAAATCACTCATTGGCCGACTCAACGACACGTGCCGTAAAGCCCTTGAAGAAGCGGCTGGACTGTGTCAGTCAAAAACACATTATGAAGTGGAAATCGAGCACCTGCTGGTCAAGTTGTTAGAGCCGCCGAATACTGATCTCGACCGGATTTTGCGCCAGTTTAACGTCAACCGCTCGCACCTGACCCGTGACTTGAACCGGAGTCTGGACCGATTCAAAACCGGAACATCCCGCACGCCACTGCTGTCGCCGCATATCCCGCTTCTGATTCAGGATGCCTGGCTGCTGGCTTCGGTTGATTTTGGGGCGACCCACATTCGGTCCGGTCATATCTGGCTGGCCTTGATCAACAACCCCGAACTGGCACGGCTGGCGCGCGGGATTTCATCAGAGTTTCAGCGCCTGACGGCCCAGGCCCTGCATGCGTGTCTGCTTGAAGTTTCGGCTCATTCGGTGGAGGACACCCAGGACCAGGCGGATGTTCCACCTGATGAATCAACCGAACGGGTGGTTGCGGGGAAGACGACGGCCCTTGACCAGTACACAGTTGACCTCACAGCCAAAGCCCGCAATGGTGAGATTGATCCGGTTTTGGGTCGGGATTTTGAAATCCGGCAGGTCATTGACATCCTCACCCGCCGCCGCCAAAACAACCCGATTCTGACTGGTGAAGCGGGGGTCGGCAAAACCGCCGTGGTGGAAGGGTTTGCTCTCCGGGTTGTCGCCGGGGATGTTCCCAAATCGTTAAAAAATATCGCGGTTCGCACACTTGACCTGGGCCTGTTACAGGCCGGCGCCGGGGTTCGAGGCGAGTTTGAAAACCGGCTCAAGTCGGTCATTACGGAGGTCAAATCTTCGCTTCAACCAATCATCCTGTTTATTGACGAAGCCCACACGATGATCGGGGCTGGAGGTCAGGCAGGTCAGAGCGATGCGGCCAATTTGCTCAAGCCAGCCCTGGCGCGTGGAGAATTGCGGACAATTGCCGCCACCACCTGGAGTGAGTACAAAAAGTATTTTGAAAAAGACGCCGCCCTCGCCCGACGTTTTCAGGTGATTAAAGTTGAGGAACCGACGATTGATCAGGCAATTGTGATGATGCGAGGGCTAACCGAGGCACTCGAAAAACACCATCAAGTTCGCATATTGGATGAAGCCGTGGTGTCGGGGGTCAAGCTCTCGCACCGCTACCTTTCCGGTCGCCAGTTGCCTGATAAATCAGTCAGCGTCTTAGATACAGCCTGTGCCAGGGTGATGATTGGATTGGCGGCGACGCCTCCGGCAATAGAGGACGTCGAACGTCGGATTTCACAACTGACCACTGAACGCACGACCCTTGAGCGAGAACAACTCACCGGCAGCGACTTTTCAAAACGGATCACCGAAGTCAGTCAACTGCTCGCCGTAGAACAGCAGAAACTGGAGTCACTCAAGCACCAGTTTGCCCAGGAAAAAACCCTGGTTGCCCACATTCGGAAAGTCCGTGCTGAGCTCGAAACTCTGGTTCACCCCAGTCAGGTCAAAGATGAACATTCGTTTGAAGACCTGCGCACCAGGTTGATTCAACTCAATGCCGATTTAGCCGAACTCCAGGGGGAAACACCACTCCTGCAACCCTGGGTGACCGCCGATACCATTGCGGCGGTCATCTCAGGCTGGACCGGCATTCCGATTGGGAAAATGTTTACCGATGAAATTCAAACGGTACTCAAACTCAAAGACCGACTCGAACAACGTGTGGTTGGCCAATCAGAAGCACTCGAATCAATTAGCCAGCGAATCCGAACCTCGCGCGCCAATCTGACCGATCCCCGCCGCCCGGTTGGTGTTTTCTTGCTGGTTGGCACCAGCGGTGTCGGCAAAACCGAAACAGCTCTGGCTCTGGCTGAAACCTTGTACGGAGGCGAGCGCAACCTCATTTCTATCAATATGAGCGAATACCAGGAAGCACATACCGTTTCATCGCTCAAAGGATCACCCCCAGGCTATGTCGGATACGGCGAAGGCGGTGTTCTCACCGAGGCGGTGCGGCGCAAGCCCTATTCCGTCGTGCTGCTGGATGAAGTTGAAAAAGCTCACCCTGATGTGATGGAACTGTTTTATCAGGTGTTTGATAAAGGCGTGCTGGAAGATGGCGAAGGGCGGGAAATTGATTTTAAAAATACTATCATTTTGCTGACCTCAAACGTGGCCAGCGAATTGATACTGTCCGTGTGTTCCGACCCTGAAACACGGCCCGACCCACCAGCTCTGGTTGAACTCATTCGCCCGGAACTCACCAAAGTTTTTAAGCCGGCGCTGTTAGGCCGCATGGTCGTGGTGCCGTACTATCCGATTTCAGACGAAATCATGCGCCAAATTATTGATCTGCAACTGGATCGGATCCGTCGCCGGCTGGCGGAAAATCATAATGCCAGTTTTTCCTACGATCCATCCATCATTGAAGAAATTGCCAGCCGCTGCCGTGAAGTCGCCACGGGTGCCCGCAACGTTGATCACCTGCTCACTGGAACTGTTTTGCCCGAACTGGCCAGCGAGTTCCTTGCACGAATGGCAAGCAACCAGCCAGTTACCCAGGTGCATATCGGCTGCCAGGATGGAAAGTTTCACTATCAGGTTTGGTAAAGCGCCAGACCGGGTTCCGGGTTCCGGGTTCCGGGTTCCGGGTTCCGGGTTCCGGGTTCCG
>CAZXCE010000370.1:0-8274 GCA_964639175.1 uncultured Clostridia bacterium
AAAGGGACAAAAAGGACCAAAAGGACCAAATAAGGAGGAGACCATTGTTTTGATGCCTGGCCAGTTTGAAAACCCTGAACCCTGAACCCTGAACCCCTTAAGGATGTGCAATCACCAGAATGGTTGGCGCTCGTTTTAAAACACACTGTACCACCCGGCTGAGGTTTTCGGGGTCAAGTGCGGCAAAACTTTCGTCTAAAATGATGACATCGGCCCCCTGGAGCAAGGCCCGGGCAATAAACACGCGGCTTCGTTCACCGTGGGAAAGCTGCCAGCCAGTTTCTCCGACCATTTGCAGGAGTCCTGCCGGCATCCGGTTGAGCAGGTCTCCGAGGCCAAGTTCGTGGCACACGGTTTCAGCTTCTTTGAGGTCCTCTGGCGACGGCGGCCAGTCTTTCCCAAGTAATACATTAAAGGAGAAGGTGCCGACCAGAATATGGTTTTCGTGAAATTGGGGGGCTGACGCGACCCGTTTGCGCCAGCTTTCGATGCCCAACGTTTTCCGATCAATCCCGTGGAGCAGCAATAATCCGGATTCTGGCGACCGCAGCCCGATCAAAAGGGAAGCAAAGGTGGATTTGCCGCTCCCGGAAGGTCCTTCGAGCAGGATGCGATCTCCGGAACGAACTTGCAGAGTACATTCTTTCACGACTGGAGTGGAATGTTCGCGATAGCGAAAGACCAGGTCATCCGCTTCAAGGACCATCTGACCCTGTGGAACTGATTCCAGTTTGCGGCTGGAGAGTAAGGCAAAGAAACTGCTGGGAACTTCAGTGTTTTCAGCCGCTTGAAAAAACGGTGCCACCTGTTTCCAGGCAATCAACACGCCAGTGACCTGTCCAATGCTGGAAACAATTTTCGCCAGCGCCCGTTGCGCCAGGAGCACACCACCAAGCCCAATGGCCAGACTGGCTGGTGTTGCTGAACCGGTCACAAACGCGGGTCCGAGTCCGGCAATGCCCAAAATCAACCAGCCACGGGTCACAAGCGACTGACGGACACCGGCCTGATCCAGCTTGCGTGACAACCGATGATAGCGTTCAACCGCCTGATCTTCGCCATCGTGCCAGAACTGCCGGAGTTCCTGTGCCACGCGGGTCCGATGACCCACCATGCGTTCAACCAGATCATTGGTGAGATGAACCCGATTTTCAGTCCATTCCTGGCGATGGCGAAAATACTGCCAGCTTAACATCACCGTCAGCACAATCCACCCTGCCAGCAACCACGCCATGAGCGTCCCACCTGGGCTGGTTGTCAGTACCAGCAAGGCCATCACCAGTTCGACCACGGCTGAAACACTGGTAAATCCGCTGCTTAAGACCAGACCTTCGATGGCCTGTGATTCATTAACCCGGCCAAGCAATTGACCAGCCCCCTGATGCCGGATGGCTTCCGGGGCGAGTTGAAGTGCGCCATAGAGCAGCCGTTGTTTGAGAATGCGACCAGCGCCAACGGACAACAGCCCTTGGGTCCAGGTCGCCCAGGCCCGAAAGGGAATCATGGTAATTAAAAGTAACGCCCAGGCGAACACCCAGGCTGGGTCAAGCTGGCCTTGAAACATGCCACGTCCGATCATCCACCAGGAGCCAATCAGAAAGAGGTATTGCAGCGCGTAAATGCCCAGCAATGTCAGGAAATATCGGTGCAAGAGTGCCTGACTCAGATGCTCGGTGATTGGTGAACCTGGATGCAGCCGCAGCATCCAGCAATGTCCGATCCGGGCGGCTGACAATTGTTCGCGAAGTAAGGTCTGTCGCGCCTGGGCCATCCGGCGTTTGGAAACACCTGCGTCGCGTAGCAGCGAATCAATTCGAGTCACAAATGGTGCTTCCAGCATCTGACACAGGAGCGGGCGAAGTTCTTCGACCGTGCGCTTTTCAATCGTGTGTTTTTGAGTGACAAGCCAGATGAGGCCACCACGACTCTCTAACAAAAGTAAAATGCGTGGCCCAAACTCAGAGGGAATCGCCAGGACAGCCGGCCCGGCACTCAGGAGCAACCGGTTGATTTCGGCGTAGGTCGTTTCCACTGGTTCCGCTTCAAGTCCCAGCCAGTGGGCCAGTGTTTCAATCCACCACCCAAGTTGTGCTGCATCGGAACGCAGCAATTGCTCTGGCAACAATGGTGCTTCGCGGGTCTGGACCGGAAGCCCGCATTTTCGCGCCAGGACCTCAACCGCCTCGCTCAGTTTTGAGACCGGCCAGCTTAGTTTTTGGATTTCAGTAGTTTGAGAGCGAGTCATTAGGTAGAGATTTCAGCTTTTCACTACTCATTTTTGAACCACAGAGGACACAGAGGACCACAGAGGCTTTCTGATTTTTCTCTGTATTCCTCTGTGTCCTCTATGGTGAGGTTTGGTTGATTTCATTCACGATTTTGTGCTTTTTCGGAAACAACACCTTTTTCAAGCCACACATGCCGCCAGTCAGCGCTGGACCATAAGCCTTTGCGGATTTCAGCCTCGGCTTCGAGCAGAGCCTGATAGCGCGAACCCGCCCGTTGGCTGAGTTGCCGTGGATTTCCGTCTTCGACCAAACGGCCCTGTTCAATGACCAGTACCCGGTCAAAGTCTCTGGTTTCACCAACGTCGTGGGTGATGCACAGGAGGGTTGACTTGTTCCACCAGGTGCGGGCGCGGGCCAGCAAGGTCTGGCGTTGTTCGCGATCAAGCCCGCGAAATGGTTCATCCAGAATGACGAGCCGAACGCCAGAACGAAACAGTGCCCGACCAAACCGGACTCGCTGTCCTTCGCCGCCTGAAACCAGCGCGCCGCCTTCGCCCAGTGAGGTTTGCAATCCATCCGGCAAAGTTTCCAGGACACTGTGCAAATTAGCCTGGTCAATAATCTGGCCAATTGGTTGAATGACTTCTGGCGACGTGCCGTACCGCAAATTCTCCAGGAGCGGACGGTTCCAGATAAACACCGATGGATCAACCCAGGCAGTTACCTGGCGGAGTTTATCCAGCCGTGATCCTTCGAGCAGGTTATGGTCAATCCGAATCTGGCCGCTGGCTGGCCGATGCCATCCCAGCAACAATCCGACAAGGCTGGATTTGCCGGCACCCGATGGTCCCACGATGGCGACATGGCTGCCCGGCTCAATCGTGACATTGATTGCTTCAAGAATGGTATGCCCGGAAACCCGGACACTGATGTTGTCAAATTCAACTCGCACGCCGTGGCGCGAAGCGTGAAGTGCCTGAACCACTGGCACGGTACTCATCTGACTGCGGTCAGCCTCGGTTTCTTCAACCGGTTCTTCCAGGGCACCGATGGGTTCCAACAGCCGCAGTGTCATATTGCGAATCACCGGATATTGGCGGGCAATCAACGCTACTTCCTGACCCAGTGTCGGCAAACTCAGCGCCCAGTAGAGCAAAAGCAACATTCCACCAGGTTCCTGGTCTCGATTGAGAGAGTGAAATACCAAAAGCACCACCAGCAAAAACCCAACCGTTGAAAGAAACCCATCAATCACGACCGTGGCGCGCAGAAGACCAATTTGGGCCCGAACCCATTCCACCAGCAGGCTTTCGTGTTCGCGGCGGATCGCACGTTCGGCGCCGTGGGTCCGGATTGGAATCAGGCCGAGCAATGAATCCAGATAAAATCGGGTGAGGGCACCGGTATGGACCCGAACCCGCAAATCTTTTTCAGCCAGTTGGGGCAGGATCAGGATGGGCACCAGGACCGCCACCACGGCCACTGTCACGGCCAGAAAAGTGCTTGATGGATCAAGCCAGATAATTCCAGCCGTAGTCATCACAAGCTGGCTCAAAGCCTGGATAAATTGCCCGCCAATGTGTGGTAACACTCTGATTCCCTGCAGGCTATGGCTGCGTTCGGCCATATCTGAGGTAAGACGGCTTTGAAAATAACGGTCACCCAGACGAGGGATTTTTTCCAGAAACGCGACCCGCAATCGAATTTCAAGGTGCCGCCCCAGCCGGAGCATGGCCGTCATAATCGGCAAATCCAGAAACATCGAAAGCGCCAAAAAGCCAAGCAACGCGGCCAGTGCCATCAGGCGTTGTTCGGGAAGGGTAAGCTGGCCGCCAATGTCAAAAAGTCCACGAAACAGCAGGGCTTCAATGACCGTGCCAGCCGCTGAGCACATCAAGGCAAATGCCACCACCACCGGTGTCAGGACTCCGTCCTGGGCGAGTAGCCGCAGCAATTCACGTCCAGGTTGGGTGGGTGATTCATTTAATGCCGCGACCAGTTCGGGCGAGAGCGCCGGTTGACCTTCTCCTTGATCCTGGGTTGCTTTGCCAGCCGCTTGACGCGAGGCCCGGCAGCCTTTGACTCGGACCAGAACCGCGCCCCGCATATACAGTTGCTGATTTCCCGGCGCCACTCGCACAAACCAGTAAGCATTTGGAATTTCCAGTGTGCGATCTTGTGGTTGACTTGTGGCCTGCTCAAAAAAGGATTCCAGGACACGGCGGGCCTGTTTCCCACGCTGGATTCCCCCGGCCTGTACCAGCGAAGTCACCATCCGGGTGGCAGCATCCAGTGCCCCAAGAGTTTGCCAGGTTGGATCAGCCAGGGCTGTGGCAACCAGTTTTTCAACTCCGGATGTGGGCAACCCCAGGGTCTGTAAACGCTGTTTGAGTGGGTTGAGGAAATCATTGGTGCCGGCCCATTTTCGCCAGGCCGTGGCTGGAATCTGCAATTCATGAAGATAGACATTTTTTAGAAAACTGTCTGTTTCCTGCCAGCGGCGGCCAGTCGCCGGGTCCATCACCTGCACATACTTGCCAAAGCGACGCCAGATGACGACAAAGTGGGTCAGGCCATTTGGGAGCCGAATCACAATCAGCCCAGGTAAATAGCCAGTTTCATCAAGCAATAAATGGTCAAGCGGACACATAATCTGGACGGCATCCAGGCCCAACTGAACTGCGATATCTTCAATTGTGTCAATGGATGTACCGTCCACATCGGTTTGGCAGGCTTCGCGCAACCGGCCATAACTAACCGAAATGCCAAATCCTTCAAGTAACGATTTGAGGGACGCCGGGCCGCAGTCCATGGCCGAGGTTTGGACGACTTCCGGAATAAAAAACCGACGGCGAGGTGACCCTGCAGATGCACGCTTCACTCGGCACCTCCACCTGAAATCGGAACCGGCGGTGCCGGTGGGGTTGAGTCGGCACCATATCCGGCAGAGCGCAGCACCAGACTGGCTGGTGACAGGCGTTCGACTTCGATTTCAACCACGGCAGGCAGGCCGTGCTGGAGCGGAATGAGTTTGGACGATGTCGGCAAAATCGCCAGTTCGACCCGCACCAGCCCCTCACGGGTTTCACCCGCGACGCTGGAGACCGCGGCGGCGAGTTCTCCATATTGCGTCCAGGGAAATCCCTGGACCCGAACTCTGGCTTTTTGACCGGGGCGAATCCGGCCAAACCCGGCTGACGGACTAAACTGGGCGACAATTTTTAACTCGCCAGTCGGCAAAACCATGCCCACTTTTTCGCCTTTGCGGAGCAAGTCGCCGACGTGTAGCGGCACCAGTTCGGCAACGCGTCCAGCCACTGGCGATTGGATTTGATATTTCTCGATATCTTTTTGAAGTGTGGTGATGGTGGCCGTGATCGTGGTGATTTCACCCTGCAATTTGGTCAGTTCCCGCTTGATTTGTTCCAGCCGGACTTTCTTCTGGCTTTCGGTGGTTTGCTGGTCAAGTTCCAGGCGGCGGACTTCGAGGTCAAGGGCATCAGCCAGAGCACGATGTTTCCGGTAATCAGCTTCGGCCCGCAGGAGTTGCAAATTGGAAATATAGCCGCCATCCCGGAGTTTGGTGAGTTGGGTGACTTCTTCCTGGCTAAATTTGGCGTCTTCTTCGGCCTCCCGATGCCGGGCCCGAGCGACCTGGAGGGTTACTGGCGCCGTGGCCCGGTCGTCCTGCTGGGCCTGGCGCTGGGCGGTCAGTTCATCACGCAACACCGAAATTTCTTGATTGAGCGAATCCAGCAACCGGTTTTGTTCCTCAAGCCGCAACCGATCAACGGTCGTTTCAAGCTCAACCAGCACCTGTCCCGGTTTGACTTCCTGGCCGGCAACAACCTGAAGCCCGGCGATTCGGCCATCCACCGAAGCTTCAATCGCCGCGGCAGCCTGGGTCATTTCAAGCCGGGCGATTTGCGACGTCTCATAGCGGGCAATACGGGCAGACCACAACCAGATGCCCCAGGCACCCAAAATTGCCATAACCAGGCTGATACCCAGCAGCGAGCGGCGATACCGGTCTCCGGAAAGAGACCGCATTGATCGGGAAAAAGCAATCGGCATGGAAATAAAGCGTCAGGAATGAAAATGAAGACACCGAATGGAGGGCAGAGTACGGGATGATTGGAAAATGGTCTACAGTTTTTTTGAAACAAACGAAAAGGGCGAACCACAGCGGACTCGCCTTGAAAGTGCTCGATCTAAGCGGCTCATTGGTGCCAGGTTTTATCAGTGATCTCAACCGTCATTTTTCAGCTTTTGATAGTTCAAACACATAGAGCGATGAATGAGCGGGTTGGAAGACAATCTTTCCTGCAATCATACCTGGAACCGGAGTCAGTGGGGCCACATTGACAAAATAGCGGACTCCTTGAGCCGGGCAGTCCGGCAACGCACAGGTTATCGTTTTTCGACGGCTATAGATGTGAACAAGTGGCAAATTATTGGTTGTTAGCACTTCTGTTTCGGAGGTATGTGTTCTCACCCATTCCATGACTTCTTGAGCTGCGGCAAATGTCTGGATGACAGGCGGCGGCCCCTCGGCGGCGGATGGATCTGTTTTGGCTTGCAGGTATCCAATGTGGTCATACACAAAAAGGCTGATGACACAGAGCAGAAAGACTCGGGCTGGCATAAATTGGGCTTCTTTTGCCGGGCGGTTGGCTGTTTTGAGAACCCATTCCACCACCACGCGCCAGCCATGAACGAGATAAAATAATAAAAATGGTATCAGTGGCAAAAGGAATCGAAACGGAGACCAGGGCCAGGCCAGGAAAATGGCGAACGTGGCGATGAGATACAATTCTACGACCGTCAGATCCTGCCGGAGTCGGTCAATAAACCCAATCAATCCAATGATGGACAGCACCAGCGAGAGAACAATTGTGGCAGGTACACGCCCCATTGTTCCACGGTTTTTTCCCGTTGCCTCAGGGCCGAGTCCCAGATATTCTGCCATATCAAATATTTCAATTCCGCTTTCACGAGCTGGGCGGTAAAGAGATGGGAAACAGACACCGCCAATGCCACACCCAAAGGTCACAGTTAAATTTTGCCAGATACCCCAGGAAAGTCTTTCCAGCCGTGAATATGACGAAGGAAGGTTTGTTTCCTGAGTCAAAAAATAATTTGTGTAACTTGTGGCAATTGTCCCAGCTTGAGACGTTGGTGGTGCCAACTGACGTTGAATTGTGGTATAGCCCCACCAGGGACCGTAGAAACAAACGACTCCAATCGCAAAGATCATCGCTGGCTTCCATGATCGCTTCAATATCCAGAACAATCCAATGGACACAATCAGTGTGATTCCGATAGATCGTGTTAAGAAGGCCGCTGTGGCGAGTAGTGCAATGGTTGTGATCAAAACATTGTATTGAAGGCGGGTCTTCCATTTATCTTGTTCACAGTACGGAATGAGGATGAGGATGGCCACCTCGATACAGGTGAAGACGCATTCTGACATCAATGTCGAGGTGGCCAGAAAGACCAGGGCCGGGCTCAGGATGGTTGCCAGTGCAATTCCATAAGCAAAAAACGCTGGCAATTGACGCTGGCGGATAAAATAAAAAACGAGCATCCAGCCAGTTATCAGCAGGGCAGCCATAGAAACGGATTTCAATAGCCAGAGATTTTGAGGAAATTCTGGGAGCAAACGATAAAACAGCGAGAGCAACCAGGGGAAAGCCGGAGGGTAAATCGCAATTCCCGCATCAAAAGGAAAATTTGTCAGGCGATAGCCCTGACCTGTCGCCAGAGATTTGGCGAGCAGGAGATACCAGGCGTCATCCTTAAACAGGCCCACCGCATTGTCCATTCGCCACAGATAGACCACAGCGACTGCCACCGTCAGCAGAATACCAGCGCTTGCAGACAGAATCTGTTGGGATCGAGAGGACATAAGTTGATGAACCTTGATGAGAGACGAAAAGGCCGACCTGATTGAAGAGCCGGGTTTCATAAAAAGCGGCCTGGCGCTCTTTGAGGCCAAGCCGCAAGGTTTAAAAGCTGCGTCGAGCCGCAGCACTCCAAAGGTTTA
>CAZXCE010000371.1:0-8270 GCA_964639175.1 uncultured Clostridia bacterium
CCAGGCCCGTTTTCTTCAGCCCAATCTCTTCAGCCCCAAAGAATTAGATGTCCAGGTTTTTCACATCAAGTGCGTTGTCTTCGATGAATTTCCGCCGTGGTTCGACCGTGTCTCCCATCAGAATGGTGAAAATTTCGTCGGTTTCAACCGCATCGTTGACTCGAACCTGGAGCAAGGTCCGTTTCCCTTGATTGAGCGTGGTTTCCCAGAGCTGTTCCGGGTTCATTTCGCCCAATCCTTTGTAACGCTGGATGTTGATGTCCTTCTTGGCAACACTCAGCACGTGCTCGGCCAACTGTTTGTAGGAAGGAATCAGTGCTGGTTGACCGCCATTGGCTACGGTAAAGGACGATTGCATGGCGTTTCGCAAATCCTGGTACATCGTCAGTGATTTTTGGAATTCAACGTGGGTTGAAAGCTCCCAATCAATCCGGACGATGCCGTTTTTGCCGGTGACATTGACACTCCACAGATTGTGCTCTTCATCACGAGTCAGCTCGGTGGAGTACCCGGCGTCAATCAACGCAGCCTCAAGGCGTCCAAGGCGTGATTCATCTTCAAAAACTTTGTGGAGCTTCACGCCGTCGGCAATACCGTTGGTGCCGCCAAAGACCTGGAGCACCACATCCGCCAGTTTGGTATCACGCAACAGGCGGCGGAGCAGTTTGTTGTAGTAGTTTTCAAATTCAATCAATTTTTCGATGAATTTGGCCAGTTCGCGGCCTTCATATTCTTTTCCGGTTGCTTCGACTTTGACTTTGACGTCTTCCGTCGCCTTGCGCATCAGGTAGCGGTTCAATTCCCGCTCATCGAGCACATATTGCTCCGAACGACCTTTTTTGACTTTGAAGAGCGGCGGTTGCGCAATGTAGACATACCCGCGCTCAATCAATTCGGGCATTTGCCGGTAGAAAAACGTCAGCAGCAGCGTTCGAATATGGCTTCCGTCCACGTCGGCGTCGCAAAGGATGATGATGCGGTGGTACCGGAGCTTATTGATATCAAAGTCCGATTTTCCGATTCCCGTTCCCAACGCCATAATCAACGCGCCGATTTCGCTATGCGAGAGCATCTTGTCGTAGCGTGATTTTTCAACGTTCAGAATCTTCCCCTTGAGCGGCATGATGGCCTGGGTTCGCCGGTCACGGCCTTGTTTGGCGCTATTGTGAACAAAAACCCCGCTTGCCAATGCAAAGTTATGTGTATTTGGAACTTCAATGTCATACACATCCATTGATTCGTCCACCGACTCGATTTTCACGATTTTATGATTGAAGTGACGAACCGTTTCTTCGGCAGCCTGTAAATTACCATCAAAAAACCGGGTTACGAAGGTCTCAAGAGTGAGTAGGTTTTTGTTCTTTGGAACACCTCGACGCAATTCATTATAGCTATTGAGCGTTCCTTCTTGCTCAATTACCTTTTTCATAAAGGCAATTGTGTGCTCGTAGTATGTTCTGTCATATGCCTGTTTGCGTTTTTGACGGAACTCTGGAGTCCATTGCTCTTTTGTTTTTTCACTCCGCCATTGACGAATGAATTCGCTATCCCACTGCTCCAATGCCTTTTGCGAATAATTTTCACGGACTTCTGGGTGTTCAAGGAAATACTGCCTCACCCGATCTGCTTGAGCTTTTCGATTAGTCTCATCTGCCCAATAGTCCTGTTGAGCTTGAATCAACCGATCTCGGTTTTCCTGTCGGTACGTTTCATTGCTCGCATAAAACTCCCGCCATTTTGTTTCCATGTATTTCTTGTATTCCGCATCTTCCCATTGTGTTTTTGCTTGAGTTGAAAGAACCTCACGTGTTTCGGGTTGTTTCATACGCTCACTCATCTTTTCCCGAAAATCTTTTGAGCGACGTATTTCTCTACTTTTTTCAACAACTTCAGGTCGATGTAAGGTTTTCCCAACATGCTGCTGATGAAGTAATAGATGCTCACTGGCTGGTAACCGACGAAGGTTTGTAGGGTTATTATTTCGCTTATTGAAATCAACATGATGACAATGATCACCATCTGATTCCTCATAAGTTTTTTGCCATCGGTTATACCAGTCTGCTAACACATGGGTGAAAAGCCATTGCTCAGATTTTGGATCCCACACCATTTCATAGCCGTTGATGGTAATTCCTTTTTCTTTAGTGTCAGATAGCTTTCGATAAAGCGGCATCAAGGAATCTTCAGGTGAAAGCATCCCCGCAGGCTTGTAACTCCTGTCCCGCAGCATAAATCGGTGGTCAGGAGTGCAAACAATTTCTTCGCCTGTATCAAGCGTCACTTTCACAACTGTCGCATTTTTCCTGGTAATCCGGGCATTGAGGATTCGTTCAACCCCAATTTTCCCATCCTGGCGAATGGTATAGCAAAAGTGTTCTTTTCCAGATTCTTGCTCTTCAACCAGTTGTTGAAAACTGATATCACGCCCATCTACCAGTGAAATCAATGTGTTACCAGCAAAACAGCCGCCGGCGGAGTCGCCTTCCACCAAAAACAGTTCGCATTTTTCAGGGTCACGTTCAGAACAATCAGCCAGTTTTCCAGGCAGCGTGAGGCCGCTCAGGGCTGATTTGCGCGAGATTTCGCGGGCGCGGCGGGCGGCTTCGCGGGCGCGGGCAGCTTCGACTGCTTTCAGAATCAGCCGCTTGGCAATGGCCGGATGCTCTTCGAAGTATGTTTTGAGGTGTTCGCGAATGACCGAATCAACCTGCCCTTTGACATCGCTGTTGAGTTTGTTTTTGGTCTGGCCTTCAAACTGGGGCTGAGGAATTTTGACGCTGATGACGCCGACCAGTCCTTCGCGGACATCATCGCCAGTCAGATTTTCTTTCAATTGCTTGGAAAGCCCTTCGGAAGCGGCATAGCTGTTGATGCTGGCCGTCAGCGCCGTTCGGAAGCCGGAAAGGTGCGTTCCGCCGTCAATGGTGTTGATGTTGTTGGCAAAGCTAAACACCTTTTCGTCATACGCGTCGTTGTACTGGATGGCCACCTCAATCGTCATTTCGCCCTGGGTGGATTCACAATAAAACGGCTCGGGCATCAGCACGTTTTTGTTGCGGTTGAGATGCTGGACAAATTCTGAAATTCCACCTTTGTACAAAAATTCGTGGCGGCGTTCGACTTCACTGCGCTCATCAGTGATGGTGATCATCAACCCTTTGGTCAAAAAGGCTTTTTCACGCAACCGTTGCGACAGTGTGTCAAAGTTGTATTCCGTAAAGGTAAAAATGCTGGTGTCAGGCTTAAAGGTGACTTTGGTACCGCGCCGTTTGGTGGTGCCGGTTTGGCGAAGCGGCCCGGTCGGAATGCCCCGTTCAAATTCCTGTTCATAGGTTTTGTTGTTGCGATAGACCTCAACCCGAAACGTTTCGGATAAGAAGTTAACGCAGCTCACCCCGACACCGTGCAATCCACCTGAGACTTTATATGAATTGTCTTCGCCAAACTTGGCGCCGGCATGCAGTTCAGTCAACACGATTTCCACACCGGATCGTTTTTGCGGGTCGTCTTCTTTGATGTCAACCGGAATACCGCGTCCGTTGTCGAGTACCGTAATGGAATTGTCAGGGTGGATGACGACATCAACCTGGGTACAGTATCCGCCCAGGGCTTCGTCTACAGAGTTGTCGCAAACTTCATATACCAGGTGGTGTAATCCCAGTTCGCCGTTTGAACCAATATACATGGCCGGGCGCAACCGCACGGCGTCCCGTCCTGACAGGGAGGTAATAGAAGCTGAAGTGTAGGTTTCAGGTGTGTTTGGAGTTGTTTCAGATTGGGTGTGCAATTCTTTTTCTTCCCTCGGTGTACTCATGTGTCAATCAAACCTCGATCACGTTGTGAATATAGTTCGAACCCTTACGGTCAAAATGGTGCTGCTCAAAATTCTGCGTTCAACGCCTTCTCCGGCTGTAGCACGACGGTTCCGCTCAGAATCTGGCTGAGCCGGGCCCGCTGGCGATATTCCTCAGCCAGTGCCGCTTTTGAAGTCGTTACAAAAACCTGGGCTTTTCCCTGGAGAAAATCCAACACGGTGCGAATCCGGTCACGGTCCAGTTCGGCATCAATGTCATCCAGCAGAAAAACCGGAAAATCGTCATGTTCCTGGTGGTACATGGTGAGTTGGGCCAGTTCGAGCACCAGCAAGGCGCTACGTTGCTGACCGGCGCTTCCAAATCGGGCGACTTCACGCCCATCGGTTAAAATATCCAGATCATCCCGGTGCGGCCCAATCAGGGCGTGACCGGCAGCCAGTTCGGCTTCCCGGCGCACCCGCAGGCGTTCGGCCAGCAGGTCCGCGTAGTGGGTCAGATCGCCTTTCCCTTCCAGGGACGAGCGATAGCGAACCGTCATCGCTTCGGCCCCAAAAAACCGCCGTTCCAGGGTCTGGTTAAGGCGCTCCACATAAGCGGTCCGGGCTTTGTGAATCTGCGTGCCATACTCAACAAGCTGGGCATTCCACACATCGAGCATTTCGAAGATTTCAACCGGTGGGGGAACCGTCTCTTCGATTGATTTCAGGAGCGCGTTTTTTTGCTTGAGGACCCGATTGTAATCAGCCAGCGTTTGAACATACCCCGGCTTGAGGCTCAAAACGCCACGATCCAGAAAGCGGCGGCGTTCTGATGGTTCACCCCGGACAATGCTTAACTCTTCGCGGCAATAGACAAAAACATCCAGAATTCCCAGGTATTCGCTCACCGGGACGCGTTTGCCATTGACCAGCAACTGCTTTTGCGAGCCTTTCAGATGCACTTCCAGCGTGATGGTCCGGCTTTTGTGAATCACCTGGGCAATCGCCCGGGCAGCAGTCTCGTGAAAATTGATGGCTTCGCTTAACTGATGCGTGCGAAAGGATTTCGTATTACCTAGCAATGCAATCACTTCCAGCCAACTGGTCTTTCCATGCCCGTTTTGGCCCCACAAAATGTTTACGCCCGCATCCCCGAAAAGATGTCCCGAAAGGTTGCGAAACCCAATTGATTCTACTTGAGATAAATACATACAAATTCTTGATTGTAAATGAAATACCAGTCTACCAGACACGGCCAATTGTGTCCAGTCAGAGACTCCAAAAACACAAGATCTTGGGGGCAGATCGAGGGCAATTTTTAGACTGAACGGCACAGAAAAACACTGTCGAAAGGCACAAAAAAGGGAATAAGCCTGGCTGGCTTATTCCCTTTTTGACACCGTCACCCCTCACGTACGTCTGGGGTGAAAACTACTTCTTTTTGCCTTTGATCTGGAAATTACCATTGCTGTCATCCTGAGCGGAATTTCCAGCCGTATCCAAAGCCACCACTCGAACACGGGCTGTTTTGACTTTGCCCGTCACGTTTGGTGTAAAGCTGAAGGACAACGTTCCTCCGGCCAGTCCTGTGGCCAGTTGGGTTGGGAAGGTGGCGCCGCTATCGGTTGACAACAGGACATCCTGGCTTTCAATCCCTGATTCGTCAGTGGCTTGCCAGGTAATGTTAAAGGCAACTCCAGATTTGAGTTTTTCACCGCCATTTGGTGAAACAACCTGCACCGTCGGCGGAGTTGAATCCGGCACCCGAATGGTGAAATCGGTATCCGAAGCGTCTGACCCGGTATTTCCGGCCCCATCTTTGGAGGTCACCCGAATCCGGGCTGTCCGGGTCGTCACCGAATCCGGGACTTCATACTGGAACGACCGAAGATCTCCTTCCAGACCAGTCGCAATTGACACGCTAAAGGTCGCCCCGCTGTCGGTTGACAGATCAATGTCGTGGCTGGCTAACCCGACATTGTCTTCGGCACTCCAGGTCACTTCCAATATATCACCGGTCGTGACGACGCTTCCCCCATTTGGAGTAAAGACCTCAACCACGGGCGCCGTGGTGTCGTTGACCCCAGGTGTTGCTGCAACTTCATTTGACAGAGCGCTTTCGGTGGTGGAGTTATAGGTTGCGCTCAGTGCATAAAAATATTGCACCGTTCCATCAGCCATCGGCGGTGTGTCGGCATACATGGTTTGTCCGGCTGGGAGCGTAGCAACCAGATTTTCAGGCTTGATCATCACGGGTGAAGCAGTCGAACGATAGAGTTTATAGCCAGTGACCGTGAGCGTTGGGTTGACAACTTCGAGCCGTCCAAGCATTGGAAAATCAGCCGTCACACTACCGGTGCTGGGGGTAAATACCTGGATTCCAACACCGCTAAATGTATTTCCTCCATCAGTTGAAATAATGCCAGTCGAAGGTGGAGTCCGGTCAAAACCGATATAGTAATTGAGTGACCCATCTGGGTTAATCTGGCTGGTCCCATTATCAACCCATTGCAACGCGACAAAAAAGCTTCCAGAGGTAATCGTGTAATTTTCTGGGAGGGTAAATTCATTAAAATCTTCGTATTCCCGGGCCGAGCCGACTGGCTCTTTGCTGATGCTGACATTGTAGGTCCGGACGTCTGAACGTGGTGTTTGCCCGAGAGCTGACCCGGTCGGGGCATTAAAAACCCATAATTTAAAATTGGCACCAACCGACAAAGGGAAGGTTTCGTCAAAAGATTTACTGATTGACAGATATAACACGCTTTTTAAGGTCGCCGGGTACGCTGGCGGGGTAATCTGTTCACCAAATAACAGATTTTTAATGCTTTGTTGTGCCCGAATCCCAGTTTCAAGGTCATCAAACACCGGCTTGTCTGGATCCAATCCAGCAGGTTTGACAATCACGGTGCTGGTTGGCGGCAAGGCAGGTGGGACATCCCAACTGAGATTCACGCTGCCCCCAGTCACCACTGCCTGCAAATTCGTTGGGGCTGGCGGGGCAGTTGATTGTTTGGTTTCAGCGGTATCAGCGGCAATATTAGCGGCGAGCGGGAAACCCGCCACCAACATACCGACCATAAAAAAGACGATTCCTCTCGTCAAAAGACGCTGCATAGACATACTCTCCTCATCTTCAAGCTTAGAAGTCCCCTGGGAAATGAGCTTTGACTTCCTTCTTCACACTCTGTTCCAAAGTCGCGCCCGGTACGGGGCAAAATGCACAAAGACCGGCTTCAAAAATATGTGCTGAACCCCTGGGATGGGTTCACATCTGCAATTTTCTATGGTGAGAGTGAGGGAAGGTTTTTTGGAAGGGTCAATATTAGAGGACTTGAGGCAAAATGCAAAGCTGACCGGATGACAAAGTGACACGGTGACACCTGACACAGTACCAGAATGGTCTATTTCACCCGGCTCCCCTGTCACCCTGTCAGTTGGTCAGTTGGTCATTTCCAGCCACTGGTCCAGGGTTTGCTCTAAAAGTCGAGCAAAGAGTTCCACGCCTGGTTGAGTGATCATCTGAAATGAAAAACCAAGCGTGTCAAAGTAGGCTTGCCGATTGTGAGCAGAGATCATCAAGGGCGGCAATCCGTCACGAAGCAGGTAGTAACTGGTCAGCAATCGCACCAGCCGGTTGGTATGACTTGCAAATGGCTGCAAATCCAACATCCGCAAATGAAAGAGGCTGGCCTTTTCAACCGGGTGCATTTCGGCAAACGAGTCGGTGGTAAACCAGTCAAGCGCCATTTCAACCAGAATCGGTAAGGCGTGAGGTGCGGCTGGTTGATGGGTTGGAACCTGGGGGACAGCCTCGGTTCGGCGAAAAAGCTCGTTCCACTCTGACACTGGATTGCCAGTCAATAGCCGGTAACTATGGATCAGATCTTCTTTTCCCAGGGCGTCCCGCTCAGTTGCCGGAAGTGTTTTGGCGCGTTGGGCAATGGCGCTCACTGCACGCGATAGATTCACCGCTTCGCGCTGAATCGGTTCTCCGAGTTGGGACGGGTCCGTCACTGTCAGCCAGGCCAGTACCTGTTCACGGTCCAGATGTGGAGCGTCAAACTGGAGTTCAGTTACAACCCATTCGTTTAAGGTCCAGGTCGTCACAGGTTCAATCACGGGATGGCCAGCCGTCTGGCGGGTTTGCCAGAGTGCTTGTTTGGCCACGAGCTGACTGGCCCAGTCAGAGGAAGGATGATAGGAATTGCTATAACTCGGCAAAATCGGAAGCATAACCGGGGTTTTCTCCATAAATGATTTTCCTGATTTAAGACTGAAATGAGAAAATCACCAATTCTAACTTCCGGCAAATGAGAGTTCAGCGGTCAGGGGTCAGGGGTTTGTCATTCCCCAAGTTTTTTCGATTTCCAAAATAGCAACCTGAAGCGCCCTCATCACCCCGAACACAATGAACCGTCAGAATCATTTTGAACCACAGAGGACACAGAGGAATACAGAGGACGATCACTTCCTC
>CAZXCE010000372.1:0-8265 GCA_964639175.1 uncultured Clostridia bacterium
TCGATGAGGCCCGGAACATGGCTGAATTCGGGCCGGTCGGACGAACCCGGTTTTTCGTCAAGGATACGCTCGACTTCTGGATCTGGGGGGATCGGACAGGGTTGCTGCCGCGAGAATGGAAATTTTGTCCGCTGGTCCTGCCCCAACTGTGGGTGCTGGGTTTGATTCTAGGGTAAACGCATCTTAAATTCTTCTGCTTACAAAGGATGCGATTGACAAAACAAATGTGATACATACCAGGTTTTTTACCTGATCAGCCTGGAGTCAACGCATGCCTTCCTTATTTGACCATTTTTCAGACCTGCCCGATCCGCGGGTGGATCGGACGAAACTTCACCTGTTGACCGATATCGTGACCATAGCGCTGTGCGCCGTGATCTGCGGGGCCGAGACCTACGAGGAAATGGAAACCTTCGGCGAGTCGAAACGAGAGTGGTTTGCGACCTTCCTGGAGTTACCCAACGGTATCCCGTCCCACGATACCTTTCGACGGGTGCTGATGCGGCTCAATCCAAAAGAGTTTGAGTCGCGGTTTCTGACCTGGGTGAACTGTGTGGCGGATCTCACTCAGGGTGAAATCGTCAGCATTGACGGGAAAACCCTGCGTGGGTCGCGCGGCAAGTCCAACTCCACCATTCACATGGTCAGCGCCTGGGCCGCTGCCAACCGCCTGGTCCTGGGTCAGGTCAAAACCGAGGACCATTCCAACGAAATCACCGCCATCCCGGAACTGCTCTCCGTCCTGATGCTCAAGGGCTGCATTGTGACCATCGATGCCATGGGCTGCCAGACCGAAATTGCACGCCAGATTCACGAGCAAGATGCCGACTATGTCCTGACCCTCAAAGCCAACCAGCCCACGACCCATCAGGCGGTCATCTCTTTTTTTAACCAGGCTCGACTCACTCCTGGCCCAAACCCAGCCCTTTCTTTTTTCCAAACCGTCGATAACGACCACGGTCGGCTTGAAACCCGTCGCTGTTTCGCCGCTCCAGCCAGTGCCGCCCTTGATCCCGAACTCCTCGCCCGCTGGCCTGGTCTCACTTCGGTCGTCAAAATTACCGCCACCCGTGACATTGACGGTGACCGCTCGACCGAATCCCGCTATTTTCTTTCCTCCCTGCCGCCTGACGCTCAGCACCTCCTCTCGACTGTGCGCACTCACTGGCAGATTGAAAATTCTCTCCACTGGGTTCTCGACGTTGCCTTCCGCGAAGATTTCTCCCGCGTCCGTTCCGGTCATGCTCCTCATAATTTTGCCATCCTCCGGCACATCGCCCTCAATTTGCTCAAACAGGAGACTTCCTGCAAAAACGGCATCAAATCCAAACGCTTGAAGGCGGGGTGGGATCACCAGTATCTCCTAAAAGTCATAAATAGTTAAGGTGCGTTTACCCTTGGTGTACCAGCCGGACGGGGTGACTGGAACGGTTGCGGAAATCAGGATCAAAGTACCCGGTTTTGAGGCTCGCCCAGGTCCGGTCTTTGGGGTGATTGATCCATACAGTTTCCCTTCGTTTGTCTTACAAACCGACGCCAACGGCCAGTTTCAAACCGGCAAGCTCAATCCAGGGCAATATTCAGTCAAAACTTCAAATGTGTTTTTCCCGACACCGGTTTCCCGGAGCGGATTTCTCAGGCCGGGCGAGGAAGCCAACCTGACCCTGGCTCTGGTTGATCAACTGGCAGGCAAACTCCAGGGCACGATTTATCAGCCGGATGGCACGACGCCGGTTGGTACCGGAGTCCAGGTGACCCTGGGCGGTGGTGGGCTGGCGGATGCCACGGTCCGGACCGATGAGAATGGCCACTATGAATTTGCTGAAGTTTTCACGGATGGAAACTATGTGCTGACGGCGCTTGATCCAGTGACCGGTTTTTCCAACCGGACGCGGGTCGCCCTGCGGTACAACCAGAATACAGTGGTGGATCTGAGATTGCTTGGAACCGGCAGCCTGCGGGTAGCGGTGGTGGATGGGGCCGGTGTTCCGGTTTCATCCGGAACCGTGTCGCTCACCGGGACGGTCTATCCCAATACCAGCCGGTTCACAACCATCCCGGACAGTTCGGGTATGGTCCAGTTCGATAATCTTCCGGAAGGCAGTTACACCCTGCTGGCGTCACGAACCGGTCTTTCCGGACGGGCCTCAGCGACCGTGGTTCGGGCTCAAACCGGGGAAACGGTCATTCAGCTTCAAAACGCGGGAACGGTTGAAGGCCGGGTCTACCTTCCTGGTGGTCAGATTCCCGTCGGGCTGGCGGATGTCAAACTGGCACTGGGAGGCCGGGTGATCGGGTTTGTGATTACGTCGGATGCCGAGGGAGAGGTTGGAACATTCCGGTTTGAAGGAGTTCCCGCCGGGAACTTTACCCTCGATGTCTTTGACAACCGGTCAGGCCGAACCGGAAAAGCGACGGGACGAATTGTCCAGCAAGGCGAAGTGGTGACCGTTGACGTCGAGTTGATTGCACTCGGGACCGTCATCGGGCAGGTCACCGCCAACGGTACGCCGGTCAGTTCTGCTCTGGTCAGCCTGACTTCACCCGGCAACGTCGGATTTTCCAATCTGCAAACCACGGCTGATACCGATGGTCGCTTTCGGTTTACCGGGATTCCCACTGGACAATTTCAGGTGCGGGTGGTGAATGGTCCCGGTGGACTGGCTGGATCAACCACAGGTCAGGTTCCAGGAGGGGCGGAGCCGCTCCCCGAGACTGTGGCGGATATTATATTGACTCCAAGTGCGTCGTTAACCGGAACCGTCTATCGGATGGGCGGGATGGAGCGTGTCCCTGGGGCTGAAATCACCATCACCGTCAATAACCGACAGTTTAGAACCAATGCCGATGAAACCGGGGTGTATCGCCTCGACTGGCTGCCACTTGGAACCGCCTCGGTGCTGGCTGAAGCACCAACCGGGATTGATCGCGGGTTGGGAAGCGCCGTGCTGGATACGGCTGGATCAACCGTGACCGCTGACCTGATGCTGGACGGAGTTGGCACGATTCGCGGACAGGCCACGGCCAATGACGGAAGTCCGTTAAACACTGGAACGGTGACGTTTACCAGCACCAGTGATCGGCCACAGGTCGTGGTGATTGCGACCGTTCAGGCCGATGGCAGTTATGAATTCCCGCAAGTCCCAGCCGGGAATTTTTCACTGCGGTTGTCAGTGCCAAATGTAATTCGGGTCGGAACCGCAACCGGAACTGTCACTTCAGGAGGAACCGCCACGATTGATTTGCAACTGGCCGATGCCGGAACCGTGCTTGGCCGGGTGAAACGAGCTGATGGCGTTACCAATGCCGCCAGCGCCAAAGTCACGCTCCGGATGACAAGCGGGGCCAATCCGGGCGTGGTCTTTATTGCCTACACGGGTTTTCAGGGAACGTTCTTGTTTGATGGCATTCCGCTGGGTTCCTTTTCCATCCGGGTGGAAGATGCCTTAACCCAGGGGCTGGCGGTGGTGCCGACAACCACCCTGGCAACAAACAATCAGACGCTTGATCTGGGGACGTTGACCCTGGATGTGACTCCAATTCAGGTTCAATCAGTCACCCCAACCGATGGCACCATCAATGCGCCGCGAACGAGCCCGATCACGATTGCTTTTTCAGAAGCGGCATTGGCCAGTACGGTCAATGGTTTAACCTTGCGGCTCTTGAAAGGCACGACGAATGTGTCAGCGAGTGTGGCTCTGGCTGGTGATGGTTTGTCAGCGACGATAACACCAGCCGTACCCCTTGAAGTGTTAACCACCTATACCGTGGTGGTGACGACCGGCGTGACGGATCTGGTCGGACTGGCGCTTCAGAACGAATTCCGGTCATCCTTTACCACCCGTGATGATGTTCCACCGACGGTGCAAAGCCTGACCCCAGCCAATAACAGCCGTCAGATTGCATTTAACAGCACTATTCAGGCGGTCTTGAGCGAAGCGCTGGACCCGAATCAGGATTTTGCGGCGGTACTCCAATTCACCACTGATGGCGGGCAATCCCTGCCGGGAAGCGTGGTCCTGGATGGAACCAGCCGAATCCTGACCTTTACTCCAGCCAGTCTGCTCACGGAAAGCACCTATTATCGGGTGACGGTCAGTGGTGCCAGAGACCTGGCTGGGAATGTGCAAACCGTGGCGGCCAGTTCGCGCTTCCTGACGCTGGATACCACGCCGCCAACCATCACTTCCTTCACCATCGGTGGGGCTCCGGCGGTTGAAGGAATGCAGGTCAACACCGAATTTCCAACCATTTCGGCTTCGTTTACCGACGTCAACTCGCCGGTGAGTTACCAGATATTGTTGGGACAACAAGGCTTCCCGCTCACGCAGGTGCGGAGTGGAGCTGGATCCAGTGTGGCCTATTTCCCAACCCTGGCTTTGAATGAAGGGAATTACACGGTTGAACTCCAGGTCACCGACAGTGTCGGCAACCAGCGGACCCAGACCATCAATTTCACGATTGTGTTGCTTGGGCCGCAAGTTCTGACCGTGACCCCAGCCGATGGCGCGACGGGTGTGTCGCGAACACCGTCCATCATCATTGAGTTTAACCAGCCGCTCAAACAGAGCACGGTCAATTCAAGCACCATCAGACTGCTCAAACAATTCACACTGGTTTCAACCGCAATTTCGCTGTCTCCAGATCGGCAAACGGTTTCGGTGTCGCCGGTTTCCCAGCTTGATCCGGGAACGAATTACACCATTGAGGTCACCACCGGCGTCCAGGATGATGACAATCGTCCACTGGATGTGATTTTCAGAGCCAGCTTTACCACGATTGACAATGTGGCCCCGGTCGTTGTGACCATTGTTCCAGCCAACAATGCCACCAACGTGGCGCTTCGTCCGACGATCAGCGTGACTTTTGACGAAGCCCTGGCTGCCGGACAAACCCTGACTGAGATTGTGAAACTGGCGCCCGATGACAATCCCACCCAGTTTATCTCATTGACAGCCAGCCTGAGCGGCAATAGCCGGACGATTACCGCTCAACCCACAGCGGATTTGGCTGACAGTACACGGTTTGTGGTCACGGTTACCGGACAGCGGGATGGAACGGGAAATACCCAAACCACGACCTTTACTTCGCGCTTCAGGACGCTGGACCAGACCCCACCAGTGATTAATCCGCTGCCGATTGATGGCACGGTTCAATTCACGCTGCAACCCTTTATCAGCGCCACCTTCTTTGACAATCTGTCGGGAATTGATACCAATGAGGTGGTGTTTACGCTGGATGGTCTGACCATCACGACCGGGGTCAACATCTTTGGGAACGGCTTGAGTTACACACCGCCGAGCCCACTGACGGTTGGTCCGCACACGGTCACGGTTCAGGTCAAAGACCAGGCTGGAAATACGAGTGCCGTTCGCCCGGCAACCTTCACGATTGACAACACACCGCCGCAAATCACGAGCTTCACGATTGATGGGCTGGAAGCCTTTGACGGGATTGAAATCAACAACACGCTCCAGCCGGAATTTATCGTCACCTACACCGAAGAAGGCAGCCTCAATGAAAGCCAGTCTTCGCTGGCGATTGGGTTGCAAGGCGAGATGCCGCAACCAGTTACCGTGGTGTTTGAGCCCAACCAGCTCCGCTACCAGCCGGCAACCCCGTTTGCCTCCGGGGTGTATCAGGTGGTGGCCACACTGGTGGATGGCCTGGGCAATACCACGACCCGGAGCATCACCTTTGCCCTGAGTGTCACCAGTCCAGTCATTGGCAGTGTCTCGCCCAATACTGGCTCACAGCATGGTGGCACCATTGTGACACTGCAGGGTTCACGGCTTCTGAATTCAACCGGTAGCCCGCCGGTGGTTCTGGTCGGCAATCGCCCGGCACTCGTCAAATCGGCGGTTGAAGGTCCTCCCGATCAGGTCGTGATTGTGATACCAGCCAGTTCACCGGGAAATGCTCCGATTCAAGTAGTGAATGATCGGGGAACAGGTTTGGCAAGCCCAGGGTTTGCTTACACCGCTGACCCACGCACCCCGTTTGTGACCGAAGCCGACACGCTGTTGCTCTGGCATCTCGACGAACCACAGGACGGACAGGTCACCCTGATTGATTCCGGGCCGACGGGATTGCTGACCGGAACCGTCTATACCAGTTCGGTGGAAGGCCGATTTGGCAGCGGGCGGACGGCTCCAATCAACGGTGACAGCGAAACCTCGTCGCTGGCGCTGGAAAGTACCAGTTTCACCATCGCGACGTGGTTCAAAGTCGGAACGATTGATCGTCCATACACGCTCTTTGGCAAGGGAGATGCTTCAGGAAGCGATAGCCTGACGGCCTACACGCTGCAGGTTCTGGCCAATGGGGGGTTGCGTGGGCAGCTTTTTGATGCGGCTGACACGCTCTGGCAGGTGGAAAGCACGGGCGTCACCACAACGGATGATCAGTGGCATCAGGCAGTGCTGACAGTTGACCGCTCAGGAAATGTGGCGCGTCTCTCTCTGGATGGGGTTGAAGTTGGGTCAGCCAGTCAGCCCGCCGGGTTTGGAAATCTGAGGCTGGTTGAGTCGTACCCGGTCTATGCCGGAGTGGCTGACACCACCGACGATACCGGCAATGAAACCAGTCCCAGCGAATTTCCAGGCATTCTGGATGAAATCCGGGTTTCAACCACGGCGCAAACCGCGGGCCGGGTTGAACAACTGTATCAGGGAAGCACCGGAACGCTGGGCCTGCAGGTGGTTTCGGTGTCTCCCCGGTTTGTGGTTCGGGGTGAACTGGCTACGGTTCGGGTAACCGGGTACAATCTGGCTGGGGCCACGATCACGGTGCTTGATCCAGCCGGAACCGCCGTTCCGGTGTCATCAAGCCTGACTTCGGCTACCGAAGCCACTTTCCAATTCACAGTTGATTCCGGCGCACCACTCGGAACCGCTCAGGTAACACTTACTTCCGGGCAGGGAAGCACCACCGTTCCAGTACTGGTCCTTGATCCAACCCGCAGCCGTCCGCTGGTTGAATCCGACACGGCACTTTTCTGGAATCTGGATGAAGCCGGCGACGGGCAACTTGACATCCTTGACGCTGGACCGTTCGGGATCACAGGTCAGAGCGGTTCTGCCTCAACCGCTCAACCGGGACGCTTTGAAGGTGGCCGGGCAATGGCGGGGATCACTTCCAGTTCAGCCAGTCTGGTTCAATTCCCAGCTTCGGATTTTACGGTTGAATGCTGGGTCAAAACCGGCCCGGTTGGACGGCGGTTCGTACTGGCTGGAAGTTCCCAGTATCAAAGCGGTTATGCGCTTAACCTGTTGCGGTCGGGCGCGGTCCGGGCGGAACTGACTGATTCGGTCGGCCTGATCTGGAAAGCCCAGATGGCACCGTCGGTTTATCAAATCACCGACAATCAGTGGCATCAGGTCGTGATGACGGTCAATCAGACGACCGGACAGCTCTCCTTATATATAGATGGTATGGTGCGGGCAACCTCAACCAAACCGGTCGGGTTTGGACAACTGTTTCAAACCACCCAATTTTTGGCTGGTGTTTCAAGTTCGGTATATGACCCGTTGGATGATGGCCCGGCTGAGTTTTCAGGTACGCTGGATGCCATTCGGGTGTCATCAACCGCGCATACCGCCGAGACCATTCAGGAATCATTTGATGGAACGTCACCACTCCGGGTCGCGACGATTTCCGCTCGTGAAATCAACCGCGACAAGACTGGCCAAACGACGGCCAGCACTCAGGTGACACTGGTTGGGACCAATCTGGACGGAATCACGGCGACGATTGAGCGCAACAGTGCCTCCATTGGAACTGCTACTGTAGACAGCGCGACCTACAACCAGGCGCAGGTCACGATTTCCATTCCGCCCAATACCACGTTGGGATCGGCCACTCTGGTGTTGAGCAAGGCCGGGCAAATCAACAGTTTGGTGCCGGTGGTCATCGTCGAGCATCGGCCATTTGAAGTTGACGGCACTACCCGGCTGCTCTGGCATTTGGACGAAATTGGAGATGGATCTGTCACCATTTTTAATGCCGCACCCTACAATATAAATGGATACTCCAGTAGCAACTCACGTGCAGATCAAGGGCGGTTTGCCGGAGGGAGACGATTGGCAGGAGTTGTAGAAGGTGTATATGACGGCGAGTTTAATTTTGGATCAGGGGCTTTCACAATTGAAGGCTGGGTCAAAACCGCTCCGGTTCCAAGAAGTTACACCCTGCTGGCGTTGGGGAGTGCTCCAGATCAAACCCGGCTTCAGCTTCTGCCGACTGGAACATTGGTCGCCTATCACA
>CAZXCE010000373.1:0-8235 GCA_964639175.1 uncultured Clostridia bacterium
TGGATGTACAAGGGTGACCGTGCTCCAAGGAACTTATTTTTTAACGCCCCCTAAGCCTAACGAGTTGAAGTACTTGACTATTTTCTAACGCGAGGGTTTCTTTGCAAACTGGTATAACTGCCTCCAGATCCGAAAGATTCGGTTCAGCCAAATTATTTCAATCAACAGAGGGTATAACTTATGAAACAGATTCTTTACTGCATTTTAACCATCTGGTTGTTGATAGGTTCAACTCTGGTTTTTGCCCAGGAAGCATTAACCAATGAATCAATTGTCAAACTGGTCAAAGCTGGTCTGGGTGATGAATTGATCGTCAACATGATCAACACTCAACCCGGAAATTATCGTGTTACACTGGATGACATTCTCAATCTGAAGGAACAAGGTATTTCCGAAAAAATACTGAGCGCTATGATCACTAAGGGAGTTACCCCTGCGCCGAACAAACCTGGGGGATCGGAGGGGGCTGTTGCTTCGAGCAACTATCCAACTGAAGTTGGTTTGTATATTAAAAAAGAGAACGAATGGATTGAAATCCAACCTGAAATCGTCAACTGGAAAACCGGAGGGGTACTCAAAAGTTTGGCCACAGCGGGAATGGTCAAAGGAGATGTCAACGGCAATATTTCTGGAAATAAAAGCCGAAACCGGGTCAAAACTCCGCTTGAATTCTTGATTTATGCCCCAGAAGGCGTGGCCATCACTGAATATCAACTGCTCAAGCTCCGGGAAAATAAAGAATACAGGGAATTTCGGACCGTGACTGGAGGTGTCTTTCATGTTAAAGGCGGTGCCACTCGTGATTTGGTCGCCTTCGAAGGAAGCAAAGTTGCACCTCGGACCTTTATTGTGAACCTTCTTTCTCTTGCGCCTGGAGAATACGGATTTCTCCCACCAGGTGCGTTTTCCTCAGCAGCATCGTCTTCTACATTAGGTAAAATCTATACCTTTAGCTTCACCGAATAATAAGGCTTGTCCCTTGTCTGGCGATTTTTTCTGAAGAAAAAAGGAGGCTATTCAGGATCAGATTTAATTTTACATGCTTAACAATCATTTTACCTCGGCTTAACCACTGCCACGGCAAAACTTCCTAGTCTGAGACTCTTTTACTGCAATCCCACACAATTGAGAGAGAGAAAGGGATAGATAGGAAGTCTATCAATCATTAACCCCATGAAAGCAAAGGTTTTTATTGTCTTCGGATTGTGTCTGGTCGTTGGGAAATTTGCACTTGATGGGTTCAAGGTCAGAAATTTTGATTCTCTGGGTGATATGTCCTCCGCCAATCAAAAATGTTATCGCCTGGAGCAGTATATATCCCCAACCCAGTTCACTGGTGTCAAAAGTCGAGTATCCCAACAATTGTCAGTTGAGATGACAACCCAGCCTGATTTGAAAAGCACCTTGAATTCGAAAACGCCCAAACAGCGTGTCTCCATGCGCATTGGTTCGGTTTTTCCGGGTGAAACCAATCAAATCATTGCCCGCGCAACGGCTACAGAAACATTCGAAAAGGCTGGCTCAGAAACACTTCCGCTTCAAATGATTGAAATTCAGCGCCCACAGGCGGAAACGGTGTTTATTCAGCCGCCCAAACGCTACAGTCGAAATTTGAAACTGGTTGAAGCTGTTGATTTAAACCAGGATGGCAAGGATGAAATCATCGCCATCAGTGATAATGGTAACTCACACAAACAAAAACTTGGGGCCTTCTTTATTTACAACGCTGACCATCTGGATGAACCCCTTGTCTTTCAACCCACAGCCCAGGAGACATTTGCCGATGGAATGTATGGAACTGAAGAACTCAGTTCCGATTCTGTCAAAATTTATCAAACCCGGTCTGGTTCACGGGTTGTGGTCGTGGCGTTTGGTGTCGCAGAAACCACGTTTGACGCCAGTGTCTGGTTTTATTCACTGGATACTGCCGGAAAGCTGCATTCCCGGCGTGAAGTCATTCCAGCCCCATGCCATCAGCGGGCTTGTAACGATGCGCTGGCCTATCCAATGATTGCAGTTGATGACCTTGACGGAGATACCTCAAAAGAAGTTGTCGTGGTCGGAAAATCAAGGGTGCTGGTGTTTGCTGGTGAAGGATCGTCCCCCGAAAACATCGGGAAACCGCTCTACTTTACGCAATTTGTTGACCCAAAAGGCACTTATGCAAATTATGATGCGTTTCAGGATTTAAACGGACCGGTTGGACCGGTGGGGTACCGGTACGGACATATTCAAATCGTTCGCGACCTTGACGGAGACCATATCAAAGACCTGGTCGTCGCCGCCGATGCCCTTCCCAACCCGGCAGACAACAATTATGGCGATTTCCCTCACACCATTCTACAGGCGTTTAAGCTTTTCTCTCCCCACAGTGGACATCACGAGTATCTGCCTCCGCTTGGTCCACAAACCAGCCCGACCACTAGCCCAACATTTACGGGACTTTGTCTTGAAGGCGCTAACCGGGTGTTTGATTCCATTCCAGGCTGGCCCGAACTCGGATGTACCCTGGACGGCATCCAGGATGTCACCCAGGATTCGCTTCCTGAAGTCGTCATTTCCAGAAAAACTCAGCAAACTGCCAAAAGTTTGATAACTGAAGTCTATTCCTTCCAGACCGCCTCAGGGTGGAAGTTGATTGCCCAATTTGACGGAATCTGTCTGGCAGTTGACCGATTTGACTCAACCGCACCTCCATCACAGCTTCCACCCGATATTGTCGTTTGGAATCCCCAAACCAGGGCGATTGAAGTTTATCGGTGGCAGGCTCAGACGACTGGATTTGTACAACTTCCAGGGTCTCTTCCAGCTCCGCACCCACCCAAACAGTTTGCGACGTCAAATACCTTTTCACTTTCAAATATAACCCGTTGTCTTGAGTCACACGGTACAGATGCCGGCTTTCACACGCTGCACAGCGCTGTCTTTCACGGAAAACGGATCTTTCTGCAGGATGTGAAAACCACCAAAGGCCGCTGGACGCTACACGGCTGGACCACTGATGGAGGCACAATACAACCAGTCTTCTCAACCCATGAATTTCAGGGAAAAATCAGGTATTTTTCAACTCGGGATGGGCGATGTTCTGTATATGTCACCCCAGGAAAGCGACCCAATCTTGAGATCCGAAAAAATGAGATTCTGGTTCCCCCTCGGCATAAGTACCTTGTCATAAATTTTCTGAGATATTGGGTTTGGTAAGTGCTTGATTCTTTTCCGTGTTTTCCGTGTTTTCCGTGGTTAAAATGTTTGGAAATTTCCGGTAAGGTACTTAGCTGACATCATAGATTTTCAGACGGAGAAACTGGTGGAACAGGCAGAATACACAGAAAATAAATCCAATTTTTTCAATAACCTCTGAGTTTCCAACAACCAGGCCAAAAGCTAAGTTATTGACCCAAATTTTATTTTCCTGAACCCCACCTCATTTTCCGCCAGTGCCAGATCAACCGTTGTGGCACCAGCCTTTTTCAACTCATCAATCAGGTCAATCACCTCTTGATAGGTGGTCTCGCGACTGGTCACAATTATCACATTTCGCTCGGGCTTTGGGTGGGCGATCAATGCCGGTTTGATGTAGGCCACCAGAGATTCAAGACGAACAGCCGGCCCATCATTCAATTGAACCAACTTCCCTTCCAGCTTGACCTGAAAGCAACCGGGTTTGTCTTTGCGCGACACAAATGCCGCGACCCGATACACAATCGGTGGGCCTGCGCAGGAATACGGCTGAATGGCAATATAACTCAGCAGCAGAAAATTCCCCAGCGTGCTCACAATCAGAAAAAAGTTTGTCAGATGAATCCACGGTGTTGGCTGGCTGTCTTGCATACTGAAGTCCCTCACGGCTGATCAGCAAAAATTCGATTCCTGGATTTTGACACCTTCTCCAGACCAAATGTTCCAACCCAACATCGTTTCTTTCAGGCTTCCACCTCAACTTGATCAAATTCTCTCATACAGAAGAAAGGCTAACTTCTTTAAGAGAATGGCTTTAGTAAACTACGACAAACTAACGATTGACGCCTGATTGTCATTAAACGGCTCATGAAATCTTGAGAAAAACTTGAGTTTTTCTTGAGGTATTTCGAAACAAAGATCAGTAAACACACCGCCTATCCTTTTTCCCAAAATCAAATCGGCAAGCTACTTTCGTCGCAAAGACGGTGACGAATCGAAAGGACTTGTTCCGATAGAAAGACGCTTACTTAATGTCTCTCACCTTGCTCACCCATCAACCGTCATTTTGGAGAAGAATAATGTCTCAGGAAACAGTAAAACCATTTGGAATCGAATTTTTGGAAGAAATGCAGGCTGACGAAGCCTGGGGGATGACCTCCGAATTGACCCGCAGACGAGCAACCTTTGATACCGATGGCTTGGTCATTGACTTCTTGGAATAAGCCGTTCGTATGAGTGAATAGTTAAGTAACTCAAAGAAATGTAGTTAGTGAACTCCTAACTACGGGCTACTGACTACACATTGGTATTATCAAATTCCCTTTAGCTGGTAAGCACCCACTGAGTACCCAACTCCAGAAAGTCTCGGTCTCTTTTGGGGTTCACCAGGGCAAGGGGTGGCTGGAAACGCTTTTTCAACCCAGCCAGTGATTTATAAAAAATTGAAAGCATGTCTTTCTTTCTTTAAAACAGGTGATTGGCTGGTCGGGGTGAGGCTAGTTCACTCAGGCCAGTCAATTCCTTTCTCAGCTCCTCCAAGATAACCATGATCCTTATTCTTGCCCGCCCCGATGACACAACCGCTGATGATGTGATTCAACACCTTCATCAAAGAAACGTCCGTTATTTTCGGTATAATTCACAGGATTTTCCCCAAAAAGCGATTCATCGGTTCTACAAACGAAATGGTATTTCCCGAAATGAACTTGAAATTGACGAGGAACGCGTTGATTTCAATGATATTTATGCAGTCTGGTATCGCTCGATGGACCCACCGCTGGTGACCGACGCTATGACGCCTGAAGATCGGGAATTTGCCAAACGCGAAACCGAACTTATCCTTCACGGTATCTTACACACCCTCAAAGATCGGTTTTGGGTCAATCCGCATGCAAACGTCCGGTTGGCCGAATATAAACCCCACCAGTTGGAACTTGCCCAGGCGATTGGGTTCGAGATTCCCCCAACCCTGATCACCAACGATCCGAGTGAAGTTCAGAAATTTTACTGTCAGACCGGCAAAAACATGATTTATAAATCGGTTTCCCAGTACCTGCGGAGGGGAAATCCGCAAGCCGGGATTCGCAATCAGGGCATTTATACCAATCGGGTTCAGGAAAAAGACCTCGAACGTCTCAAAGCTGTTACTCACGCGCCCTGCTTATTTCAAGAATATATCGCCAAAAAGGTGGAATTGCGGATTACGGTCGTCGGACGAAAAATCTTTGCCGCCGAAATTCACTCTCAGCAAAGTCAGCGTTCCAAAGATGACTGGCGACGCTATGACATTGCCAACACACCCTATCTCAAGCACCGCCTCCCCGAAGCGATCAAAATTAAATGCCAGCAACTGGTGCGTGAACTCGGGCTGGTTTTCGGCTGTATTGATATGATTGTCACTCCCGATAACCGCTATGTGTTTCTTGAAATTAACCCCAATGGCCAGTGGGGTTGGATCGAAGAACTGACCCAACTGCCGATCTGTGCCAACCTGGCTGAAATGTTGATCCAGGGAACAGCGCTGTATACCGATCCGGTGGCGCTCTCGGCGTAAATTTTGAAAGAAGTTCAGCGTTCCGCCAACTGGGTGAAAACCATCCTTTCCACAATGAATTTGTATTGAATCTGATATTTCCCGGAACCCGGAACCCGGAACCCGGAACCCGGAACCCGGAACCCGGAACCCTCATTCCATATGCGCCAACGATTTGTCTGCGTTCGTGGACAGAATTCAAATGATTGCGGACCGGCAGCCCTGGCGACGGTCGCACGCCATCATGGACTTCGAATCAGCCTGCAGCGGGTTTTGGATGTCCTTGAAACCGGTACTCAAGGCACCAGTCTGACCAGCTTGCGCGACGGCGCCGAAAAGCTCGGATTCAAAGCGTCTGCCGGCAAAGCCAAACCCGGCGTGCTGGGCCAGATTCCCTTGCCGGCGATTGTCCACTTCCACGACACACCCGCTGGCCATTTCGTCGCGCTCCATCAGGTTGATTCCCAGTCCGTTGTAATTGCCGACCCGGCACGCGGGCTGGTAACGCTTTCACACGAAGAATTTTCCCGACGTTGGAGCCAGGCAATTTTGCTCCTCGGTCCGGGTGCTGAATTCAGACCGAATCAAGACGAAAAATCCTCACTTCATAAACTGTTTCACCTGGCCTTCCGTGAAAGAACACTCCTGTTGCAATCAGTGGTCTGTGCCGGAGTTGTCACGGTCTTGGGTCTGGCGCAATCGTTTTTTGTCCAGATGGTGATTGACCGGGTAATTCCATCCGCCAGCCGGGATGTGTTGTGGTTGCTGGTGATTGGCGTCCTGGTGCTGCTTGGCATCCGGTCACTGGTCGGCTGGCTGCGGCAGTACCTGCTGGCCTATCTTGGAATGAAGTACGGGCTGTTGCTGGGGCCGGGTTATGTAAACCGGGTGCTCCGATTGCCGATCAAGTTCTTTGACCAGCGCCACACCGGCGACATCTATTCGCGAACCACGGATGTGACCTCAGTGCAGTCGGCAATCACCAACGGAGTGCTCTCGGTCTGTATTGATCTGGCCTTGCTGCTGGTGATGGCGGCATTGATGGCCTGGTTTAACCTCAAGCTGACACTGCTGACGCTGTGCTTTGTCCCGATTCTGGCAGGTGTGACCTGGGCGCTGCATGCTCCGTTTGTCCGCCAGCAATGGGCGGTACGGCATTACTTTGGCACGGTGTCAAACCGGTTTATCGAAGCATTGGAAAGCATCCGCATCCTGAAAGTGTTTACGGCTGAACCGCTGGCTTACGAACGAGTGCTCCAGCAATATCAATTGCTTGAAGCCGCACAATTTCGCCGTGGCCTGCTGGCGGCAACGATTGCCTCGGCGTCTTCCCTGCTGACCGGGTTGGTCTCGATTGTGCTGCTGTGGGTAGGCGCCCACCTGGTGATGACATCAGAGTTGACAGTTGGCCAAATGATGTTTTTTTCGTCGCTCCTGGGGATGTTCCTGTCGCCGGTTGACCGATTGGCACCCTCGATTACGGCGATTCAGGAAGCGCTCATCGGAATCGAACGCCTCAACGATGCCTATGAAGCCACGCCCGAAGATGCCCACACCGGCCAGACGTTCCAGGGAATCCACCTCAGCGGAGACATTCACTTTGACAACGTGTCGTTCTGGTATCGCGAAGGCACGCCCGTGGTGACCAACCTCACGCTTTCGATTCCGGCTGGGAAAACCACAGCCGTGCTGGGTGCCACCGGTTCCGGGAAAACGTCGCTTGCGAACCTGCTGACCCGGCTGTATGACGTTTCGGAAGGACGAATTCTGGTTGACGGATTTGACCTCCGCGAACTGGAACGAACAGCCATCCGGCGCCAAATCGGCGTGGTGTTTCAGGATCCAAGCCTGACGAGCGGCACAATTTTTGACAACATCACGCTCGGACGGCCCGGTGCTTCACTCCAAGAAGTACAAACCGCCGCCAAACTGGCCGAAGTGCACGATTTCATCATGAGTTTGCCCAAACAATACACTTATGAGATCGGAGACCGGGGCGTTGCGCTTTCAAGTGGTCAACGTCAACGAATTGCGATTGCCCGGGCGCTGCTGCGTGACCCGGCGTTGTTGATTCTGGACGAAGCGACCAGCAACCTCGATAGCGAAACCGAACGCAAAGTTATGGAGAACATCCGGACACATTGCCCTGGAAAAACGATCTTTTTGATTACCCACCGGTTAACGACGGTGATGAACGCCGACTCCATCGTCGTGCTCGACCAGGGCCGGGTTGTCGAACAAGGCACACACCCCGAATTGATCAAAAACCAGGGCAGGTATCAGGCATTCTGGTCAGCCATGCTCCCTGGCGCCGTTGAGGAATTGAACCTCCCCTCCCTACCGCTACGCGGTTGAGGAAGGGGATTCTTCCTGTTCCGGACAACCGCTTCCGTTCCTGCTCGGAGCAGACGGCTCTAAGTTGCCTTTTCCAGGTGTCGCGCGAGACGCTCTGCCGGCGTGTGGAGCGCCGGTTTGGGAACCGAGTTCCCGCTGTCGCATCTGTGTCAGGTCCACCAGTCCTG
>CAZXCE010000374.1:0-8182 GCA_964639175.1 uncultured Clostridia bacterium
GGTTCCGGGTTCCGGGTTTTCGAACATATTCTTTTATCCTTTTCGTCCCTTTCGTCCTTTTTGTATGTGTTTTCCCAGAACCCGGAACCCGGAACCCCTGAATTTAAAGCCCATATCGCTGGAGGCGGCGATACAGTGCGCTTCGGCTCAACCCCAAGGTCTCGGCAGCCCGACTGACATTGCCATCATGGCGAGCCAGTGCTTTTTTGATCAGCAGGCATTCAACCTCTTCAAGGCTCATCTCTTCCAATCGTGGTGAAGACTCGCGAAACGCCTGTAACCCCAAATCACCAACCTGAACGACCTTCCCCTGCGCCATTAACACGGCCCGTTCGATGACGTGGTCAAGTTCACGAACATTCCCTGGCCAGCCGTGGTTGAGTAATGCCTGCATGGAGTGCTGGTCAAACCCGTTGAGTGACTTGCGATAGTGCTGGGTGTGCTGGGTCAGGAAATGGAGTGCCAGAAGCGGGATATCTTCCCGCCGTTCACGAAGCGGGGGCAGCCGGATTTCAATTGTATTTAACCGAAATAACAGGTCCTGCCGAAACCGGCCATTTTTGACTTCTTCGCTCAGGTCCGCGTTGGTGGCTGACAAGATCCGCACGCTGACTTTTCGTGTCCGCGATGATCCAACCCGTTCAAATTCCCCAGTTTCCAGTACTCGCAAAAGTTTGGTCTGTAAATTGAGCGGGACGTTGGCAATTTCATCCAGAAAGAGTGTTCCGCTGTCAGCCAGTTCAAACCGGCCTACCCGGTCAGCTTTGGCATCGGTATAGGCGCCTTTGACATGGCCAAACAGTTCACTTTCGAAAACACCTTCTGAAAGGCCTCCGGCATTGACCGTCACCAGCGGCTTTCCGGTCCGCAGTGACACCGCGTGGAGCGCTCGCGCCACCAGACCTTTCCCGGTACCGTTTTCGCCAGTAATCAACACGTTGGCATCAGATGGCCCAACCCGTTCAATCATTTGCAACACGGGACGCATGCTGGCGGAATCAGCAATCAGTTTTGGATATCCTTCGTTGCGCAACATCCGGTTTTCAGCTTCCAGGCGCTGTCCCCGCCGTAACGCCTGACCAAGCTCAATCTGATTGCGCAAAATCGTCAACAGCCGTTCATTATCCCAGGGTTTTTGGACAAAATCGCGCGCACCACGGCGAATCGCCTCGACGGCAAGCTCAACGCTCCCCCAGGCCGTCATCACCACCACAGGCAGCGTGCTATCAACAGCTTTGATTCGTGACAGTAAATCCAGTCCTTCCTGGCCAGATGTTGTGTCGCGTGCATAATTGAGGTCCATCAGCACGACATCGAAGTCCTGTTTTCCAATTGCATCCAGAATCGCCGATGGGGATGCAGCCGAAACAATTTTGTAGCCTTCCGCTTTTAACATCAGTCGGAGGGCTTCCAGCACATGGGCCTGATCGTCGGCAATTAAAATCATTGGGGCAAATGAATCGGTCGGTTTCATAATGTTTTTTTAGTGAAGTTTCGGATTTTTGGGAGTTGCTCAAGATAAACCGGTTTAGAAGTGCAACCAATGTGCCATGAAATCAAACCTTTTCAGGTCTTGATTGTTCATTGCCGGAGTTTTCGAGCGAGGGGGAGGTCTCCACTCAGTATGCTGCTATTTCAAGCTGGTAACCTCTTGGATTGCAATTCTTTCCTCAATCCAACGCTCTCAAACACTCTTGCCTGGGCTGGCCTTATCCTGGGTAATTGGAATCGGTTAGATTGCACATCCTGCATACTACCATATCTGACAGGTGCCCGATTTTGGGATTTTTGTTGCCCACCAATGGAAATATGCCCGGCGTTCATGCCCCAGGGTATAAGGGGCAACTGATTGAGCAGGAGCTATATTTTCTGAGACCTGGATTGACCTGATGGTAGAGTAGCAGGCAAGCTAAGGCTTCCCCCCCTTACTTTTTATAAGAGGTGAACCAATGCGCTTGTCCAAACTTTTCCTGGTCAGCCTGCTCTGGATCCCATTTCTGGTTGCTATGTTTCCACATCCTGTTTTTTCACAAACACCTGTCCGCGATTTTTCAAAAGAAACGTCTCGCCCGAAACCCAACTGGATTCAGGACGCGGTGATTTATGAAGTTTTCCCGCGTACGTTTTCGGCCAAAGGCAATTTTGCGGGCGTGACTGAGCAACTTGACCGACTCAAAACACTCGGCGTGGACGTGGTATGGTTGATGCCAATCCACCCAATTGGCGAAGTCAAACGCAAAGGGACATACGGCAGCCCATATGCAGTCAAAGACTATTATGCGATTAACCCTGACTATGGCACGGTGGAAGACTTCAAAAAACTGGTTCGTGAAGCACATCAACGAGGGTTAAAAGTCATTATTGACATTGTGGCCAATCATACCGGCTGGGACAGCGTTATGATGAAAAACCCCGAATTTTACGTCCAGAATGCCGCGGGGCAAATCATTTCACCTTACCCGGACTGGACGGATGTGGCCGATCTGAATTATGACAACCCGAAGCTTCGGGAATATATGACCAGCATGCTCAAATACTGGCTGCAAGAGTTTGATCTGGACGGATTTCGGTGTGATGTCGCCGGTTTTGTACCGACCAGTTTTTGGGATCAGGCACGGGTTGAACTCGAAAAAGTCAAACCTGGTCTGATTATGCTGGCAGAATGGGATCAACCAGACCTGCTGGTCAAGGCTTTTGACATTGACTATGCCTGGCCGTTTCACAAAGCGCTCGATGGGGTGTTAACCGGCAAGGAGCCAGCGACATTGCTCCGAAAAGTTTGGGAAACCGAGCGCAACACCTTTCCAGCCGGCTCGCTCCACCTTCGATTTTCAGACAACCACGACGAACGACGGGCCATTGTCCGCTTTGGCGAACACGGGGCGCTGGCGGCCCAGGCACTGATGTTTACCCTTGACGGTGTCCCCTTGATTTACAACGGCATGGAAGTCGGAGACACCGCCGAATCGGGGGCCCCAGCCTTGTTTGAAAAACTCCCGATCTTCTGGCAAATCGGTGAACGCCGCCCTGAATTCGCCCGGTTTTACCATCAGATCGTTCCGCTTCGAAAAAAACATGCCGCGCTCCGACAGGGCGAAACCATCTGGCTGCAGAATTCTGATGAATCACATATCGTGTCGTATTTGCGGCGGTCCGGTGGTGAAGAATTCCTGGTCGTAATCAATTTTTCCAATCGTCCATTTCGTGGGTTTGTCGAAGTCAACCGAGGGAATCAGTTTGAAGAAGTCACCCCAGATTTGACCGATGGCAAAACACAACGTGAACCAATTGTATCGCTTCCCACGATCACCCTTGACCCGATGGGCTTTCGAATCTTTCGGAGAGTTGTGAAATAGCGAGCCAAACCGAGTCGCTTTAGTTCACGACTTCACGACCTCAGTCAATTAAGGATGGACCACATTCACCAAAAAAAATTTGTTCGCGGTCAATTCCAAACCTGGTTCCGGCTGTTCATGCTGGGACTGGTGGTTTTGGCCAGTAGTCAGTTCACGCCGGCTCAAACCAAACCTGCTCTGGGAGTAACGGTTGATCAGGTTTGCGAAAACATCCGCAAAGCAGTCAATTATGAGGCTTTGATCAAAAATTCAAGCGGATTGGTCATCAAAGGCGAGGCGGTCTATGTTGGCGTGGACCATACATTTGAGCTGGCCTGGACTCCGGATGGAAAGTTTATGGAGCAGCTTTCAGGTCGCCTCAAGGTCCGCACTGCCTTTGATGGAAAAAAAACCTGGACCACTGACTGGTCAGGATTGCCCTATCCGATGGCCCTTGAGGATCACGAAACGTCACGCCTTGAGTACTGGCTGCGAACATTCTACTGGCTCAATCCTAAAGCCCCGGTTGAAATCCGACCGATTGCTGACCAAACCACCTCTGACCAGATGGCCCTGGGAGTCAAAATCAAGGATGGACTCACCGAAGCAACAATCCTTATTGATCGAAAAACCTGGCTCCCGACCAGTTTCAAATATGGAGTGACGGGGCCTCCGCAAGAGTGGAAGTTGCGGGATTACAAACCAGTTCGGGGAATACATTTTCCTCATACGGCTGAAAACACAGTTCGGGGGCTCATCAATTCATACCGGCTCAAAACAATCGTACCGCTGGAAAATAAAGCTGACGCTCAATTTGAATACCAGCCAACGATTCCCGGTGATACGACCTGGTCAGACCTTCCTCCAACCATTGAGATGAAGCGTACCCGAACTGGACATTATCTGGTTCACCCAAAAATCAACGGAAAGGACATGGGCTGGTTTATCTTTGACAGCGGCGCGGGTTCAATGGTGATTTCAAAAACTGTGGCTAAAGAGCTTGAACTGCCAGTGTTTGGACAAATTCCCGTTGGTGGAGTAGGTGGGTATACCCAGTCATCTTTGTGCGAAGGAAAACTCTTTGAACTGGGGCCAATCTCGATTCACAACACAATCTACCTTGAATACGATTTTGGACAATTATCAGCCATTTTTGGTGAAAAAATCGCTGGAATTTGCGGTTTTGATTTGTTTACCCGTGCCGTGGTTGCGCTTGATTCAACCACCAATCAAATCGAAATTCATAATCCGGCTAAATTTGAGTTACCGAATGCCCGGTGGCAGGACATGATCATTGTTGACCGACACCCCCACGTAAGATGCCGATTTGAAGGCGACCGGGAAGGTGTTTTTAAAATTGATACTGGGGCAAATTCAACCGTCATCTTTACAACCCAGGCAGTTGATTCATTCAAATTGCTTGAAAATCGAAAAACTGAATCCAGCAAATCAGGCGGCGTTGGCGGTACAGTTGAAACCAGACGTGGTCAGCTTGACTGGATTGAATTTGGCGGACAGCGCTTCACCAATCAGATTGCGATGTTTTCACAGGCAAAAGAAGGTGCACTTTCAAATCCGTACCTGACCGGAGTCATTGGGGCACCGCTGCTTGAACCGTTTAAGGTGTTTTTTCACTACGGCGGAATGAAAATCGCCTTTGCCCCAAAAACAAAATAATACCAGTTTGTAGTCTGTAGTCAGTAGTCAGTAATTCACTAAGTTTATTTGATTGAATTACTTGACGGTTTTTCCAATACGAGTGCTTCCGTGCAAAATGGTATAAGTACCTTGTCAAAAATTCCTGATAAGTACCTTGTCAAAAGTTTCCTGAGATATTGAGTTTGGTAAGTGCTTGATTTTCTTCCGTGTTTTCCGTGTTTTCCGTGGTTAAAATGTCTGGAAATTTTCGGCAAGGTACCTGGTTCACTGGGAGAAGGTCAAAACCAGTTCTCACTCTAGAAAGTGATTTGCTTTTCACACTTTCACCCGACAGGCAATGGCCTCGGCCAGACGCCGGGCCGCCTCTGGGACACAACTGAAATAGAGCGCCGGCTCAATGAGTTCCAGTTCCATCAGCCAGAACGTGCCATCTTTGACCACACCATCTACGCGGGCATAGAGCAACGTCTCATCCAGCGCCTCAATCACCCGATGGGCCGCATCAACCACGGCTGGAGGCGCAGTACTGGCAAAAAACTGGCCGCCCCATTCTTCCTGCACTCTGAAGTCTCCGGCTTTGGCCTGTTTGAGCACGGTGTGAGTGAGTTTTCCGTCTACAAAGATGAAGGACCACTCACCAGCGGTTTGGATTTCTTCTAAAAATGGCTGCACCACTAAATCAGCCTGATTGGCCAGTTCCATAAACTGGGCCTGAAATTTTCCGGTTTGCTGTTTTGTCACCCGATGTGTTTCATACGCCGTGGCTGAAACAGTTGGCTTCACCACGACCTGATCCCATTGCTGTTCGTCAAGCACAGCCTGCAACGGACCAGTATTTCCGCGCTGAATCCATACCGACGGAACAACCGGTACCCCGCGTGCCTCAAGCTCGCGCAGGTACTGCTTATTCATATTCCATTTGATAATTGGGGCTGGATTGAGGAGCGGAATGCGATCCTGCTCGACGGCACTGAGCCAGTCCTGAAACTGGTCGAATTTGAGATGATAGTCCCAGGGTGACCGCACAACGGCCAGCTCAAACCCTGACAGATCAGGATTATCCGTCCAGACGACTGGAGTTACGGCAATATCGAACTCACGGAGTTCTTCAACCACAAGGCGGTCATCAGCCGTTAAATTTGGAATTCTATCGCAGGTAATAAAGGCAATGGAGGTCATGGTTTTTGGGAGGGGCGGACCACTGGGTCCGCCCTTGTTATCAGCAGACTACGGTGTCCGCCCGAATTGAAGACCTGACGGACACAGTGGCCCGCTCCTACTGAACCTGCTCAACTTCGAGCCCTAAATACATAGTCGAAGGGTCGGTTCGGGAAAATTCAATCGAATCAATATCATTATAGTCGTTGTGCGTTTTATCCAGTTTCTTTGATTTGACATCAAACCGGAAAAGGTCGGTGCCATAGCCCTGAAAATAGGTTCCAAAAACAAAATACAGCACATCCGGATCGGTTGGGTGAGCCTTCATCACTGGCTGATTGCGAATCGTGACTTCAGCATCACGGTCAATCACTGGCTTAAAGGTCTTCCCACCATTTTTTGAATAGTAAATATGACGTCCATCTGAAGGCTGACCGGCGTCTGATTCAGCCAGGTTGAGCGCCATGGCCCAGACAATTTTTCCCCGAACCGGAGAAAAGGCAAATTCAAACGCATTGATTTTTTCGTCTTTCCCAGCTCCCAGCCCTTTTGAGGATTTCCAGGTCTGGCCGCCATTGGTGGTAAAGAACGCACCGGTTTGGGCCGTGCCAACCAGAATGTGATCCAGGTTGGTTGGATCAAACGCGACGCGGTACAGAATCAGGCTGACGTTTGGAACGGGCAAGCTTCCGATTCGGGTCCAGGTGGCCCCGGCATCAGTTGAATCCCAGATTCCGGTCTCGCCGCCAACCCGCAAATGGTCGCCATTGGTTGCATCAACCCCAATCCCAACAACCGAATCAACCGGGGATTTTAAATACGTCACGTCCGTTCCATCAATCCGGACCAGATACCGCCGGTTGTCTCCCCACCCGTAGGCGCGGTCTCCGACTGAAGCTTCCAGTTTCAAAGGGAAATAATCCCCTTCGTCATTGAGATCAGCAATTTTCGCCCAGGAACAACCCGCGTCCGTCGAACGAATCAAGGTGGCATTATGCACCGCCAGCAACGTGTCAGGTTGCCGCAAAGCGGTTAATCCGAACGTGTAGCCAATCCCCGTCAACCGTTCTTCGGTTGGAGTGAGCGTTTTTCCATTGTCGGTGGTAAAGGTTACCGCCGGAGTGCCACTCACCAGATTGCATGCTGGTGCTGATGGCGCTGGGGTTTCAGATGGGTTTTGCGCAACAAAAGCCTGAATGTGGGGTTCTGTCGAGTGCGCACCAAAAAGTACCGACAGAACCACCGCTGTAAAAAACAATTTCTTCTTCATGTAGTGAAATCTCCAGAAAAATAGGTGGGAATGTCGGGCCTATACGAAATGAGCCGGCTGACCTGTTGCAGCAAGTGCCGACATCCAAAATTCACTTTCCGGAGAAATCTGCTTTTTCTTACTCGTTGCCAGGGAAATTGGAAGATGGATAAACATGTTGTACCAGAGGCCGATGAGCAGGTTGGTTTTTCCAGCCATGGCCGCATGAACTGCGTGCCGGGCAAACTGGTCACACAACAAACTGTCATCACAGTTGGCAGGAACACTCCGAATAAAATAACTTGGGTCAAAGTACTTTAAGTTGATTGGGATTCCCTGGACTTCAAAGTACCGGTTGATGTGTTCTTTGAGATACAGGCCGATGTCCTTGAGTTTGACATTGCCCGAAGCGTCGTGGCCTTCAATGTCAGAAGCAATCAGGTCCTGCCCGGCACCCTCAGCGACCACAATGACCGCATGGCCACGATTGAGGATCCGCCGTTTCAGGCATTCCAGGAACCCTTTGTCGCCATTGAGCTTAAAGGGAACTTCCGGCACCAGCACAAAATTGACTTCCTGACTGGCAATCGCCGCCGCGGCGGTAATAAACCCGGCGTGCCGCCCCATCAGTTTGACCAGACTGATGCCATTGGGGGCGCCATTGGCTTCTTCGTGGGCGCTATCAATTACTTCCTTGGCTTTCTCAATCGAAGTTGAAAACCCGAAACTCCGGTACACAAAGGGAATATCGTTATCAATGGTCTTGGGAATTCCGACGACA
>CAZXCE010000375.1:0-8163 GCA_964639175.1 uncultured Clostridia bacterium
TGACTACTGACTACTGACTACTGACTACTGACTACTGACTACTGACTACTGACTCATTCTTCCTGTGCCTGCAGTTTGGCGGTAATGGCATTGTTGCGGGCCGTTTCGGCTTCGAGTTTATGAGCCACACCCGTGCGTCCATCATAGCTGATAAATTTTGGGAGCAGCACAGCCAGCACGGCTGAACCAGCAACACATAAAACCCCACCAGAAACCACCGAAGTTCGTAAACTAAACAGACTTGCGACAAGACCTGCCTCGGCATTGCCCAGATAGGGGCCACTCAAATAACTCACCATTTCAATTCCTGCCATTCGTCCGCGCAAATAATCTGGAATTGTCTGATTCCAGATGGTCATTCGAAAAATGCCGCTGATATTGTCGGCAGCTCCGGCAAGTCCAAGGAATAGGAGCGCCAGCCAGAGACTGTTGGAAAGCCCAAATCCAACAATGGCCAGTCCCCAGACAGAAGCGGCAATCGTGACGGCCAGACCGTGACGGTGGATGCGCTCGGTCCAGCCGGATGTGAGTCCTGCCAGAAGTGCCCCAACCGACGGTGCCGCGTAAAATAATCCGACTGACGCATTTCCAAACTGCTGGGCAATGGCTGGAAACAAGGCGAAGGGCATGCCGAAAAACATGGCGTTGATGTCAATCAGGTAGGTGCCCAACAATTCCTGCCGGCTGCGGGCATATTTGATCCCTTCGACAATTGAGCCCAGGCTCGGACGATCTGCGTCCGTCGGGGCCGGAACCGCTCGCATCAACATCACGGTCGTGAGTGAAACCAGGTACGTGGCTCCGTCAATCGCAAAAGCGATAGCCGGGCCAAAACTGGCCGCGATGATGCCTGCCAGCGCCGGGCCCGCAATATGGCCGAAGTTGTATTTCAACGTGTTGAGGACAGAAACAGCCGGAAGGTGCTCGGGGGCGACAACGCGAGGCGTCAGGGCTTCATGGGCTGGCCGATGGAGCGCGCTCAGGCTGGCAAAAAAGGCAGCGGCCACATAGAGCACCCAGAGATGTGGCTGGGGAAGTAGGGCATTATAGACCAGCACGCCACACCCTGCTGCCAGCCCGATCTCAGTTACAATCAAGAGTTTCTGGCGATTGACTGCATCAGCCAGTGCGCCGCCAACCAGTGCCAGGCTGAGCATCGGCACAAACTCAGCCACCCCGAGCATTCCCACCGCAAATGATGAATGAGTCAACTGATACACCTGCAGCGGAAGCACTACATAACTGATAGCTGTTCCAAATGTTGACACAAATTGCCCGGTGTAGAGCAGCCGATAATCGCGAGAAGCTTTGAGCGGAGTTACATCAATCGCCAGTGCACCAATGATCCGATTGAAAAAAAGCCAGAGTGAAGATGGGGAACTCATATTCTTTTGGGGTTCAGGGTTTGAAATGATTTGGAAATGATTGTTTCTCAGCCGGTTGACATCTTTCTGTCGAAAGAAATGATTCCACTCTGGAATGATAAAGGCGAAATTGTCGGTTCAGAATTTGGGTGTGACGTTGGCACAAACGCGGTGAAGTGAAAACCAGTTCCTCCGAAACCTGGAAAGCCTGTCGCATCTGTGGCAGAAAATGAGTATTCTGGTTTCTCATCCAGCATTTGAAGTCAGTCCTGCCCGCGTTTGTGGGTGGATGTACCAGACACCTTCGATTAGATCCTGGTGACCTTATGTTGAAATTCCACATCAAAGCTGAAAAACCACCTGTGCGTTGTGAGATTTGCCACCAGTCAGATTGCTTTGACCCGATACAAGGTCAATGTCTGCGTTGTTTAGAAGCTGTGAAAGTTTTGACTCAGCCCCAAACGCCTTCCATTGCGAGTCTGGCTGGACTGGTCTGGAAGTGGGCTCTGGTTGGGTTTGTGTTCGGAGGACTGCTCGGCGGCGGAATCATCTTTCGAGCCTGCGCTGGTTACGTTCATAGAGGCAAAGTGTGCAGTCCTTGTATTATCCAGTCACCTGGCTTTTCACCTAACCTTTCACTGACAACGATATATGTGCTCGGAATTGCAACTGGTGGTTTGCTGGGAGGGATCATTGGCGGTATTTTTAAGATGGGTACTACATCATCTCATCCATATTAGAAAGGATTCGTTTGTGCTGAAGTCATTGAAACTCAACGGAGTTGGACCAGTTCAAGGTCTTGAGGCTTCGTTTGGAGAACGACTTAACCTCATCACCGGTGATAATGGCCTGGGAAAATCCTTTTTACTGGATACCGTTTTCTGGGCACTGACTGGAACCTGGCCTGGTGGACGGATTGCCCTCCCTGATTCAAACGGGAAGAAAGAGAAACCCTTCATCGCGTACCATCTGGCTGGGAAAAAAGGACCGACAAAAGACCCCAAGAAGGCAGAGTTTGACTATCATGCTCAAACCTGGAAGCGCAAAGCTGGACGACCTGTGATGCCTGGGTTGGTGATTTATGCCGCCATTGATGGGAGCTTTGCGGTGTGGGACCCGGCTCGTAACTACTGGCGGGATTTGGCGACTGGTGAAAAAGAAATCACAGACCAGCCAAGAGCCTATCAGTTTACCCCCGAATCCCTGGCTGAAGGTTTGGTTGAAGGAAATCGAACTCTCTGTAATGGTCTCATCCAGGATTGGGTCAACTGGTATTATCAGCAAACAACTGAGTCAACCAATAATCCATTTCAATATCTGAAAACAGTCGTGAAATCATTGTCACATCCACAAGAACCCATGGATTGTGGTGAGCCAAAACGAGTGTATGTTGACGATGCCCGAACATTCCCGACCTTGAAGATGCCCTATGGAATCGTCCCTTTTCCACACTGGTCAGCCGGAGTTCGACGAGTCATTAGTTTTGCCTACCTGCTGGTCTGGTCCTGGTATGAACATCAGCAAGCTGCCCAGTTGCGCAATGAAACACCAACGGATCAACTGATTCTGATCATTGATGAAATCGAAGCCCACCTTCATCCAAAATGGCAGCGAACCATTTTACCTGCCTTGCTTCAGGTTGCAGCACAGCTCCAGAGTCAAATTCAAATTCAGATTTTTACTGCGACCCACTCGCCATTGATTTTGGCTTCGACAGAGCCTTATTTCGACAATCAAAAGGACAAGCTGTTCTGGTTTGATCTCAGGGAGAAAACGGTTCATTTTCAAGAGTATCCGTGGGCGATTCACGGAGACATGGTTGGCTGGTTGACATCGGAAATTTTTGGACTCAAACAGGCCCGATCCCGAGAGTCTGAACAGGCCATCACTGCCGCTGAAGCTTTTATGCGCGGAGATTTCAAACAGTTACCGAAAGATCTTCAGACTAAAGACGAAATTCATGCCGCTCTGGTCCGTTACCTGCCAGGGCTTGATCCATTCTGGCCAAGGTGGATTGTCGAGGTGAATCCATGATCCGGTTTCTCCCACAACCTGAGCCTCCAATGTTCGATCAGAAATGCCGCCAAAAAGGACGTCGATGGTTGGAAACACATCCTGCGTATGATCGCCCTTCTGATTACTGGTCTGAGTTTGAACCTGACTTGAGGAATGCTTTCGCTGGGCTTTGTGCTTATTGTGTGATGTCGGTGATGAGAGGGCAGACAGATCATTTTATTCCTATCTCAGTTTTAAAAAAGAAGCAGCAGGATCATTTGGCCTATGAATGGAGCAACTTCAGATACATTGAAGGGGTGTTGAACCAACGCAAAGGAGAGTCGTCTGTTCTTGACCCTTTCAACGTGAGAGATACCTGGTTTGAACTCAAACTTCCATCTTTACAACTGGTTCTAACGGACAAGGTTCCACAGACCATTCGTAAGAAAGCTGAGTTCACTTTAAACCGGTTGGGTTTAACAAATGATGCTGTCATCATCCGTTATCGCCAGAAGTGGTTTGAACTATATCGTAGCCGCAAACTCACCCTTGATGGTTTAAAAGACGTTGCACCTCAAATTGCCCGAGCTGTTGAAGCTGACCTGCACAAAGGCACCGACTGGCGTTATCCTGAATCCTGAAATGAGCAAGCCGTAAACGACCTGCTTCAATTCAGCTACCGCTACGCGGCAAATTTTCAGACCCTGAACCCTGAACCCCGAACCCTGAACCCTTGTCTTTCTTCCCTGAACCTTGAACCCTGATTTATGTACACATCACTCAAACCTGAAAAGCACAATCATTCGCATGCCCCAAACAAATTTTCGGTGCTCCCGACGCCGGTCCGGTTAAATGCACTGTTTGAGTACACCGGCAAAGGCGTCACCATTGCCTTTCTGGATTCAGGGTTTTACCCGCATCCTGATTTGACAATGCCGACCAATCGGATTCTGGCTTATGTGGACATTACCAACCCGGAGGCCACCCTTGACCCGGATGCCGAACCCGAGGGCATTGCCTGGCACGGCACCCAAACCTGTGTCGCGGCAGTCGGCAATGGATACTACTCTGACGGCGCCTATCGCGGGGTGGCTTCAGATGCCAGAGTGGTGCTCATCAAAGTGAGCCAGGATGGAAAAATTCCTGAAGAAAACATTGCCAAAGGTATTCGCTGGGTAATTGATAACAAAGACAAGTACAACATCCGTGTGGTCAATATTTCGCTTGGCGGCGATGAAGACGTTTCCTACAAGGACAACATCGTTGACCAGGCGGCTGAAGAAGCTGTTAGCAAAGGACTGGTCATTGTGGTGGCAGCCGGGAACTCAGGGGATTCGGCTGAACATTTCACCGTCCCCCCAGCCAATTCGCCCTCGGTGATTACGGTTGGCGGTTCGGACGACAAAAATCGCTTTGGGAATAAAACTGTTGATCTGTATCACTCCAACTGGGGGCCGACGGCAGATGGCATTCTCAAACCTGAAATCGTCGCGCCGGCGATTTGGGTGGCAGCGCCGATTTTGCCGAATACACCACTGTACAAAAAAGCGGAAACTCTGGCCGAACTGGCTGGCGTCCCCGATTTTATGCTCAAGGAAATTGTGCGCGAACGCGGCAAGGACGCCGGTTTACCAGCCAATGCGCACACGCTCCCAACTGAGAAAATCCGCGCCCTGATGGATGAGCAACTCAAAGGCGACAAACTTGTGGCCGCTCACTATCAACACGTGGATGGAACGTCATTTGCTGCCCCGATTGTATCGTCAGTGGTGGCGCAAATGCTTGAAGCCAATCCCAAACTGACGCCAACCGCCATTAAACATATTCTAATTTCGACGGCAGATCGAATCCAGGGGAAATCATTGATTCGTCAAGGGTACGGGGTGATTAACGTTCAGCGGGCCGTCGGTGTTGCCAAACAAGAGCAGTTCACGATTGGCGAAGAATATTTCCTCCCTCCGCGCATCGAAGGCGAGCATCTGGTGTTTTATTATCACGACGACTGGGCCAAAACTGTGTCGCTGGCTGGTGATTTCAACAAGTGGGAAGCCGGATTTACGCCATTTGTCCGCAATGAGAAAGGCGTCTGGCGGGCTCAAATCGAATTGCTTCCGCCAGGACAACACCGCTACAAAATTGTGATTGACGGGAACCGCTGGATTGAAGACCCCAGCAATGGACTCAAAGAAACCGATGGATACGGAGGGTTTAATTCCATTCTCCATATTTCCTAAAAAGGAGGAGGTGACAAACATGGGCATCCCAAAACACAAACAAACCCTTTCGATTGATGAGTATCTGGCTGGCGAACGAGATGTTGAAATTCGTCACGAATATGTGACGGGGTATGTTTATGCCATGGCAGGTGCGAGTAACCGACACAACCGGATTGCTGGGAATCTGTATATTCGTCTGGATGAACACCTGGCTGATGGGCCGTGTGCGCCCTACATTTCAGACATGAAAGTGAAAGTGTCTGAAAGTGCAGTGTATTATCCAGATGTGGTTGTGGCGTGTGATAATCCCTGGAACGATCCGTATTGCTGCAACCATCCAGTCCTGGTGGTCGAAGTCCTTTCTCCAAGTACTCAGCGCATTGATCAAGGTGAAAAACTGGCAGCTTATAAAAATACGGCCACCATTCGTGACTACCTGATTGTGGCTCAGGACCAGATGCGGGTGGATTTACACCAGCGGCAGGACGATGGTGATTGGAAACATCTGCTTTTTACCGAGTCTGACGAGGCAGTGGAGTTTGTCTCAATCGGGTTGAGCCTCCAGGTTTCTGATATCTACCGTGGCGTGCGATTTGAGGAATGATGTCGCCACTGCCAGTTCACGGAAAGGACGCTACCGGCATGGGCTTTCAATGGGCACTCCTTATTTTAATGGCGCTGGTGATTGGCGGGGCACTAACCTGGGCAACCACCCGCCGGGCTGAGTCCATGATTCAACGGTGGGCTGAGGGCAATGGGTATCAGATTGTCCGGTTAGAGTGGCGGTGGTTTCGACTTGGCCCGTATTTTTGGAAAGCATCCAAAAACCAGATGGTTTACCGAGTGGAAATGATTGATTGGAATGGAAATCCATCTCACTGCTGGATTCGGTGTGGAAGCTGGTTGTTTGGAGTGTTGTCAGATGAGATTGATGTGACGTGGGATTGATAGTCAGCAGGAAAATGCAGTTCTATCAATGAATTGCCTTACATTCCAATTGTCAAAGTTTTAAACCAGGCGCAGCAGGACCCATCTCCGGAAATTCAGCAGATTTTAGTGGATTCAGGCATAAAAAAACCGGTTGGGAATCCCCAACCGGCGGATAAAGAGAATTAAACGGAAGAATCTTTCACTACAAAGTGGCGCTTGCTGCGACGTTACCACGTCACTCTTTTACTACTTCGCGATTCTCAGCGTGTAATTGGCTGTTGTGCTGTAGGCTCGATTGTACCCTTCTACCTGAGCAAAATAGGTATTTGTCCCGCTGCTGGTGTTGGTGAAGGTGATTGATTCGGCCAGACCATTTCCTGCCCTGGTTGAGCGGGCTTCGATAAAGCCACTGTTGCTCAACAGATACAGGTCATAATCTTTATTTGACGGAACGGTAAGGTTGATCGTGACTGACTGACCAGAACCTAATGTGAAGCGGAAGTAGTCGCGATCTGTTGTGGAACCAATCTTTCCAGTAATGGTCACCGGGAAGGCCAGACTGGTGATGTCTTGTGGCGCTGTGCGGGAATTGTTGGGTTCGACTTCATTGATGCTGGTGCCGGTTTCACCGCCGCCACCGCCACCAGTACCGGTAACCAGCGCGTGAGTTCGGCTGTTGAGTCGGGTGTTTTGGGTGGTTGAATCAGACAAAATATGCAGCGTAGCATTGATCAAAGCTGCGGCCCGAAGTGCTCCGCCGGTGGTCGCATAGCCTGAGACATACGGCGATAAACCTTTGTAGGTCACTGTTTTCCCATCAATCACAATCGTGGCCAGCGTTCCACCAAAGGAAAGTTCATCGGGTGCGGTTGACGTCCGGCTGATGGTGCCGCCTGAGAAGGCCAAAAACCCGATGTATGACGGGTTGTCGTGCAGGGCCATATAGAGCGTTTCCTGTTTATCGGCCCGGTTGGTGCTGTTGCCTGCATCTGTAAACCCAATGGCATTGCGGACATATGTGGTTGCTGTGGTTGTGGTTACGCCATAGTTGGTTGGGTAGTAGGTGGCCTGTTTCTGGAACTTGGATTTGTCTGTTTCGGTGGCTCCAGTAATCGAAAGCACTCCGGAATTGGCACTGCCGTCACCAGCATAGGTCACAGTTGACACACCGGCGGGAACTGATGTTGTGACCGGCGTGCGGGTGGTGAGGTTGTATTTCCATCCGTGCGTCAGGCGATCCAACACCAGATTGGTGTAGAACAACGGCTTGCCGGCTGTCCGACGCAGGGTTGAAGTGGCTGATTCTTTAATGAAGGAAACTTCGCCTTCGCCAACCACTTCGGCCACGCCACTGCGAATCCAGACGCCAGTGTAGGAATCGAGTGCAATCGCATAAATGGTGTGGTTGTTGGTGTCTTCAATCGCTTTGGCCAAAATCCCGACTGCCCGGCCAAGCCGTCCGCGCTCGGTGTAGTGGGTTTCAATCACACAGCCTGGCACAAAAGACAGGAAGTCAGTGTGGATTCCTGACGTGCCGGGGGTGTACCGATCATCAAGCTGAGTCGTTCTCGCATCAGCCAGCACATCCGCCGAAATCATGTCATACCCACCGCTAAAGCAATATTCAGCCTGACTCATTGCCCCGGCGCTGGTGCCGC
>CAZXCE010000376.1:0-8120 GCA_964639175.1 uncultured Clostridia bacterium
CGGGGACCCACCCACCTCAATCGCTCACCGACAACCTCCCGAGCATTCTTGTGAGTTATCGATTTTTTCTCCGCTATACCAGACCCTACCGGCTCCTGTTTATGCTGGCATTTTTTGGTCTGGCCGTGACAAGCGGGCTTAGTCTTGCCTTTCCCTATTTATTTGGAAGATTGGTAGATGTGGTTTTTCGGCATCAAAATATTGATCGCCTGAATTCGTTTCTCTATGTGCTGGTGATCATTCTGGTGGTGCAGATTATTTTTAATGTTGGGCGATCCTACTGTTTGCACTACATTTCAGAAAAAATCGTCACTGACATTCGCAAAGATCTCTATGCCCACGTTTTGAGGTTGTCGATCAATTTCTTTGCAAACCGGCGAGTTGGGGAAATTGCCTCCCGGTTAAATGCCGATGTGACATCAATTCAGGCCACGATTACTTCCAATCTGGTGGATGCTGTCCGGCAAATTGCCTGGGGGATTGGCGGCGTGACCGCCATGGCGCTGCTTAACTTGAAAATGACCTTGTTAACTCTCACCGTTTTGCCATTTCTGGTGATTGCCGCGATGCTGGTTGGCCGCGTGGTGCGTAGCCGGAGCCTGCGGGTTCAAGATCATCTGGCAAAGGCGAATGCCGTGTTAAAAGAATCATTTTCTGGGATTCGAACGGTGCAGGCGTTCAATCGCGAACCTTTTGAATTTACGCGCTATACCGCTTATATCGAAGGCGCCCACCATGAAGCCCTCAGCCGTGCCAAAGCCCGAAGCATTTTTACCGCCTTTGCTGAAATAACTTTGTTTGGCGGCATTTTGTTGATGTTGTGGTTTAGTGTTGGTGAAATCAAAAGCAATCGCCTCAGTGCCGGCCAGCTTATGTCGTTTTTGTTGTATGCGACTGGCGTCAATGCCGCCATCGGTGCTGGCGCGGGGCTGTATCTGGTTGCCCAACAGGCGTTAGGTGCCTCACAGCGGGTAATTGAACTGTTTAAAACCCAGCCCGAAGTCATTGACGATCCGAGGGCTGTTCCGCTCACCAAAGTTGAAGGCAAAGTTGAATTTCACAATGTTTCATTTTCCTATCCTGGGCACGAAGAGAAACAAGTGCTGGATGGAGTCTCGATTACGGCCAACCCAGGTGAAGTAATTGCACTGGTTGGGCTGACCGGAGCTGGAAAATCAACCATTATTTCCCTGATCCCCCGATTTTATGATGTGCTTCAGGGCAAAATCACGCTGGATGGTCAGGATATTCGCCAAATCCCGCTGGTTGATCTGCGGGAACAAATTGCGATTGTTCCCCAGGATGCGGTGTTGTTTCATAGCACAGTCATGGAAAACATTATCTATGGGCGTGTGGATGCGACTGAGGCTGAAGTGGAGGCGGCGGCACGTGCGGCGCATGCCCACGAGTTTATTCAGGCACTGCCCGATGGGTATCAAACCGTGATCGGAGAGCGGGGGATTAAACTCTCAGGCGGTCAACGCCAGCGGCTTTCGATTGCCCGGGCATTGCTCAAAGATCCTAAAATCCTGATTTTAGATGAGGCGACCAGCTCCCTTGATTCCGAGTCGGAACGGCTGGTTCAGGACGCGCTTGATCAGTTAATGAAGAACCGCACCAGTTTTGTGATTGCTCAACGGCTCGGCACGATTCGGCAGGCAACCCGCATTCTGGTACTCGATGAAGGAAAAATTGTCGAGGAAGGGACCCACGAAGAACTTCTCGCTGTGGATGGACTCTATAAGAAACTCTATTCGCTCCAATTTCGCGATATCCGGAGTGAGAATCCAGAATTAGCCGTGTCAGAGTTTGAATTTGAAGAAGAACCTGTTGAAGCTGAAGAATGAAGAAACCTTTTAGTGGTTAGTGGCTAGCGGTTAGTTCCTGGTTTTTCTTCGAAAGTATTGATTTCTAACCACTAATCACTAATCACTAATCACTAACCACTAATCACTAATCACTAACCACTAACCACTAACCACTAATCAGATTCTTCATTTTGTTTCTTCATCAAAAAGATCATCAACCAGCATGCTCCATCCAGACAGGGCGGGTTCGGCTTCAGCAAAGTCACCACGTCGATAAATGGTTGGATTTTCGGGACTGGTGGCTCGATAGACGCGAATGACCTCATCGCTTTGCAAATCAACATCCCACACCACCTCGGTTCCAGCCTGAAAATAGTCGGCCCGGCGACGGTGGAGTTCTTCTTCTGCCTGAAGCCCGTAGTCGTTTTCACTCCGAATCTCAACTGCCAGAACCGGTGCCTGCGGGTAAAAGTCTTTGTCCGTCCGTGGTCCAATGTAATAGGCCACATCTGGGCTCAGGTGTTTGCGATGTGGCAGGTGGACAAAAAACGCGGCATTTCCTGGAACCGCTATCCCTAATTTATTGGTTCGAGCAAAGACCCTCAGGCTGGCGAAGATTTCTCCGCTGACCTGACTGGTCAAGGCTGGTTTCGCTGGTTTGAGTAGTAAGTCTCCGAACATCATAGGGATCACGGAATTGAGAATGAAGAATGAAGAATTGAATGAAGAATTGAGAATGAAGAATTGAGAATGAAGAAACTTCTTGGTTCCTGGTTCCTGATTCTTCTTCGAACGCATGAATCCCTAAGTATCAAGCACTAAGCACTGGATTGTTTCTTCATTCTTCATTCTTCAGAGGACAGCCAGTGAACGTTGGACGCCAATATGCTGAAAATAGGCACGGGCGCGATTGGCGTCGCGGTTGATTTGCGTTCGCAATTCATCCAGCCCGGTAAAGCGTTTTTCATCACGGAGCCGGTGCAGGAAACGTGTTCTCAGATTGCGTCCATAAAGGTCGCCTTCAAAATTCAAAATGTGGGTTTCAACCACCCGATCAAGTCCCCCGACCGTGGGGCGAACACCAATATTTGTCACACTTTGTCGCCAAACCCCATCAATCAGGCTGGCCGTTACATAGACACCATCGGCGGGGATGACTCGATTGACAATATTGAGGTTTGCCGTCGGGAACGAAAGCGTTCGACCGAGCTTGCGGCCTTCAACCACTTCGCCTTCGATGCCATATGGTCGCCCCAGCATCCGACGCGCCAGATTGACCCGGCCTGCGCGAATCAACCGCCGGATCATGGTTGAACTGATCCGGCGATTGCGCAACAACACTTCTTCAGCTTCAGCCGCGACAAAGCCCGATTCGCCGGCCATTTGACGCAACAGGTCAATTCGTCCTTCGCGGCCACGCCCAAATGCAAATCCTTTTCCAAGGTAGACTTCCATGGCCCGGCATTTTTCCCAAATCTGAGTTTGAATAAATTCGCGGGCGGTAATGGTGGAAAACTCAGGTGTAAATCTGACAATCACAACCTGTTCAATGCCAAGAATTCCCATGCCTTCGATGCGTTGCTGCAGTGTTTGCAGTAACGGTGGTGCTGTCTCTGGATGCAAAACGGCTCGTGGGTGTGGATCAAAGGTGATAACGGTTGGGACACACTGCAGGTCCGCGCTACGTTGGGCCAGGATCTTCATAATGGATTGATGGCCAAGGTGAAGGCCATCAAAGACCCCGAGTGTGAGTACCGTTGGAGTGGAAATTTCATCAATGGCATCAAGGCCATGCACAATTCGCATAAATGGTGAGGCAGCGTGCTGCTTCTGCTGATCAAAGATTTCACGCCTCGATTGTTACTCGTAGCCCATCATAGGCCAATTCAACCCCTGGGGGGAGTTGGGCTGAGGTACGGGCGTGATGCATTTTATGAGAGATATGCGTTAGCAACGCACGTTGTGGTTTGAGCAGAGCAATATAGCGTAGAGTTTCTTCCAAATGTAAGTGGGTTGGGTGTGGTTCGTACCGTAAACAATCCAAAATCAGGACCTCCAGACCTTGCAGTTGGGCGAGGGCCAGTTCTGGAATGATGTTGCAATCGGTCACGTAGGCCAGATTGCCAAATCGAAACCCCAGGACGGTTAACTTGCCATGCAAGACCTCGATAGGCGTAATTTCGAGTCCAAAAAGAGAAAAAGGGCCGCCAATGGTGTGTGGCACGATGAGCGGAATTCCTGGTCGAGGTTCGCGTGGAAACGCATAACTGAAAACACGCCTGAGTCCGGCCCAGGCAATCTCATTGGCAAAAAAGGGAATTGGGCCCTGCGCATGATTGAAAGGACGAATATCGTCTAACCCAAAGACATGATCAGCATGGCAATGCGTGATCAATACTGCATCCAGTGATTTTAACCCGACCCGGAGCGCCTGTTGACGGAAATCAGTTGAGGTATCAATCACAATCTTTCGCTCTTGATGTTCAATCAAGAGCGACACCCGGAGCCGATTGTCACGTGGATCGGTTGACAGGCAGGTTTCACAGCTACATCCAATGGCTGGCACACCCGTTGAAGTACCTGTTCCCAAAAAAGTGACATCCATAGCTTTTTGAATGAAAAATGAAGACTTGAGAATGAAGAAAATGTGTTAAGAAGTCATCCGGAAAAAATCTGTACCCCAAGGTGAGTCATCAGATGACAGCGATGTATCCAGGTTTTGGTGCAAGGGCCAGTTAAATTGAGAGACGTCGCAACTCAAGTTGATAAAATGGGTTAATGGTATTCTCAATTCTCCATTCTCAATTCTTCATTCCAGAGGTTCTCCCGTCATGGCGGCAAATCGCTCTTTCAGATTGTGCAATACTTCATTGAGGACGTGAGACTCTTCGCGTGCCAGGTTGTTTCGGGTCTTGATTGCGAGCATATCGAGCACCTGAATCAAATGATGGGCCGTTCCAAGGTCAACTTCAATCTGGCCATAGCCAGGGTTGACCATCCCCAGACACATCATGGCCTGACCGGCTAAACTCAAAATGAAATCAGAAAACCGGGGGTCTTCGACTGGTTCATCAAATTCAGGCTCAGGTGTTACTGGAATTGATGCCGAGGGGGGAATCGGAGGGGAAATTGATTGGGTTGGTGCATCTGGTGAAACTGAAGCTGAAGTTGAACTGGTATCGCTCGCACCAGCCTCTAGATTTTCTTGTGCTTCCCGAGGTGTGCCGTCTGAATTAAATAAGCGGCGGTCACTGACTCGAAATGAGGGTTTCTTTTCCTCGCCCATAAACACGGTTCCTCCAAAAAAGGGACAAAAATGACAAAAAGACAAGATGACAAAAAGACAGGATGACCAGAGGGAGTCTGAAAGAATCGCAAGCGAATAGAATGATAACCCCCGGTTCATTCTTCACGCTCAACCCTTCAGTTCACAAACTTCCCCATACTGATTAACTATCGCCTTCCAGGTTGGGTTGACGTGAACGTCCCACGCGGGGGCTTCGCCGTTTCCGGCGCAGCTCAACGAGGTCGGTCTCCAAATCGCGTACATCTCGCACGGAATCTTCCATTTGGGTGTAAATAATATCAATTTTCTTCATTGCAAACACAATGATTTCAGTGACCTGGCGCAACGAGGTCACCATGGCTTTGTGAACTGCCAGAACATCCTGATTTTCTTCTGTTTCGGTGCCCGCCTGTTCAAAAAATTGCTTGAGTTCTTCGCGATGAAATTCGAGTTCGCTCCGCATCCGTTCGCGCTCGACTCGCAGGCTCAGCAAGGCACGATGTGTGCGTTCAAGTTCAACGTTTAAATTTGTCGCCGACTGGCTATAGGTTGAAACACTCTTCTTAATAACTTCGAGTGTGGCCAGCAGTCGTTCCTGTTCGCCGGGATTGGCTGCTGGTTCAAAGAAATGGGTTGGAATCGAGCTGGTTCCGCCCAGCAATGCTTCAATTGGGGGCATCTCTGGCAGGGTTGGGGCTGCTTCAGCTTCGAGGGCTGCGTCCATCGAGGGGAGGTGGGCTGAAATCGGGCCGGCTGGAGGTGGGTACGATGAGCCAAGGTTGGCAGCCATCGGGGGATGTGATGGCGCCGTGGTAGTGGCTGAACGGGCTGGTGGTGTCACTCCTTGAGCCGGTGATTGGGTATTCATTAACGCCCGAAAGGTACAGAGTTTAATGTGCTCAGCCGATTCCACTGAAACGCTTGAAGCCACCGAGATTTCCTGAGCCGACGCCATGACCAGATCGTTGAGTCGAGTAATCCCGGCAGCGTGGATCTTCTGAATATCTGCCGGGCTGACATCTTTGTAGTAAGGCAACATCTCTGAAATCAAGTAATTACTGGCTGTTCGGAACCGTTCTTTGACTTCGCTCCCTTGTTGCGATTGCAAACTTTGGGGTTCCTGGCCGAGGCTCTGCTGAATCAATCGGGTGAGTTCAGTAAAATCACGATTTAAATTTTTGGCGTCTCGTTCGGTCAGGGTTTTGCGTTTGCCTTGTTGAATATCAGTCAGTGGGCGTTCAATTGCCTTCAAAACATCATAAATATCGTGGTATTTAATTGTATCTGCTGCATTGATAAGCGGTTTTAATGAGCCAGTACAGGCATCAATGGTGCCCCGAATCGTGGTCATGAGACTGGGATTGGTGGCGGCCTGGGGGACAATTTCGGTCAACTGACGAATGGCATAGCCAACTGGCTCCAAAAATTGAAGCACGATATTGCTAAACATTTCCTTCAGTTCCGCATCGGTTTGACGATCATGAGCCAGCCGTTCCTGTGGTGTGACCGCCGCATAGGCGCCAGACGGGGACATTAACCCGTCAATGGCGGCTGAGATATCTTCATCTCCAAGTTCTGCCAATTTTGAAGCTAATTCCCCGGCGAGCGTCCGCTTCCGTTTGGGCTGTTCTTCTTCGGGAAATCGATTTTCTGGTTCGGGCATACAGCAAGACTCCTTGGGGTAGCTGACCGTGAGCAAGGTAGGGAAAGAGCGAAGTCGTGAAATGCCTTGATGTTTCTGTCAACCGTTGAGATCCGGTCGTGTTTCTCATTCACTCGTTCACTCGTTCACTACTTTCAACTGATTGAATCTGATTTTCTAAGGTGGCAACCCGCTCTTGGAGTTGATGAAGTTGTTTGAGCAGGTCTGGCAATTTGGGAAAAATGGCAGATGCCTTTAACCATTGCCGGTTCTCAATGGCCGGGTAGCCTGAGACCCGTTTTCCAGGTTCGACCGAATTCGGAATGCCGCTTTGGGCCGTGGCCAGTACCCCATCGCCAATCGTCAGGTGGCCAGCCACTCCGACCTGACCCGCCAGCGTCACCCGATTTCCAACGGTAGTACTGCCAGCCAGCCCCACCTGGGCACAGAGTAATGTGTCTTCTCCGACGGTTGAACCGTGGCCGATTTGAACCAGGTTGTCAATCTTGGCACCCCGTCGAATTCGGGTTTCGCCAATGCTGGCCCGGTCAATTTGAGTCCCTGCGCCAATCTCAACATCGGCTTCAAGGATCACCAGACCCGACTGGACAATTTTGTACCAGCTTCCATCTGCCTGCCGGGCATAGCCAAAGCCATCACTCCCGAGGGTTACCTGATTTTGCAGCCGACAGCGAGGGCCGATTTCAACAAATTCCCGAACCACGCAATTTGAGTGGAGATAACTGTCCTCACCAATTTTGACACCAGGGTAAATCGTACAATTTGGATGGATGGTCACCCGGTCACCAATCAGTGCCTGGTCCCCAATCACAACGTGGGCGCCAATCCGGACATCCTGTCCAAGTTGGGCCGTGGCGGCAATCACTGCGGTTGGGTGAATACCGGGGGCCAGGTCAGGCGGCTGGTAAAACAGACCCAGGATTTTGGCAAAGGCCAGATAGGCATCAGGTGCCCGGAGGATGGGCCTGCTCCAGTTCACCGAGGCGGTTTGGCTTAAAATTAAAGCTGCGGCGTGAGTTGTTTGCAGTTTTGGAGTGTAGCGTGGATTCGAAAGAAAAGCTAAATCCGTCGGTCCCGCTTCATCCAACCCGGCGACGCCCGTGATTTCACACGTCGGGTCACCTTCAATGGTACAGTTGAGTTGAGATGCAATTTCAGAAAGCTTCATAAAAAACAGCGGCACTTTGAACCCGAACCCGCGTCTCAAAAGACCAGACGCGTGGTTCAGGTTGTGCCAAGTGCCGTGAAATCAGCCAAAAACAATGAAATCGAAAGACGATGTGTGCCTGGCTCTTCGTGATCAGGAGGTTCGAAGAACCCGGAACCCGGAACCCGGAACCCGGAACCCGGAACCCGGAACCCG
>CAZXCE010000377.1:0-8110 GCA_964639175.1 uncultured Clostridia bacterium
GCTTAGTACTTGGGATCCAATACCTTCCAAGAACCAAGAACCAAGAACCAAGAACCAAAAACCAGGCACCAGCGATTACTTACCAACCCCAATTCCGCTAACCTTTCCGGTTATGAACCCATTATTTGAGCAGCAACTGGCATTCTTTCGACAACACCGGGTGGTCGGAATCCTGCGAGCCACTTCGGCTGATCTGGCGCTCAAAGCGGCTGAAGCTGCGATTATGGGGGGCATTAAAATTATTGAAGTCCCATATCAAGCTCCTGGCGCGATTCGGGTGATTGCTGATCTGCGCCGCAAATTTGGCGAACGGGTTCTGATTGGCGGGGGGACCATCACCAATGTGGAAATGGCGGACCGGGTGATCAAAGCCAATGCTCAGTTCATTACGGCACCCCACACCAATGCGTCCCTGATCGAATTTTGCTGTTCCCACAATGTGTTTGCGATTCCAGGTGCCGCCACGCCCACCGAAATCATTTCGGCTGTTTCATTTGGCGTGCCACTGGTCAATATTTTCCCGGTCGGATTGCTTGGCGGCGCTGCTTATGTCAAGCAGTTGCACGAATTACTACCAGAAGTCAATTTTATGGCTGGCGGTGGAATCACGGTTGAAACGCTCAATAATTACTTTGCGGCTGGTGCGACCGTGGTTGGGATTCGAGAGAGCCTGTTTCAACCTGGCCATATTGCCAATGGAAATTATGCCGGGATTGCCGAATGTGCCCGAGATATTGTCCGCACGCTCCATGGTGGCGGATATTGACCGCAGGTTCATCTGGATGAATCTGCACCTGTACCTCACCAATTTGTTTCTGTTTCAAGTGTTTGATCCCTTCGCCATCACATCAGGATGTTGTTTTGCTCAACATCTTGCATTCACAAATTGCCAACACCCAGCACTCTGACCCCAAGGCCCAATTCAATTCCAACTTCACCGGATTCTGTTTGGTCGCCAATTTCCTCGACATTGACCTGGTGTGCTGAAAAATCGAAAAACTGAGGTGGCTTATGTTGAACCTGCGCCAATCAAAGCTGCAGGGCTGCCTGATGACCTGGCTTGTTTTGATCATTATGGTTGCCAATGTTGTTCCTGCGTTTGCTCAAAACGCCCCACGCCGTTCCAAAACCCCTGCCAATAAACTTTCTGCGACCGTGCCGGCTGCGGTTGATGACCCAACCACACTGGCACGGATGGTGCCGTCAGATGGATTTGTTTTTGTTGAATTAGCCAACCTTCAGATTGTAATTGATACTCTGGACACGATTATCAAATCAGAAGAAATTCGCAACCTGCTCAAAGATAAGCCTGAATTTGCCCAACTTCAGCAGTATGAAACATTTCTGGCTGCTCTGGGCCTCCCTGATAAAGCCACGTTGCGTGATACCCGAGTGGCGGTTGCCGTGCGGATGCCAAAACCTGCCGCTCCACCTAAAGGGGCCAAACCAGGGGCGAAATCACCTTCGCCGGAACCTGAACTGGTGGTGTTTTTAGAGCCTCCGACCGTGGAAAGCGCCGATAAAATCCGGGTGGCGTTTGCTGGACTGGTTGAAAAACAAGGTATGGCAAAGCCAACAACAGTGATGGTTGGCAAGACAAAAATCATGACCTATACCGAGAAACAGCCGGTGGCGTACGTCCAGATGGGGAAAATTCTGGCCTTTGGAATGTTGCCAATGGTGAAATCAGTGGTTTCAACGGTGGCGCCACAAACCGGTGCCGCGCTCAATGCCAGCGCCGATTTTGCAACGATTCGCCAGCGGGTTGGCACACCCCAGACACTTTTTGCTTATGTGAACACCAAAATCATTGGTGAACTCATCAACGCCGGAATCGAAGCCTTCAAAACGCCTCCATCTGCCAAAAAGGGCAGCAAGCCTGTCAAAAAAGAACCATCGGCGGGAGATGTAGCGCTGAGTAATATTGGAAATTACCTTGGGCTGCCCTCTTTAGGTGGGATTGGGCTGGCGGCTGGAATGACTGAAACTGAGTTTCGGCAGCGGTTGTATGTGGCGATTGATCGGAAGGGCAAAGGGTTATTACCGGTTCTGGCTGATGCGCCAGATCTGACGTTGCGCGGGGCCGCATTGGCACCAGACTCAGCGCAACTCTTTGTTTCGTTTGGGTTTAATCACCTGCGATTTTATGATGAAGTCCTGGAAGCCATTCGGGCGCTCCCGCGTAAAAAAGATGAGCCACCGCCAGATGCCTTTATTGCCCAGGGTGAAGCCATGGCTGGGTTTAAAATCCGAGATGAATTTCTGGCTGGGTTCAGTGGTGAGCATGGTGTGTTTATCAATGTCGGTGATGTGAGTCAGTTGATCAAAAACCCCGGTTCCTCAGACCTCCCGAAAGATGCCCGGCTGGCTGGCTTTATGGTGTTGAGTAACCCCAGCATGGTGAAAGCCGGTATTGATAAACTCTTGAAGCTGGCGGCGGCTGAGAAGAAAGAAGGCGATGCGGCTGAGAAAAAACCTGGGCCAACCCGCGAGACCTACAAAGACATTGAAATCATTCAAATCGAAGAAGTTGGACTTTCTTTTATTGAAGATATGCTGGTCATTGGCCGGGCCAGCGATGTGAAGTGGGTGATTGATAGCCGGGCTGCCGGTCAAACACTGGAAAAAAATCCTTCGTTTGCGGCGCTCAGGCAAAAGGCACCACAGAACTCAATGCTCAGTTACTACATTTCCGAGAAATTTCAACAGGCAATGTTAGAGGGCATTCGAAAAGAAGCGGCGCCAGGAGTCCTGGAACTGTTAAGTCAGATGCCATCAATGGCCCAGTTTATTCACCTGCAACATGATGACCAGGGTGTGTTTATGGACGCAACGGTCCCGGCTGATGTGATGAAGCGGGCGATGACGGCGATCCCGTCAGTGCTTGCAATGCAGGTTCTGGCAACGGCTCGTATGAACAATTCCATGTCAACCAGATTTGTCCTGCACGACCTGCATACGGCCATGAACCTGTACCAGTCAGGCAAGGGAAAGGGTGAATATACAGACAATCTGGCGGTGCTTGGGGAAACTGGAGCCGATGGTTCCAGCCTTCTGGCAAGTGACGTTGTGAATATGCAAAAAACTCCCCGGTTTGGGTACTTGCTGGGTCCAATCAAACTTGAGCGCGATGCAGATGGAAAGCTGACCCGCTATTCGGTGGTTGCCTTTCCAGCCGTGAAGGAAGGTCAAAACCGGACGGGTGACGATTGTTTCTATGTTGATGAAACAGGTGTCGTTCGTCATTCAAACTCCGCCACTGTTTTGCCGGATAAAAACAGTGAACCTGTTGGGTCAAAGTAGCCAGGGACACCATGAAAAAGTCGTTGGTTAATGCAGAAGTTGAACCACACCTCACCACATTTAAAAAACTGGTGAGCGTTTCGGAAGCCGAACTGGATCTGGCTCAAGCGGCATTGCAGATTGCGGGCATTGCCTATCCTGATCTGGATCCAGCACCCTCGTTACAAAAGCTGGCGCAACTGGCCGAAACCCTTCGGCCACGCCTGGCCACCCTGCATTCAACACTTGAGCAGGCGGCTGAAGTCGCCCGTTATCTCTTTGTGGAATCTGGGTTTACCGGGAATATGGATAATTATTACGATGCCCGGAATAGCTTTTTAAACGATGTGCTGGAGCGGCGACTGGGCATTCCAATTTCGCTGTCAGTGGTGTTTATCGAGGTGGCTCGCCGTCTGGGTCTCCACGCCGAAGGGGTTGGGATGCCAGGGCATTTTTTGGTCCGTCACACGTCACCGGAGGGGGAAATACTGCTTGACCCTTTTCATGACGGAAAAATTATTCACCCTGAAGACTGTCAACGATTACTGGCGCAGGTTTATGGTTCATCTGCTCAGATGAAGCCTGAGTATTTGCGGGCGGTTACCCATCGTCAGCTTCTTGGACGAATGCTGACCAATCTGAAAAACATCTATATCAATGATGAAAACTGGCCGCTCATGTTTCAGGTGATCGAGATGATTTTGCTCGTGCAGCCTGAATGGTGGACTGAATATCGTGACCGGGGCGTCATCCAGTTACGCCTTGAAAACTGGTCACAGGCGGTTGACGACCTGACGCTGTACTGTGCCAAATGTCCAGAAGATGAGAATTTTAAAATCCTTCAGGAATATATTGGGCAGGCGCGCCGTGCCCTGGCCCAGTGGAATTGATAATTGAGTGCAATAGTGACGAGCGAAATCGTGAAATAGTCTCAACCAAAGAGTTTAGTGGGTGACAGACTGTTGTCAGAACTCGCTCCTTCGCTCCTTCGCTCCTTCACTCCTTCGCTCCCTCGCTCCTTCGCTTCTTATGACTTCAATTACCGAAAAGATTCAACAGGCTCAGCAATTTCGTCACAACCCACCACTTGATCTGCATTTCGACACGCTTCGAGTGATGGTTGACTATCGCGTGGCACATTCACCCGATGCGGTGTATTTGATTAGCTATGACACGGCTGGAAACCGAACTGAACTGACCTATGGTGTTTTCGGAGAACGGGTTCGAGCCGGTGCCGCATTGTTAGCTGGATTAGGTGTGCGACGTGGTGACCGGGTGGCGACCTATGCTGCCAACCATGCTGAGACGGTGGTGGCCTACTTCTCAGCTCTCTATCTCGGTGCCTGCCTGGTGCCGGTCAATATGACCGAAGATGCTGACCGCCGAAAATTCATTGTTGAAAACTCTCAGGCCCGGGTCATTTTGGCATTGCCTCAATTTACCGGGTTGGCCTTGAGTCTGGCTCAGGAAATCCCTGCCATTGAGCACGTGGTGCAATTGACCGGTGATCTGGTTGATGGTGTCGTGAACTGGCATGAGGCTCAATCTGTGGAGGCTGAATTTGAGGCGCCGTCAGCCCAGGATGAGTCGCTGATTGTGTACACCAGCGGGACGACTGGCGCCCCAAAAGGCGTGGTGTTACTGCAATCCAATCTGCTGGCTGACGCCCATACGCTGGCGATGTGGAATCACCTTGAAGCCAAAGATCGGACCATGTGTGTCTTACCAATTCACCATGTCAACGGGCTGGTCGTGACGCTCTTAACCCCGATGTATTTTGGAGGCTCAACGGTTCTCAATGCCAGGTTTCATACCGATCATTTTTGGGAGCGAATTGCGGCTGAGCAGGTCCGGGTGGTGAGCGTCGTGCCGACATTGCTGGCTTTTTTACTGGAGCGACCCGAACTGTTTGAGGCTGACAAAGTTCGCTCGCTGGCACACATTATTTGTGGGGCTGGTCCGCTCACGGTTGAACTGGGCAAGACATTTGAAGATGCCTTTGGGGTCCGGATTTTGCACGGGTACGGGTTAAGTGAAACCACCTGCTATTCCTCGATGCTTCCGGTTGAATTGACCCCTGAAGAACATCGGCACTGGATGTGTGATTTCGGCTTTCCCTCAATTGGCGTCGCCTTGCCGGGATGCGAAATGGCAATTCACGACCCATCTGGCAATCCAGTGCCCCATGGCACGCGCGGTGAAATCGTGATTTGTGGTCCAACCGTGATGGAAGGCTATTTCAATCGGCCAGATGCCAACGAAGCTGCCTTTACTTATGGATGGTTCCGCAGCGGTGATGAGGGATTTTCAGCCGTTGATGACCAGGGGCGCGTCTTTTTCTTCATCACTGGACGCATAAAAGAATTGATTATCCGGGGAGGAATCAATTTATCTCCCTTTGAAATTGATGAAGTGTTAAACCACATTCCCGGCGTGAAGTGTGGATTGGCAGTGGGATTTGAGAATTTCTGGTATGGCGAAGAAGTAGGTGCCTATGTGGTACTCCAGGACGGCGTGACTCTGGATGAAGCGACCATTCTGGCTGCGGCTCGTCAGCATTTGCCATTTCATAAGTCACCCAAAGTCGTGGTCTGGGGGACTGAAATTCCGGTGACCTCAACTGGCAAATACCAGCGCAACCGGTTAAAGCCGTTGTTTGAACAATTCAAACATGAACAGTTCAAAGAAAAGTAACAAAAATTCAGCCAAATAAAAGAAAAAAAACAATCGTTCACTAAAAATGAAAGTACCCCTCAAAATGGGTTTGGAGGGGTACGCAAAAAGGAAAAAATTGGTATACAAACCAAATGAAAAATTAGAGTTTGATCACGTTTTCAGCCTGTGGCCCTTTTGGTCCTTCGGTGATTTCAAACTCAACCATTTGGCCTTCAACAAGCGACTTATAGCCATCTTCTTGAATTGCCGAATAGTGGACGAACACGTCGCTGCCACTTGGCTGTTCGATGAATCCATAGCCCTTGCTGTTATTAAACCATTTCACTTTTCCTCTGGTACGCATTGTGTAACACTTCCTCCTAAACGTAGGTAAATCAATTATTTTAGGTTTCAAGATATGTCGGTGTAAAGACAGGGTTCTGCCGCCAGCCTGTTGGTTTCAGGCCCAGTCGAAGTGCAGATTGCTTGGGAGGTAACTGCATACAACTGAAGCTATGAGGTGTGGATTCCCAACCTGATCTTCCAGGGCAAAAAAACAAAAAAGACCGCTCTTCAAGCAAATTTATTGCCTGAACAAGCGGTTCATTTCTGCGTGCTTATGGAGGGGGACAAATCGGGACTACCTTACGAACAAAACTATTGGAAGAAATGATGCTTCACAAAGACGTGCCGAGAGTACAAGAAGCTTTTTATGCTGTCAAGCACTATTAAAATCAGAAAGCAGGCAAAAACAGGCTGGAAAACAAGTGGCTGCCAGCAAAAAGCAAACCGGGCATCCCCTGTTTGAGAGAGGATGCCCGGTGGCTTGAGTTCGATTGGTGACGGAGTTAGCCCTTTTTCTTATCCTTAGGTGGATCGTTTTGGGGCGGTTCTGGGTTTTGTTTTGGGACTTTGGGAATAAACCGGGGTTGTTTTCCCATATCCTGATTGGTGAAATTTTGGGCCGGCGCCTTGTCTTTGGGTTTGTCTTTGTCTTTATCCTTATTTTTGTCTTTATCCTTGTTCTGAAATAAAATAGTTACCTGTTCCTGGGATTGAGCCGCCAGTGCCTGGGGAGTTGCACTGGCTACCAGGGTGCCCAGAAGCAGCAAATGAATGAAACCTGTAAAAATCTGTCGTTGTGTCATAACATCCTCACTGTTCCAAAGAACTCTCCCCTTTTGACATACAATTCTCGTGCCTGAAAGCGTCATCGCCGGCAAATAAAAGTGTCTGGCTATCAGAAATGCGAAAATAAAGCCTTTAAAACGAAAATATCCCGAGGAGTCAAGCCTCACACTGGTCAAAGGGTAACCGCTTTCGGCTGTACGTTACACCATATGGAATGTGAGAGCGAGCTGTCCATATATTTTTGGAGAAAGTCTGTGTCGGAAATTTCCCAAACCATGAAGAAACTGATTTCTATGACCGATCTGGTTTCCCAGGTAGCGAGCCTGCGTGCCCAGGGACATCGAATCATCCTGACCAACGGGTGCTTTGATTTGATTCACGTTGGTCACATCCGCTATTTGCAAGGCGCCAAGGCACTGGGTGGAATTCTGGTGGTTGGTGTTAATGGAGATCAGGCGGTGCGCCAGCTCAAAGGTGCCGGTCGCCCGGTGATGCCCGATATCGAACGGGCAGAAATCGTGGCGGCCCTGGCCTGTGTGGATTTCGTGACGATCTTTGATACGCTCACCGTTCATCCACTGCTCGAAGCCTTGCGGCCTGATGTACACGCCAAAGGGACTGATTACACGACTGAAACCGTGCCAGAACGGGAATTTGTCCGCAGTTATGGTGGGCAGGTCGCCATTGTTGGCGATCCAAAGGATCATTCAACCACCGGATTGCTCCAGAAAACAGCCGCTCATGAGTAATTCCGGCACCGCTTTACCGCCCAAAATCTTGATGGTGGCTGGGGAAGCCTCCGGCGATATGCATGCCGCTGACCTGGTTCATCATTTGAGACAGCTTTCAACGGCTGAGCCAATACCCTCTCCTCAATTTTACGGAATGGGTGGTGGGGCGCTCCGTGAGCTTGGCCTTTCTCCACTTTTGCCAATGGAGCCAGTGAGTGTGATTGGTCTGGTTGAGGTGCTCCGCCATTTGCCCCAAATCTGGACCACGTTTCAAGGTCTGGTTCGATCACTGGATCAGGAACATCCAACCC
>CAZXCE010000378.1:0-8103 GCA_964639175.1 uncultured Clostridia bacterium
CGTTTCCCGTGATTTGCACGGGGGTCTGGTCAAGTGAAACTTGAATGAGTCTACCGACATCGGCTATCCGCTAGGATAGCGTCGTGGGTACACGACTCAAGCTTGGCCCTTGAGGGCCGAGTCTCTTGACACGACCTCGTTGAGACGAATGATAAATGATGAATGATGAGGAATAAAGTAGCCATCTCACTGCAAAACAAGCAGTTAGATCATTCTTCATTCTTCATTCAAAATTCTTCATTTGTTTTTTGAATGTGCTGTAATTGTGGAGGGGGAAAAAAGATGGTGTATGCTAGCGGTTCAGCCGAAAAAATGAAACTCCAAATTTTTCCCAAACGGTTTGTTACAGTCAAACCCAGATGCCTGCCACCCAGGTATTTCAAGCTGGTTGTGATGTTTTTGGGCAGTCTGAAGTTAGAACAAAGAGTCTCGTAACTTTTGTTACTGCTTGATATGTCTGCTTTTAAGAAGGGGAACCCTATGGCGGAAGCTGAAAAAGAACTCGTGAGTTCACCACGGCGAAAAATCCTGCGGTTTTGCCTCGTGAGCCTGATTGTGGTGGTGTGTGTTTATGTAACGCTGTATGCCAGTGTGTTGATGCTGGCCGCTCGTAAAGAAGCTGAGATCAAACAAAGGCTCAAGGATCTGGTTCCAAACGTCAAACAACTGGCAGACCAGCAGGCATCAGTCGAAGAAAATGAAACCGCCCGCATGATGCGCGAATGGGGTGAGAAGGAGCGAGCCTTTGGCGTTTATGATGATGCAATATACATCTCTGGTCAGAACCTGTATTTCAACCCAGAGTATTTTTTCCATCAGGCGACACTCTCTGATAAGGAAGAGATCTTGTTAGGATTTAAACCATTTATTGATGGCCAGCAGGAATTTGTGAATCGTTTCCATATTCAGGCTGATCAAAATGCACCAAAATTACGAGTAAGGTTCAATGAAGTGGGTATCAATGAAGGATTTGAAGTTGTTTATTCCAAAGCACTTGGCCTGCTTCTGTTAGATACGCTACTGAAAATCAAGCAGAAGGACAGGGACTCAGCCTTCCGGTCGCTTAAAACCGCCTGGGTTTTGATTGAAACCTTTCGAGCCTATCCCTCAATATCGGCTAGAGCAATTGCCCTTGAATATCAAACCTTTTTAGTACAGATGGTAAGGGAATTGGACTTTATTCCTGCTCAATGGAAGTCACGGATTTCAGAATTTGATTATCGGGCAAATTGGAAGGAACTGCAGGCGGTTGATTTATGGAAATACCTGCGCTTTATAAAAAAGAAATCTAATTGTTATTCGTTTTTTTCTCCTCAGTTGTTATTGGGAAGACATGGACAATATTTTGCAAATGGTATTTGGCCTTTTTTCTGGTTATGCGCACTGAATCGATCTGAAATTTACATAAATGAGTTGGAATGGCAGGTTGCGCATGTTCCTCATCCTTGCTGGGGGACAAATGTTGATCGGATAGAAATCAACAATAAGCTCCCTGCCTGGAACCGATGGCACGAACAAACCTGGCCAATCTATAACCCTTTCGGCCAAATTGCTCGCCTGGAATTTGAAACCGAACGCACTCAACTGATTCTGCACTTCAAGGAACTCCAGCAAAAAAGTCCAGCCGGAAAACTTCCAGTCACGTTGCCCAAAATAGAATCAAAGGTCTGTCCCGGCGAATATTGGGAATACCAACTGCAGCCAGACGGCACCCCCATCCTCAAATTCAGCCAGCCGATTGAGGATTCAGAGTTCAAGCTTTAAGTACCCTGTCATAAGTTTCCTGAGACATTGGATTAGGTAAGTATTTGATTTTTTCCGTGTTTTCCGTGTTTTCCGTGGTTAAAATATCTGGAATTTTTCAGGCAGGTTCTTGCACGCTGAAGCTTGAACTCTGAACTTTTTCCGAAGGAGTGATATGACGCACATTCGCTTTCATCTTGCTTTTCCAATTCAGGACATCGAACAGGCCAAAGTATTCTATCGTGATGGCTTAGGGTGCCAGATCGGACGCGAAAGCCCGGTTTCGCTCATCCTCAATCTAGGCGGCAATCAAATCGTCGCCCACAAAACCAGCGATGAACTCCCTGAACAACGTGGCATTTATCCACGCCATTTCGGGTTGATCTTCGATGCCGAAGCCGACTGGGAAGCCATGCTCGAACGGGCCCAAACGCATCACTTGAAGTTCTATCAGGAACCAAAGGTCCGCTTTCCAGGCATGCCACTCGAACACCGGACGTTCTTTCTCCAGGATCCATTCAACAATTTGCTGGAGTTCAAATTCTATCGCCACGCCGAGGCCGTGTTTGGCGCTGCTGAATTTTCCCAGATTGGTGACCAGTAAACGAACAGGGAGGGGGAAAAGACCAAATGGACGGAAAGGACAAAAAAGACGAAAGAAAATGACTGAACCTTGGAACCTGATTTCGTTGGGATTATCTCTTCCTCAGTTTCTCAAGTACTGGTTATCCTTTTGTCCTTTTTGTCCTTTTTGTCCCTTTCGTCCTTTCAAAAACCCCCGAACCCCGAACCCCAAACCCTGAACCCCAAAGTTGTGGGTTGCGCTTGACAGTGCGGCGTAAAACCATCTAAAATAGCTGTTTTTCATCACTTTCAGGAGATTTCGACATGACGACTGCAGGCCCACAACACTTTGCAGCCAGTGCCAAGGTCTGTTCACTGACTGATTTAGTCGGGCATCGCGCTCAACTTCGGGCGGCTGGCAAACGCGTGGTTTTTACCAATGGCTGCTTTGATCTGATCCATCCGGGGCACGTTCGATACCTGGCTGAAGCCCGCACCCTTGGGGATGCACTCATCGTGGCGATCAACAGTGACCGGGCGGTGCGCGAACTCAAAGGCCCCAGCCGTCCGATTCTCAATCAGGACGAACGCGCCGAAGTCCTCGCCGCGCTTGAAGCGATTGATTTTGTCGTCGTGTTTGATGATCTCGATCCACGCTCCACGATTGTGGCGCTGTTGCCAGATGTGCTGGTGAAAGGCGGCGACTGGGATCTCAGCCAGATTATTGGCCGTGAAGAAGTCGAAGCCGCTGGCGGTCTGGTTCGCTCACTCCCCTTTGTCCCCGGCGTCTCAACGACGGATATTGTTTCAAGGATTTTGAAAGGATCAGGTTGTTCAGAGTAACAGGTTATTTTTCTCAGAATGAGAAAAACCATTGGAAAATCAATTCCTTCGGTCTGAGTTCTTTCAGATTTTCCAATCCTGACCCCTGACTCCTGACCCCTAAACTCAAGGTTGTGCCTATTTCATCCACCACTCATCATCTTCCCGCACTGTTTAATGATCTGGCGACGGATCCGGCTGGTCAGGCTTTTCTCTCTCAGCTCCGTGAGCAACGGCGCGTGGTTGTGCTTTCCGGTTTGATCGGGAGCGCCCGTGCCCTGGCGATTGCGCTCATTCAATACATCTCCAAAAAACGAGTCGTGTATGTGCTGCCGACTTCAGAAGACATAGAAGCGATTGAAGCCGACATCCGCTATTTCACCCAACTTGTCAACGGGTTGTCACCTCAATCTGAGGAAGATGACGGCGTGGCGGTGTTTCCGGTGATCGAAGGTGGCCCCTATCAGAGCATGCCGCCGCATCCGGAGGTGCTCGAAGCCCGCGCTTTGACGTTGACGCATATGGCCGAAGGAAAAGGCCGGGTGTATTTGCTGCCTGCCCGGGCCCTGATTGAACGGATTTTGGAACAAAGCAAGCTTGATCTGGTCAGCCTGACGCTCGATGTCAATGAAGAGTACCCGCTTGATGACATTGTTTCGATGCTCGGCGAAGTCGGCTATTACCGCCGCGAACCGGTGGTTCAGGTTGGGGAATTTAGCCTCCGAGGCGGCATCCTCGATATTTTTTCACCCGCCAATCCAAATCCGTACCGGTTGGAGTTTTTTGGCGACACGCTGGAATCAATTCGCGAATTTGACATTGAAACGCAGCGCTCCATTAAGAAGTGCAACCAGTGTCAAATATTGCCGATGAACGAGTTACCAACCGTCAAAAGCGATTTTGTCGCCTGGAGCAAAGCTGCGCGCCAGCATTGGCAAGACGACCGGTATCAATATCAACTCACGCCGCGACTTGAAGCCGCTGAACGTGGTGACCAGTTTGCCGATTGGGAATACCTCATGCCGCTGGCGCGACCGCTGGAAGGCTCGATTTTTGATTACCTGAAAGATGTCTTGCTGGTGATTGACGAGCCGGTGGCGATTGAACAAACCCTCACCTCCTATCAGAAAAAGCTCTGGCAAAAGTTTCGTGGGGCTGATGATGCGGGGGAACTGGTGCTGTCGCCCGAGTACTTCATTCATTCACCAGAGCGGTTGCGGGGATGGGTCGAGCAATTGCGGCGGGTTGAGTTTCGTGTCCTGGGCGTAGAAGCCGCAACTGTGGATAGTGAATTTGTCGGTGCGCTCGACGGCATCGAAGTCAAAACCGCCGAGGAAACGCCGATCTTTCTGTTTCCGCTTGACCGCCGCCAGCCAGATATCCGCTTGACGACCCAGCCCGCCCGCAAATTCCACGGACGCATTCCCCAACTCGTCACCGCCTTGCGCGAAATGCGCCAGAAAGGCGAAACGGCCTTGCTCGTCATGCCGTCACTTGGGGTCGCGGAACGCATCCAGGATATGCTGACCGAGTATGAATACCCGTCGGTCTTGTTGCCTGACCCGCAGAAGATGATGACGTCGTCTGAGATTTTTGCACGGGCGGCCTGTGTCGTGACCGTTGGCACGATCAGCGGTGGATTTGCCTTTCCTTGCTCTCAGTTACAGTTCATTGTTGAGCGCGAATTGTTTGACCAGGCCGCATCGCCTGAAGAAGTCCGCCTGCTGCCACCGACCAAAACCCGCCGTAAAAGCTCGATCAACAGCTTTCTCTCAGATTTCCGTGATTTGAAAATTGGCGATTTCGTGGTGCACGTTGACCACGGAATTGGGCGTTTCCACGGCCTGCAACAAATCCAGGTTGATTCCCGGATGCCCGCCCGCGAGTTTGTGCTCCTGGTTTATTCCGATGAAGCCAAACTGTTTGTGCCGGTCGAGCGCCTGGACCTGGTTCAGAAATATTCCAGTGCGGATGGTCACACCCCGACACTCGACAAACTGGGTGGCATTGGCTGGGCCAAGACCAAAGCCCGAGTCAAGCGAGCCATGCGCAACATGGCCGAAGAGTTGCTCAAACTCTATGCCGAACGGCGACTGGTTCAAGGGTACTCTTTTTCACCGGATGGACCCTGGCAAAAAGAATTTGAAGAAGCTTTCCCCTACGAATTGACGGTTGACCAGACCAACAGTGTCGGTGATATCAAAGCCGACATGGAATCTACACTGCCGATGGACCGTCTGTTGTGCGGTGATGTTGGATTTGGCAAAACCGAAGTGGCCATGCGGGCGGCGTTTAAATCGGTGATGGAGTCAAAACAGGTGGCGGTTCTGACGCCGACCACCGTGCTGGCTTTTCAGCATTGGAAGACCTTTCGCGAGCGGTTTGCGTCGTTCCCGGTCACGATTGAAATGGTGTCGCGGTTTCGCACGCCCAAAGAACAAAAAGAGACCCTTGCCAAACTTGAACGCGGCGAAGTTGACATTCTGGTGGGGACGCATCGGTTGCTCTCGAAAGACGTTACCTTCAAAGACCTGGGGCTGGTCATCATTGACGAAGAGCAGCGGTTTGGTGTCACGCACAAGGAAAAACTCAAGCAGTTACGCCGCAAAGTGGATGTGCTGACGCTCTCTGCCACCCCGATTCCACGCACACTCAACCTGTCGCTGGCCGGGGTGCGTGATATGTCGGTGATTGAAACGCCACCGCGCGACCGACTGGCCATCCACACCGTGGTCGCTCAGTTTGCCGAACCTGTGGTCAAAGGCGCGATTGAACTGGAAATGGCGCGTGGTGGCCAGGTGTTTTTTGTCCACAACCGGGTTGAGAGCATTTTCACCATGGCTGATTTGCTCCAGCGGTTGGTCCCAGGTGCCCGCATCGGTGTCGGGCACGGCCAGATGGGGGATAAAGAACTTGAAGAAGTCATGATGAAGTTCGTCCAGCACGATCTGGACATCCTGGTCTGTACCACGATCATCGAAAACGGGATTGATATCCCGTTGGCCAATACCATCATCATTAATCACGCCGAAAACTACGGATTAGCTCAGTTGTACCAGCTTCGCGGACGGGTTGGACGTTCCAGCCGCCGCGCCTATGCCTATTTGCTGATTCCACCCGAAGGCCAGTTGACAAGCATTGCCCGGCAGCGACTGGCAGCCATTCGGGAATTTTCAGACCTGGGCGCTGGTTTTCGCATTGCCGCCCTTGATCTGGAGCTTCGCGGGGCAGGGAATATGCTCGGCGGCGAGCAATCCGGTCATCTTGATTCCATCGGGTTTGATCTCTATTGCCAGATGCTGGAGCAGACGGTGAAGGAATTGCGCGGTACGGTGATTGAAGATGACGTCAACACCTCAATCAATCTCAACCTCGATATTCGGCTTCCTGAAGACTATATTGGCGACATTAGCCAGCGGTTGCGCACCTATAAACGGATTTCGTCAGCCTTTGATGATCGAGCGCTTGAACTTCTGGGGCAAGAGCTGGATGATCGCTATGGCCCACGCCCGGTGCAGGTTGATAACCTCTTTGAATATGCACGGTTGCGGCGTGAAGCCTCGCCGATGGGAATTCTTTCCGTTGACTATGAACAGGGCATGTTGATGCTCAAATTTAGCGACCGGGCCCGCATCAATCACGAACAATTACTGGCCTGGGTCACCACCAATCCACAAGTCAGCTTTTCACCTTCCGGTCTTTTCAAATATCCTGTGAAATCTGCGAACAATACCGAATTTTTTGCCCAGATTCACACCGTGCTGGCCAAACTCAAGCCGGCGCCCGAAGCTGAATCTCCAACCGTCAGAAAGGTTTAAACTGTGCACGCTATGAAATACGCACTCATTCCATCCTCTCGAACATTGACCGCCTGTGTGCTGGCGCTGACTTTTATTGTGGCTCCCACGGCCCGAGGCCAGGAGCCCGAGGTGATTGACCAGACGATTGCCCGTGTCAACCGCGACATCATTACCCGCTCGATGTACAAGAAAGCGGAAAGCCGCTTGAAGGAAGAACTCCCGCAAATCACTCCGGATCCAAAAAAGCAGGAGGAACTGCTTGGAAAGCTGCAAAAGCGGATTCTGGCATCGCTCATTGATGACAAATTGATTGCTCAGCGGGCGGATGAACTCGGGATCAACGTCGAACCTGAAGTCAATCAGGCGGTGATTGAGTTGTGTAAACAGAATAATTTAGAACTGGCGGCCTGCCAGGAAGCGATGGAAAAGCAGGGCCTGTCGATGGACGAAATCAAAGGCAACTTTCGCAATCAGTTGCGCAAACGGTCCTTGATGTCACAGGAAGTCTATGGCCCGATTTTTGAAAAACTGACCGAAGCCGAAAAGAAAGACTATTACGCCAAACATAAAGATCAATTTTCGATGCCTGGGGAAATGGTGTTGAGCGAGATTTATGTCAGTTACACGGCTGAGACGCTCAAAGATGCTGAAGCTCGGGTTCGTGATGCGATGGCGGAACTGCGGGCTGGAAAAGAATTTTGCGCCGTGGTCAAAAAATACTCTGATGACAAGCGCGGCTCCAAACCCAAGTGCGGGGCACTGCCTCCCTTTAAAGACGGTGAACTGGCTGATGATTTGAAACGCGAAGTGGACAAAATCAAGCCGGGCCAGTTTACGTCAATCCTCAAAATGCCGGCGGGATTCCAGATTCTCAAACTGGAATCCAGAGTTGAATCCAAAGCCAAGCCATTTGAAGAAGTTGCCAATGAAATCTCAAGCCGGCTGGCTTTTGAGAAAAGCAAGACCAAGATCAAAGAGTACTTTAAATCCCTGCGTGAAAAAGCCTACATCAAAGTCGCTGATGGATATGAAGATAACTTTGACCTGGAAGATGAGCCAATTGCTGGTGAAACCGAAGGTGGACTGTAAAACCAGGGTTCCGGGTTCCGGGTTCCGGGTCTTGTCATTACCCAAATTTTCCGATGTACCTGATTCATCTCCAACCTGAGGTGAA
>CAZXCE010000379.1:0-8091 GCA_964639175.1 uncultured Clostridia bacterium
GCTGAGGGCTGAAGATTTTCGGGCTGAAGAACTGGTTTTCTTTCATCCCTCATCCTTCATCCCTCATCCCTTGAATTGCCCCCAGCCCCAGTTCTTCACCGGCACACCACGAGCAGGCGGGGTTCGGTCATTTCTTCAATCGCGTATTTCAGACCTTCGCGGCCAAACCCGGAATCTTTCACGCCGCCATAGGGCATGTGGTCAATGCGGTAGGTCGGGATGTCACCCACGATCAGGCCGCCAATTTCAAGGGTTTCATAGGCTTTGAGCACGGCGCGCATATCATTGCTAAAAATCCCGGCCTGCAGACCAAACGGCGAAGCGTTGATGGATTCAACCGCCTGCTCAAATTCGTCATAGCCTTCGACCGTGACCACCGGGCCAAAAATTTCCTGACAATTGACCCGCATTTCCGGATCTGTATTTGTCAAAACCGTTGGTGTGACACAACTTCCATCACGCTTACCACCCGTCAGGCAGGTCGCGCCTCCGGCTACGGCTTCCTGAATCCAGTTTTCGACTCGGACGGCAGCGGCTTCATTGATCAGCGGTCCCACATCAGTGGTTTCATCAAGCGGATTGCCGATTTTGAGCGCTTCCACTTTAGGGACAAATAAATCAAGAAAGCGATTCAACACCGGGCGATGGACCAGAATCCGCTGGACTGAAATACATACCTGTCCGGCGTAGCCAAAACCGCCAATCACTGCCCGATTGGCCGCGTGTTCCACGTCTGCATCGGAATGGACGATCACTCCGGCATTGCCGCCAAGCTCCAGCGTCACCTTTTTCTTGCCAGCCAGACTTTTGAGTTTCCAGCCAACCTGAACACTTCCCGTAAAGGTCAGCATTTTAATCCGATCATCGGTAATCAAGGGCGTTGCGTGCTCAATCGGGCAGGGAAGCACGGTCAGTGTTCCTGCCGGTGCGCCAGCCGATTCGACGATTTCAGCCAGTTTGAGTGCCGTGAGTGGAGTCTGGGGTGAGGGTTTGATGAGAATTGAGTTTCCGGCGGCCAGCGCCGGCGCCACTTTATGGGCCACCAGGTTGATTGGGAAATTAAACGGGCTAATCCCGGTAATCGGTCCAATCGGAAATCGGCGGACAATCCCAAAGCGACCTGCCGAAGTGGCGGCCCAATCGAGTGGAAGATACTCGCCATTGATCCGGCGGGCTTCTTCGGCAGCGATTGAGAAGGTAAAGGCCGAACGTTCGACTTCAACCCGGGCGGCTTTGATCGGTTTTCCGGCTTCAGCCGCCAGGGTTTGGGCTAATTCTTCAGCCCGGGCGGTGATTCCGGAGGCAATGCGATTGAGCAAGGCTGAACGCTCATAACTGCCCAGGTGCTTGATGGCGTCAAATCCTTCAACTGCCGCCACAATCGCATCCTGAACATCTGTGTCTGTCGCTTGATAAGTGATTCCCACCACGCTTTGATCAAAAGGTGCGCGGATTTCAGTGACTTCCGGCGACGTTCGCCAGGATGTGCCAATCAAGAATTTGTGTTCGTGTGACATAAAAAGAATGAAGAATGAAGAATGAAGAATGAAGAATGAAGAAAAGTGTGGTGATTTAAACAGCAGCCGTCAATACAAAAAATGGCAGTTGGTTCAACTGCTCCAGGCAAATGAGATAGGTCTTTGCCAGTGCCGTAAGGTTTAAGGGGATAAAAGACATGAAGGACATAAAGGATAGAACTGAGCTTTGAGCAAGGTGTTCCTATTTTGGGCAAAATTCAGGTCATTCTCAATTCTTCAGTCTTCATTCTCAATTCTCAATTCTCAATTCTTCACCAAAAAAGGCTGGCCGGATTTTCATCCGACCAGCCTTTTGAGTGAGAGTGTTGCTGAGCCTTGAACTACGGTTGGGCAGGTGCTTGAGCTTCAGATTGGGACAGGGTAACCAAAATTCGTTCGATCAGTTCCTGATTGACAGCCAGTCGGCCAGTCTCTTTCAACCGGCGTTTGGCGCCGTCCAGATAGGCTTCAAACATTGCTCCAGCCCGGGCGCTTCGAAGATTTTCTTCAATCCCTTTGGACTGTTCTGACAGTTTGGTCATATCCGCATCTGTGCGTCCAGTCACACCGACCACGGCGACCATCATCGTGGCGGAATCAAAGGAGTTATAGAACGGCGTTGGTAACAGTTCGCCAACTTTGGCTTTTTCAGCCGCACCATAGACGGCTGGATATATCCGGCCACTGAGTGATGATGTGGCCACAATATCTTTGGCTTCTTCAAATTTGAGTCCTTTGGCTTCAGCCGCTGCTTTCAATCCGGCGGCATCCTTGGCTTCAGCAATCAGTTTTTTGGCTTCGTCATAGGCCATCTGAAGCGCTTTTTCTTTTTTGGCTTTTTCCGCAACTTTGTCTTTGACGTCTTCAAAGGCCGGGTCGCCGGGTTTCCGGATTTCAACCAGTTGTGGAATGGCAAATCCCCCACGAACGCCAACCTTGTTTCCGATATCGCCTTTGGTTGTCAGCGTGGAGGTTGATTCTTCAAATGACGGATTGCTTCCGATTTCAGGAATATCATCACCGGCTGAAAAGAACGGCGTCGTCCGGATTAAATCCTGAGGGTTGACCGCTTTATCCTTGGTGCTCATTTCCTTGGCCACCTGAGCCGCCGCTTTCTGGATGTCTCTGGTCTGGGTCAAGGCATTTAAGGCTGAATCGGCAAATTTGGAAGCCTGTTTGTAGGAAAGCCGGTTCCGAACCGAAGCCATCAAGGCTTCGCGGGCTTCTTCAAAGGTTTTCGGTGTTTTTTCAGCCACTTTGAAGATATAAAACTTGTTGTTTTTCAGGATTGGCTCGCTGACTTTGTTGACTTCAAGCGAAAATGCCTGTTCCAACACATCGCCAGGTTTCACGTTGCTGCGTTCGACCAGGCCGAGGTCTCCGCCATTTGGAGCGCTGGCGGTATCCTGTGAGTTTCCACGCGCCAGGGCGTCAAAATCTTCGGCTGGTGTGTTATCAATGCCGCGAGCCCGCTTGACCAGTTCATTGGCCTTGGTGCGCACCGTATCTTCATCCTTCGGGGTCAGCACATTGAGGACAATCTGCTTGACCTTGATGGATTTGACCTGTTTTTCAGGATCATATTCCTTGCGGAGTTCTTCATCGGTCACCGGTACCGTTTCACCAGCTTTTTCCTGGCTAATAAACAGGTACTGGATTTTGCGCTGGTCTTTGGTGGCACGGAAGGCGTCTTTGTGGCTATCAAAGTAGGCTTTGACTTCTTGATCAGTCGGCGCCTGAATTTTATCGAGATAGCTCTTTTCTTCAAGAACGGTAAAGGTGACCTGAAATTTGGTGTTGGATTGTTTGTAGTTTTCTTCAATTTCGCGTGAACTCACCTGAATACCGTCAGTTACAAACTTACGCAGTTTGTCTTCAGTGATTTGCCGACGCAGGCTTTGTTCAAATTCATAGACTGTGCTGCCCTGGCGTTCAATGGCCCGTTTGAATTTTTCATAACCGATCCATTTGCCATCGGGGCTATACATTTCACGGATCCGATCTCTCAGTTCATCTTCGGTTGCCGTCAGGGCAAGCCGTTCAGCTTCGGCTTCGATGATCTTATCGCGAACCAGAGAGCGCAGGAGTTCTTTGTCGGTGCCACGGTCACGCAGTCCCTTGACGTCGGTGGGAAGCGCCGCAGATGGCGATTGAGAGCGGTACATCTGATACATCGCCAGGTACCGGCGAATGCCATCAGCATAGTCCTTGGCTGTGATATCACGGCCATCAACTTCGGCAATCACAGTGCTATCAGCCACGGGTTCAACCACTTTGGGACCGCCGCTATTGCTCCAGCCGCTGGGGGTGCCGTATGCAATAAACATACCGACGGCAAGAACCACAATAATGCCCACCAGAATGAGATTCTGGGAACGCTTGTAGCGTGTCATGAGACGTAACATAACTTGGTGAAAACCTCCGGAAACCATCTGCCGGGAGAGAGTGGCAGATACAGTCAAAATAGAGCTTTTGAGGAAAACGGGAACAATACCGTAAAAGCTGATTTGCGCGCAATAGAAAGACTGAGTTCAGGTGGAAACACGGGGCTTGGGGTTTGGGGCTTGGGGCGGAAGACAGCGGGTTCAATACCCTTAGCCCCCAGCCCAGATTCTTCAGATTCTTCAGCCCTTAGCCCTCTCCTTATGGTTTCTTTATAAACCCTTTACGCCATTTTTATATGGGAGGCAGTAAGCTCAGGTTCATTCAGAAAGGCTGCCCTGATCTGGTGGGGTTCACTGGAAGGATTTCACTGCTTTCAGGGGCTGAAAATTTATGAACCTTTTTTTCAAATGTCACACATTGATTCAACTCGCCGGATTGATCTGGCTTTGCGGCTGGTTTGGGACAACACCAATTGCGGCTCAACGCGCGAGCGTGGAACCCCCGATTTCCGCAACCGAAGAAAAACACACAACGGCCAAAAGCAGCGAATCAGCCGCCTCGGCGACAAGCGCTGAACTATTAACCGAATTGAAACGCCTGCGGGAAACTGTGGATCGGCTGGAAGGTCGCATTAAAACGCTTGAGTCTGAAAAAGCTGGTGCGCCTGTTGCAGCGGCTCAACCGACTTCTTCAACCGTGGATACCCCTCAGCCATCAATCCAGGATGAACCTGTGAAAGAACTTTCGGCCACCGACCGGAGTGTTCTGGATTTCTGGAACGAAACCACTGTCAATCTCACGATGGATGGATATTACGGCTATAACTTCAACCGTCCAGCGGGAAGGATCAACTTGCTGCGTGCCAATGATGTCACCAGCAACAGTTTCAACCTGAATCAGGCGACTCTGGTGGTTGAACGGGCGCCCGATGTCAAAGCTGGTCGCCGGTTTGGTGTTCGCCTGGATTTGCAGTATGGCCAGGCCACTGAAACGCTCCAGGGAAGTGGGGTTAATGAAAATCGCCCGCAAGTCTATCGCCCAGTTCTGCAAGCCTATGGCACGTATGTGTTTCCGGTCGGCAACGGCGTCACGGTTGACTTTGGAAAGTGGGTCAGTGCGCTTGGGATCGAGAGTAATTTCACCAAAGATCAGATGAATTACTCACGGGCGTTTTACTTTAACTTTCTGCCGTTTTATCACTTTGGGTTTCGCACCAATTATGCCGTCAATAACAAATTCAATGTTACCCACTGGCTGGTGAATGGTGCCAATCAAAGTGAAGATTTTAATGGCTTTAAATCCCAGGCATTGCTGCTCAATTTTAAACCGACAAGCCGGGTTTCGTGGAATGTGAATTACTACACCGGGCTTGAATCACGCGACACCGCCCCGTCGCTTAATCCAGGAGTTTCACCGCTGCCAACCCAGCCCGGACTTTCAACGGATGTTGTGAATCCGGTACCACGTGGCCGACTCCATATCTTCGACACCTACGCGACCTGGAATGCCACTGACCGGCTTACACTGGCAGGCGAATTTGACTATGTGATTTCGCGGAGTCAGACCTTTTCCGCTCCATCGCGTGTGACAGGCGGCGCACTTTATGCCCGTTACCAGTTTACACCGGCACTGGCACTGGCCGGGCGAGCGGAATATCTCTCAGACCGGGGTGGCCTGTTTTCAGGTGTGACCCAGGCGCTCAAGGAAACCACGCTGACTGGTGAATACAAATTTGCCGATGGATTTCTGGCACGGGCCGAATGGCGGCGGGATTTTTCAAATCAACCGTTTTTCCTGACCGCCGTTCCAGGAGTTCTGAAAAAAGAACAGAACACCGCCACACTGGGGCTGGTGTGGTGGTTTGGACGCAAGCAGGGAAGCTGGTAAGCCTGGGCTGAGAACTGGAGAAAACCAGGGCTGAGGGCTTGGGGCTGAAGCGCTTTGATGAAGAGAACGGTGTCAAAAAGGAATTTCTTATGAAGCAGTTTGTAACACTGGCTGGTTTGAAAGCACGATTGGATGTGGTTTGGCAGGACCTGCAATTGCTGACTGCCGTAACTCTGGCCCGACTGATTGTCGCTCGCCAGCTTCGTGCAGAAACCTTTGAAAAAAATGATTTTATGGTCGTATCGCGGGCAGTTACCCGCTACATCGGGTAGCGGAGGGAGACGTCACCATGGCTGATGTAATGATGTGTTTGGCGACAATCGCCTTTTTTGTAATGGCTGTGGCGTATGTACGCGGCTGTAAACGATTGTAAGGCAGGATGATATGACGTTCGAAGTACTCCTTTGTCTGGTTGTGACAATTTTGCTGCTGGCCTATCTGGTCGTGGCTCTGTTACGTCCTGAAAGGTTTTGAAGTATGACATTCAATGGATGGCTCCAAATCGGTTTGTTTTTTCTGGTGATCGTGGCGTTGACCAAACCAGTTGGTTTGTATCTGGCCCGCGTTTTCACCGGTGAACAGACCTTGCTTGATCCGGTTTTCAAACCACTGGAGCGGTTGATTTATCGAGTGACCGGTGTTGATGAAGCCGAGGAAATGCCCTGGACGACCTATGCGCTGGCCATGCTGGTCTTTAGCGGTGTGTCAATGCTGGCGCTCTATGCCCTGCAACGATTCCAGGGATCATTACCCCTGAATCCTCAACACCTGGCGGGTGTGGCCCCGGATCTGGCTTTGAATACGGCGGCTTCATTTACAACTAACACCAACTGGCAGGCTTACGGTGGCGAGACAACGATGAGTTATCTCACCCAAATGGCGGGACTGGCCTATCAAAATTTTGTCTCGGCGGCGGTTGGAATTGTTCTGGCGATTGCTTTTATCCGGGGGATTGCTCGACGTGAAAGCAATTCGCTCGGTAACTTCTGGGTTGATCTGGTGCGATGCACGCTGTGGGTTTTGCTCCCGCTGAGCCTGGTGATGGCGGTGTTTCTGGTTTCACAGGGTGTGGTTCAAAACCTGAATCCATACACTACGGTCACACTGGTTGAACCCCAAATCGTTCAGGTTGCCAATCCTGATGGAAGCGTCACCACCAAACAAATCACTGAACAGGTGATTGCCCAGGGGCCGGTGGCATCGCAGGAAGCCATCAAAATGATTGGCACCAATGGCGGAGGGTTTTTTAACGCCAACAGTGCGCATCCGTTTGAAAATCCAACCCCGTTGACCAACTTTCTTCAAATGGTCGCCATTTTTGTGCTCTCAGCCGGGTTGACCTGCACGCTGGGACATCTGACGGGCTCTCCACGTCACGGATGGGCCGTGTTTGGCGCAATGGCGGTGCTCTTTCTGGTTGGTACAACCGTGGCATATTGGGCCGAAGCGCGTGGAAACCCGCTTCTGGCGGGAACCAGTCAAACTGCCACCGCACTCCAATCCGGCGGCAATATGGAAGGCAAGGAAGTCCGCTTTGGAATTGCCAATTCAGCGCTCTTTGCAACCGTAACCACCGATGCCAGTTGTGGGGCTGTGAATGCCATGCACGACAGTTTCACGCCACTCGGAGGCCTGGTCCCGCTGGCCAACATTATGCTGGGCGAAGTGGTCTTTGGCGGCGTTGGTGCCGGAATGTACGGCATTCTGATTTTTGTCGTGTTAACTGTCTTTATTGCCGGTTTGATGGTGGGACGAACACCCGAATATCTGGGCAAAAAGATCGAAGCCTTTGATGTGAAGATGGCCATGCTGGCGGTGTTGATTTTCCCACTGGTTGTTCTGGCGTTTTCGGCCATTTCCAGTGTCAGTTCCGGACCGCTGGCCTCAATTGCCAACTCTGGGCCGCATGGACTGAGTGAGATCGTGTATGCCTACACTTCGGCAGCCGGTAACAATGGTTCGGCCTTTGCGGGAATCAGCGTCAATACCTTCTGGTACAACACCACGCTTGGGTTCTCGATGTTGATCGGACGATTCTTCGTCATTATTCCGATGCTGGCTCTGGCTGGAAACCTGGGGCGGAAAAAGTCAATTCCGCCATCACTTGGCACATTTCCAGTTACAACACCGCTATTCACCACGTTGCTGGTCAGTGTGATTGTGATCGTTGGAGCTTTAACTTTCTTTCCAATGTTGAGCCTGGGTCCAATTGTCGAAGATTTGTTGATGCAGGCGGGGAAGATTTTTTAGTCAGTAGTTGATAAGTCAGTAGTCAGTAGTCAGTAGTCAGTAGTCAGTAGTC
>CAZXCE010000380.1:0-8090 GCA_964639175.1 uncultured Clostridia bacterium
TTTTAGGTCTGGTTGGAGCTAAATTTCCCAATTGAGGATATTACTTTGGGCCTGTGGCTGAAGACATTTGGCTTAGGGCTGAAGAAATACGGATCAATCATCAGTTACAAGCCCAATGTCTTCAGCCCTCGTGTATTTTTCCTCAACTGATAGTGGAATTTCCCAATTTGGCTGTACCGTCTATGGCGGCACTCGTTTCGTATCCTCTATATTTCCTGGATGGATTCCTTCAGACGTGCTCTGGGCTAAAGAATATATTCAAAAGAGTTGCGGTGTGTTTTCTAACAACTTGATTCACTTGAAACCACAGGGTAAAACCAGTTTGCCGGGAGATTTTTAGTTTGGGCATCTGTTTTGCAGAGAATAGTCACCGGAAAGGAGGCCGCGACATTTGTTACCTCGCGCGAAACAAAAAGTATGATCACCAATAAACGGATCGTCTTTTCTCATATCCTCTGTCCAACAAATCTGACCCGGGAATCAAACCGGGCACTCCGCTATGCGGTTACACTGGCTCGGGCTTATGGTGCCAAACTGACCGTTGCCCACTGGGTTCAGGGTAAAACCGAACTTGATAAGGCCACCGAGCACCGGGCTTCTCGCATTATGCAAGAGGCGCTGCAGGATCAACTGCTGGCTTCTGATTACGACCCGCTCAAGCACGAAGAGATTATCCTGATGGGTGATATTCGCGCTTCGTTACCCATGTATGCCGCTTCCGAGGGGGTTGATCTGGTTGTGATGCGGGCGAAGGTCTTTTCGCCCAACCTGATCGGACTGGTTGGTTCAACGGTCACCGCCATGTGCCGAACTGCCCCCTGTCCCATCTTAATTACTCACGCCCGTGAACGGGAATGGGTTGGCAAAACCACCAACCATGTTGATTTAAAACGGATTCTGGTCGCCCATGATTTCTCGGGTGATTCAGACCAGGCACTGGAATATGGGTTATCACTGGCCCAGGAATTTGAAGCCGAAGTGCATGTCTTGCATGTAGTGCCTCAGTTTCCTCAACCAGTTCCACCCGGTGATGTTCCATATGTTTTGAGTCCTTCACAGCTTGAATCCAAGCCAATTTTGGATCGACTGGCCCGAGGGATTCCGCCAAATGTCAGTGAGTGGTGCCGTATCTCGTTTGAAATCAAATATGGTACGCCGTATAGCCAGATTCTCACGTATGCCCGTGACAACGAGATAGATTTGATTTGTCTTGGTGCTCATGGGCTCGGACGGGCTGAGCATTCGCTCTTTGGTTCGAATGTTGATCGAGTGCTGAGACAATCCCCTTGCCCGGTGCTGATCACAACCCCTTTTCGAGCCATTGAACCATTGTGAGTTGGCTTTCCCTCCTTAGCACTGAACCTCACTTAATTGCCTGCTATCAACCCAATTCACAATGTCGCCCCCGTTCAGGTTTTCCCCTCCTCTTGTTGATAACCTGAACGGGGGTTCTTTTGCACCCAGGCGGAAATTTTCAGTAGAAATGAAGCCATGTGTTTACATTCTTAAATTAGTGATGGTAATTTAATCGGGTAGATTCACTAACATCTTATTTACTTGCCCGCTTGAGCCGGGTGTCACCGAATCTAACCTTGTTCCAATAACCACTATTACCTCATTGGTATCCGATAGGGTAATTTTTTCCTAACCCTTGATTCTTAAGGCCAGGTTAGAAACCTCCCCAAACTGGGGCAGGCAATGCCTGGATTTTGATAGCATCTTTGTCTCCACTGGTTTCTGCTGTGGCTTTAAACCAATGGCTTACTTTTGCTAATTAAGCTTAGCAAATTAAACTATTTAGTTTGATTGTCATAAGCAATTGATAGATAGATATGCAGCAGCAAGTTGATGCCTGGGTCGATAAGATTCGGTCTTATCACTTCACGCTCGGGTAAAGCCTTGTTGTGCTGTTTGAGTGAAAATCAAGACCAAGATAGTGCTGCTGTCTTTGTCTTAAACCAGGTCAATCCCTGTGTTTGAATGAGGGGTATCTATGATTTATTTCAGGTGTAACTGGGCAATTAAGTTGCTTTTGCTCTGCCTTTTGGTTAGCCCTGGGGCGTTCATTGCCAATCCACCATCTAATGTCTCTGCGCACCGGGGTCCTTCGCTGGTGACTTCAGACAAATTCAGGCCAGTCCAGAGTGCCTCGGTCGAATCGAGTTCAGATGATGGAGTCTGGCAGATGGAGCCTACCGCCAGGGGTACTTTATTTTCAGACCTCACCCATGCATTGCCATCCGCCTTTTGTAGCTTCACGCTGAATCAAGAGCGATTTCGACAAATTTTGAACCAGGATTCATCAGGTCGAAAAAACGGAGCACAGGAACTTCCGCTCAACCTGACCTTCCCCTTCCCAGATGGGACATTTTCGAAGTTCGAACTCTATGAATCATCGGTCATGGATCCGGTGTTGGCCGCAAAGTTTCCGAACATTCGAACTTATACTGGAAAAAGTCTTGATAGATCTGCCGTAAATCTTCGTCTGACCCAAACGCCTGGAGGGGTGTTTGCAACGATGTTGTCAGGTCAAGAGATGATACTGGTTGAACCTCGTCAGATTTCAGGTGAGACAATCTATATTTCATATTTCTTGCAATTTGCTCCAGATAGGTTTGACGAGTTTGAATGCTTCGTTACACCGGAGATGGAGCAACTCGCACAACCTGAAGCAGTGGGCGGGTTTGGGGTTGAAAAAGCGGTGTTAGCGACGACAATTCCACATCGCACTTTCCGCCTGGCAGTGGCTACGACTGCTGAGTATTCACAAAGCATTTGGGGGAGACCAAAAGGGCCCATTGAAGACGTTCTGGCAGAAATTGTCCGCCTGGTCTCATCTGTAAATCTGGTTTATGCTCAGGAACTTGCAATTGAATTTGTGCTGGTTGACAGGATTGAACTGCTTGTCTTTGGGAACACTCAAACTGATCCTTTTTCGGGAAGTCTGGCTCAAAAAGCAGAGCAAAACCAACGAACTATTGACCGTACAATCGGAGCCCAAAACTATGATATCGGCCACCTGCTCGACGCTTCGACAGGTGGGATTGGCTATATCGGAGGAGTCTGTACCACTGAGAATAAAGCGAAAGGTGTAACCGCCACCAATGCAGTGTTTACGATGGTCCATGAGCTTGGTCACCAGTTTGGGGCTCTGCATACTTTTAACAGTACCGCTGCTGAGTGTAGTGGCAATCGTACCCCCAGTGCTGCCTATGAAATCGGAAGTGGCACAACGATTATGTCGTATGGTGGCAAATGCAAACCAGAGGCAGTACAGTACAAGCCAGACCTGTATTTTCATACGGATAGTCTGGAACGAATATTAAATCGGTTGGAAAACACATCTGGTCAGTTTGGACCGGATTGTTCAGTTCAGACTGAAACGGGTCATCTCCGACCAGCCATTGAAGCCGGTCAAAACTACATAATTCCTTTCAATACGCCATTTACGCTAGTTGCGACTGAGCTTTCCCCAGGGTCACCTTTATATTACTGCTGGGAAGAATTTGATCTTGGAAATGCCTCACCACCTCAAACTGGGGTTGGGTCGCAACCGATTTTCCGGTCGTATCCACCGGTATTATCACGCGCCCGGACATTTCCAAGGCTGGAAAACGTGCTCAGTAATACCACTCAGTATGGAGAAGCCCTCCCCCAAACGGCTCGCACCCTCAATTTCCGGTGTACTGTTCGGGATCAAGCCGGAGGCATCAACTTTGATTCAATGACCGTTTCAGTTTTGAGAACTGGTGTCGGGTTTGCTGTGACGAAACCGAACACGGCAGTCACCTTTAAAAGCGGTACTCCCCAAACCATTACCTGGAGCACCGCTCGAACAAATGTCAGTCCAATCAACTGTACCCAGGTCAAGATTTTACTTTCGGTGGATGGGGGATATACCTATACCTCGCTGATGACCTCCACTCCCAACGATGGAAGCGAAGTTGTAACGCTTCCTTCGGGAATCAATACCACGAAAGCACGAATCAAAATTGAAGCGGTTGGAAATATCTTTTTCGATGTTTCGAATGTGAATTTCACGATTACCCCTTGATCCAGGGCGAAAAATATCGGGTTGAAGAATTGGTTTTATTTCGTCTCTCATCCTTTGAGTCACCCTGAGCTTGCGAGTCTTCGCCCCAACTTCTTCAACCCGACATTTTCCGCCTCAGTGTCAACTTACTTCACACCGTTCACTCACTGAGCAAAACGAGCTAACTCATTGATTTTCAAAAGATTGAATCTCCTCCCTGTCTGGTGCTGCTCACATGGTGAGCAGTTTGGGCGAGAAAAGGAATTTCGGTCAGATCGCCTTGATGCTCACAACCTGTTATAAATCAGTTATTTAAAATAAATTCACCGGAATCGGATTTGTGGAATATTGTTTGCACAATTCTGAGTTCAAGCCCCCTCAAGGTACATTCAATCCAAAAATTTTCTTCCTAAAGGTTCTCTGTAAAAATAGCAATGTCTACTGATATACCGTTACGTCGCGTTATTCGCTGGTTTTTGACTTCTTCACTTCTTTCCCTGGTCTTTCTGACCACGGCGGTGTTTCTCCCAACCGGGCAAGCCTACGTCGCTCCACAAGAACTCCCTCAATCTCAAATTCAAGGTGCGGTGTCTGATGAACCGGTGGTTCCAGAAGGTGATATCGCGCTTGAATCTGATGATTTGACCGCGCGCGGCACGTTCCAGGGCAATGCCATCAACCGTAACAATCTGGGCGCCCGCTATGATGCCACGAAAGCCAATATCACATTTCGGGTCTATTCGTCCCGCGCCACGCGGATTGAAGTGTGTATTTTCAAAAATGCAACTGGTTCGAATGAATCGGTGCGCTACGTGATGACCAAAGATGCGGCGACCAGTGTCTGGTCCAAGACAGCCTCGGTTGCAACGCTCAAAAATAGTTATGGGATTACCGGGACGGTCTATTATGGCTTCCGGGCCTGGGGACCCAACTGGACGTACGTCTCGACCTGGACACCAGGGTCGGCAACTGGATTTGTCAAAGACGTTGATGCCAACGGCAACCGGTTTAACCCCAATAAATTGTTGCTCGATCCATATGCGCTGGAAATGAGCCACGATCCAACCACCCCGACCAATACTGACGGCACGATTTATGCCTCCGGTGCGACGTATCGAAATATCAACAGTGGCCCCAAAGCGCCAAAAGGAATTGTCCTCTCACTCGATACCACCAGCTTTGGCACGAAGCCGACTCGCGCGCTCAAAGATGACATCGTCTATGAAGTGCACGTCCGGGGCTTGACGAAAAATGACCCGAGCATCCCGGCTGCCTATCAAGGGACGTACAAAGGCGCCGCGCTGAAAGCACAGGCGCTGGCGGATCTCGGAATTACGGCGGTTGAATTCCTGCCCGTCCAGGAAACCCAAAACGACACCAACGATGTCAACCCGACCACGACGGCGGGCGATAACTACTGGGGCTATATGACGCTCAATTACTTTGCCCCAGACCGTCGCTATTCATCAGATAAAACGCCGGGTGGACCAACCCGCGAATTCAAAGAAATGGTCAAAGCCTTCCATGATCGCGGGATTAAAGTCTTTATTGACGTGGTGTATAACCACACGGGCGAAGGCGGCGCGTGGAACGGCAATGATCCGACTGTGTTTAACGTGATGTCGTGGCGTGGATTGGACAATCCGACCTACTACTGTTTGACGAGCGATAAGCAATTTTCCTGGGATAACACGGGTGTCGGCGGTAACTACAACACGTTCAACCCGGTGGCTCAGGACATGATTGTTGATTCGCTGGCCTACTGGCGAGACACCATCGGGCTCGATGGCTACCGGTTTGATCTGGCTTCGGTGCTTGGAAATACCTGTGAACACGGATGTTTTAACTACGACAAACTGAACTCAGGCACCGCCCTCAATCGAATCCCTCGCGAATTAACCCCACGTCCGGCGGGTGGTGGCGCCGGTGTTGATCTGATCGCCGAACCCTGGGCGATTGGCGGCAATTCCTACCAGGTCGGCAACTTCCCGTCCGGCTGGTCCGAATGGAACGGCATTTATCGTGATGTGATCCGCAAAGACCAGAACCAGATGGGTCTTGAATCGGTGACGCCCGGACAACTGGCCACCCGCTTTGCCGGTTCGTCCGATCTGTATGCCGATGATGGCCGCAAACCGTGGAATTCAGTCAATTTCATCGTGGCTCACGACGGCTTTACCCTCAAGGACCTCTATTCATACAACAGCAAAGTCAACAATCAGGCGTGGCCGTACGGCCCATCAGATGGTGGCGAAGACAACAACCATAGCTGGGATCAGGCTGGATGGGCACACGATCAACGCAAAGCGGCCCGCAATGGGTTTTCGCTGATGATGCTCAATGCGGGTGTGCCAATGTTTAACGGCGGTGACGAAGCGCTCCGTACTCAGTTTGGCAACAACAACGCCTATAACCTCGATTCAAGTGCCAACTGGATCAACTACACACTCTCAACCGATCAGCAGAATTTCCTGGCCTTTGCCAAAGGGATGATTGCTTTCCGCAAAGCCCACCCGGCGCTTCGGCCCGCGAACTTCTATGCCAGCAACGACACCAACGGCAACGTGATGGAGCAAATGCGCTGGTTCCGCCCCGATGGTGGCGTGGCAGATGGCGCCTATATGGACAATGCCAACAACCACGCGCTGGCCTATCGGATTGATGGCACTGAATTTGGAGACTCCGCCTCGGCCATTTATGTTGCGTACAACGGCTGGTCGGGAGATGTGAACTTTACTCTGCCGTGGCCAGGTGCTGGCAAAAACTGGTATCGCGTCACAGATACCTCGGTTTGGGCTGAAGGTGCCACCCAGGTGCGCACCCCAGGCGTCGAAGATTTCATCGGCGGCGAATATTACCAGTATTCGTTAAAAGCACGCGGTATTCTGGTACTGATTGCGAAGTAGTTCCTGACACAGTTGGTTCCTCTTTGGATCTGGCGAGAGCCTGGGAGTTTGGGATTCGATTCGTTTGAGAATGGAATCCTTAAACCTCCCAGGCTTTTTTGCTTTTGTTGAGAACGTTCGACGATACGGCTGAAAAAGAAAGAGAACTAATGAAAAAATCTTGACAACTGAGAGAGGCCTGATTGTGCGCCAGACAGGTGTTATTGTTGGGCAAGTACTATTCAGGGTTTGTGGCGATTTTTTCCAGTTCTGAAAAATTGTACGTCCCTGTCCTGCCTGGTTGATGACCACGAGGAATAAACTTAGAAGTATTCTGGTTGCCGTATGCGCGGCTGTCTGACCAATTGGGCAAAGGGACGAACTGGTACCCTGTCAAACCTTCGTTTTTTTGCCCCTCAGTGTTGTTTTTAGGGAGAAGGATCAATGATTTTTGAAAACAAAAACCTATTCATTGGAATACTTGCTGGTTATCTGGTGGTAAATTCTCTCGGTATACAAAGGCCAAAACTATTTGAAAAACATCTGCCGATGGGAAAGGTAGTTTTTTATAAAACGGCGCGCACATCAAAATATATTACTCCAAGAAAAGAGGGAGAATTTTATATTTTAGGTGGGGAACAAATAGCACAAGAATATACTCTGTTCTTTCAAAAAAAATCGGCTCCCAAAATAGTTTTATGGAAAAAAACAACCTATCTTCTCAATATTCCCCGGCCCAGGGAAATTGGAAGGCTTGAAATTTGGGATGTTTTTCTCGAACCCCAAAAAGGCTATATTCTTTATTTGGATGAAGCTCGATTGAAAATTGACAACATCCAGCTAACTTCACTGCAGGAATGGAAAGTGACTGGAACCATTGAGGTTCAGAAAACCGGGCCACTTGACACCGTTTTCTCAGGGAGATTTCAAAATAACAAAGAATTGAAGGTAGAGTTGCAAACACTCGTGGATCAGAAAAAACAAAAAGAAATATGGGCTATTCAGAATGGAGTTTGGGTAAAAGAAAAAGACTCAGTTCCAATCGAAAAGCGGTAACCTGGCTGGCTGCGTCTACCGGATTTTGTGTCAGGCCAGTGTTGAAAGTGTCAGTACCACCTGTGAGAGCAGGTAGGTTCGAAGTAAGCAGGCCCACCCACTGACGCATAAGCGCC
>CAZXCE010000381.1:0-8078 GCA_964639175.1 uncultured Clostridia bacterium
AATCAAGCACTTACCAAACTCAATATCTCAGGAAACTTTTGACAAGGTACTTATTGCTGTCCGCTCTGGCGTGGACCAATGGCTGTAATCGTTGGAATTGGATTATTGATGACTGGCACCTGTTGCTGGTCAGCTCCAAAAATTTCGATCATATCAAACCCGATATCGGCTGGCCCGGCGCCAATGACCTGAAAATCAACCACGATCAATTGTCCGGCGGCTGGGATGGAGCCCAGGTTGGGGCTGAGCGAAGTTTTGGCATACAACGAGGAACCGTCATCGCGCTGGTCAAATGGCCCATTAAACAGCCCTCCGTCCCGAATACTGATTGGTTTGACGACGGCTGAGTTATAGTGGATGTAAAACCCGGCAGATGAAATTTTGACGTTCGCTGAGCTGACAATGACGGCCAGGCTGACAATGCTCCCAACTGATGGTCGGATTGACGGACTGATCACTGGGGTCAGTTGGACAGGGGCTGATGGTTGAGCCGGATTGTCTTTGGATGGAGGATTTCCGTCGTTTGGATTTGGGTTGGATTGCGGGATGCTGGTTTCGTTGGTAGGCAAAACGGTTGGGGTATAGGTCTGAATATTTGAGTTTTGGATCGTGGTTTGTCCGACCGGGACTGGTTGCGGACGGACGATCCCATCACCCTGTTTCACCCCCTGGAAGTCAGCTTTGGACTGATTGGTGCCTTTGGCTGGTGCGTAGGGAGATTGATTTTGCTGATTTGACGGCGCTTGCTGACGACCTTTTTCGGCTTCTTTTTGATCTTTCACATCGGCCTGATCAACCAGTTCGAGCAGGCTCAGCTTCCGGCCATATCCTTGAGCACCATTGGGACCAATCTGAAAATCAAGTGGGCCAAAGGTCAGCTTCTCATCTTCTTCGCTCACCGCACCACCACGCAGGATGTGTGGTGTGACGGTAATTAAGACATAAGTGGCATTTTTACTTTTGGTCGGAGTTGAAAACAGGTTTCCGACTCCTGGAATCAGACTCAGGATTGGAATTCCGCGCCTGGAGTTTGAGTCATCCTGGCGCATCACACTGGCCGCAATGGAGGTTTGGCCATCACGGACCCGGGCCACACTTTTTACCTTTCGTGACGTGAATGTCGGGGTTAATGATTCTGCCGTTGAGGCTACCAGCCCTGAGGATTCAACGCTGAGGGTCATTTGAACCAGATCGTCAATGACCTTGGGCTTGATCGAAATATTGAGGCCAACGTCAACATATTGAACCTGATTGATTCCACCAAAAAGGTTGTTATTGTTGTTATTGTTATTGTTGTTGTTGTTGTTGTTGTTGTTGAAGGTTGGGATCGATGCCGTTTGAGTTGGGACTTTTTGGCCGACATTCACGGTGGCTTCTTCGCTTTCAAACGAATGCAACTGGGTTTGGGCCAGCAATCGAGTATTTCCACGCGATTGCAGGAAACTCAGCGTTGATGGCGGAAGGACAAGTGCTGTACCCAGAGGGCCAAAGATCCCCGTGGCTGACGAATTGCGCAGTCCACTTTGGGCGATACCACCTAAATTCCCAAGCGATGCCTGATTTCGACCTGTGCCAGTGTTGAATTGATTCCCAATTTGCAGCAGGTCGTCTTGTGAGACTTCATAGATATTGATATCCATGACGACTTCTGCCTGGGGTTTGTCAATACTGGCAATAAGTTTCTGGATAATGTCCAAATTTTCCGGCGAGTCACGGACGGTGAGGGTGTTGTTTTGGGTATTCTGGGCGACTTGTTTGCCAGCACCCAGCATTTGAGTGATCAGCGTTTGAACATCCTGCAATTTGGCGTTCCGGATATAGAAGGTTTTGAGCAGGCTGGTGTCATAGCGTGCGGCCAGTTGCGGATTGTTTTTGGGGCCGACCAGGATTGTTCGCCGCCCGACCGGATAAAACGCCAGGTTATTGGCATCCAGTACAATCTCTAATGCCTCGGCATACGTGATGTTTTTGAGTGAGAGTTTTGATTTCTGGGTGACGGGCTGTTTGGCCTGGGCATCAAAGACAACATTAAAGTTAATAAATGAAGCCAGTTGCAGGATAATATCTTCAATTGAGCGCTCAGTAATCACAATACTGTCGGCAATTTTGGGTGAGGCTGGCGCCACATAATCCATCACCTGTTTGTTTTTTTCGGAAACCTTCTGATATGGGTCAGGGTCGCCATTAGGTAAAGGGGTAATCCCCTGTTTCATCAGCATTTCCTTCATTTTGGCCTGGGCCTGTTCATTGGTCGGATCATAGGTAAAGGCTTGCTTATAGGCCATGTATGCACTTTCATAATCTCCCTGTGCGACCAGCATCCGGGCCCGGTCCATAAACATCAACGACGCATTTGAGACACAGCGCAGATAGTGCAATTCGTATTCAGCATTTCCTGGATCCTCGCGCAGTGCCAGGCTGAATTCTTCAGCCGCTCGATCCCATTCTTTGGTCGCCTCATATTTCTGCCCGGTCTTAAAATATTTTTTTCCGTTAAAGGCGAGGGCGGTGCTGCCACCGAACAGGTTCAAAACCAGCAGCAGACAAAGCAGGTGACAGGCTGCACGGTACAGTCGGTATCGAAAAGAACATCGTTGATTCATAACTTTCCTCAAAACCAAACAAAAATATAGTGAGTCATCTCAAGATCAAACAAAAATGGTGAGTCGCCTCTACTCAATAAACGTCACGCGGTTGATCTCGCGTAGCGTTGATAATCCTCGAAAAACTTTTTGAACTGCGGTTTCACGCAGCGAAGTGAGCCCTTCCTGGCGGGCTGCCCGGCGAATTTCCGAACCAGGACGCCGATCCAGGATCAATTCGCGGATGTGGTCAGATAAATCAAGCAGTTCGTGGATAGCCGTTCGGCCACGATATCCCGTGTAGTTACAGTGTTCGCAGCCAACATGCTCATAAAACTGGTACTGGCGGCACTTATCCGGATCCAGCGCCGATTCAATCAGCTCGATATCGGTTGGCTGGTAGGTTCGGGCACAGTGGGTACAGAGTTGGCGAACCAGGCGTTGGGCCAGTACACAGTTGAGCGAACTGACAAAGTTATAGGCTTCGACCCCGATATTGAGAAACCGGCCAATGACGTCAATGACGTTGTTGGCGTGAACGGTGGTAAACACAAGGTGTCCGGTCAGAGCCGCGTTAATTGCAATTTGAGCCGTTTCAGCATCGCGGATTTCCCCTACCATGACCTTATCCGGGTCGTGGCGCAAAATAGCGCGCAGTCCACGGGCAAAGGTCAGTCCTTTCTTTTCATTCACCGGAATCTGGGTTACCCCGCGCAACTGATATTCGACCGGATCTTCAATGGTGATGATTTTATCTTCTTCGTTGTAAATTTCATTTAAGGCCGCATAGAGCGTGGTGGTTTTGCCAGAGCCGGTTGGACCGGTTACCAGCACCATGCCATAGGGTTCGGCAATGAACTTGCGGAACCGCCGCAGGTCATGTTCTTCAAACCCGACGATGTTGAGGCTCAAATCTTTAAAGGATTCGTTGATTTGCTCGCGGTCCAGAATACGAATGACACAGCTTTCGCCGTGGGCGGCGGGAATGATCGAGACCCGGAAATCAACCGTGCGCCCTTTGATCCGAACCCGGAACCGTCCGTCCTGGGGAACGCGGCGCTCGGCAATATCGAGTTCCGACATCACCTTGATGCGTGAGATCAACATCGGGTGATAGGTAATATCAATTGGCTTGGCGGCGGGGTAGAGCGCTCCGTCAATCCGGTACTTGACCATGACTTCAGTGTCGCGAGCTTCAATGTGAATGTCAGATACCCGGCGTTCAAGTGCATTTAAAATAATGGTATCAATGAGTTTAATCACCGGCGACGTTTCGTCTGTCAGGCGATCCAGGTCAAGGTCTTGCTCACCCTGTTCCGTCTCCTTGACCAGCTTCATCCGGAATGATTCGGTTGCCCCTTGCAGTACCCGTTGGGCGGTATCACCCCGTTTGAGGGCATTTTCAATCGCTGACTTGGTGGCAACCGCTGGTTTCAACTGGGTTTTTAACTGAACCGCCAGTTCATCGAGCAGATCCATATTGGTTGGATCGGCCATGGCAATGATTAAGCGGTGGGGATCACGCCGGAGCGGTATAAATTGATGCCGGACCATCAACTCGACCGGCAGGCTATTGATCAGGTCATAGTCCAGATTGAGGGCACCGAGGTCAACAAACTCCATCCGGTAGCGGCGAGCCAGATCCTGAGCGTTTTTGGCCTCAGCATCCGCGATGTCAAAATCTGACCGATCCGGTGAGGCAGGTTGCGCCAGCGCCTTTGGATCAATGGCATCAAGTCCTGGAAGCGTTAATTGTGGCCCGCCAGGTGGGGGCATCACATTGGGTTGTGGCGTTTCAGACATAGCAAATACAGAGTTTTCTCAAAATGTGAAGAGCAACGGATGACCATCAATTTTAGAATCCAGACACTTACTGAGTCGGACGATCACCAACAAACTGCAGGATGGGCAGATAGAGCGCGAGCAAAACGGTTAACACGACGGCGGCCATAAAAATCAACACGATTGGTTCAATCAGGGTGGTTAAGGTTGAGAGCCGCAGGTCAAGCTCGGCATCGTAAAAAACAGCTACTTCGTCGAGCATCGTCCCAAGCGATCCAGATTTTTCGCCTACGCCGATCATATCCATTGCCATCGGCGGTACCCATCCAGCCTGTTCGAGCGAGTCAATCAGTGATTGACCTTCGCGAATTTGTCGCATGACCTGGACCATCGAATCAGACAGCACGCGGTTGGATACCACTTCAGTCGAAATTTCCAGGGATTCCAGGAGCGTCAGCCCCCCGGCCAGCAGTGTGGCCATGCTGCGGGCCATGCGCGAGATCGTTGTTTGGCGAATCACATCACCCATCACTGGAAGTTTGAGGAGAAAGCGGTCAATGGCCAGTTCTCCGGCTGGAGTTCTTTTCCACAGGGTAAACGCCACTCCACCGATCAGAAGCAATGGGGCTATCCAGATCAAATTCTCCTGGGTGTATTTTGAGACACCAACCACATACTCTGTAATCAGCGGCAACTTGGTATTTGAGCTTTCATAGAGTGTGGCAAATTTAGGAATGACATAGGTGGTTAATAACCCGACCAGTCCTGCCGAAGCGGTGATTAAAATAACTGGATAGGTTAGTGTTTTCTTTAGTTTACGGCGCAATTCCGTCATCACTTTGGCGTGATTGATATAGCGCAGCAACACTCGATCCAGCTCGCCCGACCGTTCACCAGCCAGGATGGAGGCCGTATACAACCGGGGAAACACTTTGGGGTGGGCGGTTAATGCTTCAGACAGCGAAGCCCCACTCCGAATGCGGCGTTCGACATCTTCCAAAACAGTGCGAAACATCCCCGGCTTTAAGCGTCGAACCAGCACGCCCAGTGCCTGCAACATCGGCAACCCGGCTCGCAACAAAGTGGCGAATTGTTGATTGAAGAGGAAAAATTCTTCGAGTTTGACACTCCCCTGGGTTGAGAATGAAAATATCCCACCCAGGTTGGCGCCGGGGAGGTCAATGGCAAAAACACGAAATCCTTCGCGTTCCAACCGCAGCTTTAATTCTTCAGCGCCATCAGCTTCGACGACTTTGGTGATCAATTCGCCCGCAGGCGTTCCGAGACGACAGGTAAACTCAGGCATAGATGATACTAATGAGTGATGACTGTTGAGTGAAAAAAACATCACCGGATTGAATACCAGGTTGGTGTTTCATCATTCCTCATTCATCCCGCATACTTGGAATAGAACGGTCCATACGCTCGCCATATCAATTCTTCGTGGCTGGAAAGAGATTCGACCAGAATGAAGTGGCGAAGAACCAGGCACAAAACTGTGCGCACTTCAGAAAGACTGAGGTTGAAGGGTGCGCGCTCGATAGGGTCAGGATGGTGATTGGAGCGTAATTGTGCGTCTTGCACGTCAGATATCTGGGAAGGTTCCCAAAAGACAAGTATCTTATGGACCTGCTTTCAAATCAAGGGAGTTGGCCCCTCACCAGAAGGGATTTGGCAGGTGTTTTCGGCAGGAGATTTGGCAATGAGCACACAGCGTTTGAGTAACCCCACGCAGAATCTTGCAGGATCTGGGTGGAAAGAAACAACCGCACGATGGTTTAAGCGGGCAGGAATCGCAATGCTTGGTGCTGCGGGGAGTTATATGCTGCTTTCAGCCGCCGCTGCTTACCCGCTATCATCCATGCTGGTGACGCCACAAAAAAAGCGGTTAGCGCAGTTGACCAGCCGGCATTTGCGATATTTTCTCCGGCACAAACGCGTTCACTATCAGGAGGTTGATTTTCACTCATTTGATGGAACGCGGTTGCACGGATGGTTTCTTCAAGCTGGACGCTGGAAACCGACAGTCATTGCCTTGCACGGCGTCACCGGGAATCGGACGAGTATGCTCCGGTTTGCCATGGTCTTGTATCAGGCAGGATTAAATGTTTTTGTGTTTGATGGGCGGGGACACGGCCTGAGTCAGGGGGAGTTTGTCACCTATGGATATCACGAAACTCGTGATATCTCAGCCTTGATTGACTATCTCATCCGGGAACACAAGGTTCGTGAAAAATCAATTGGGCTGATTGGGATGTCAATGGGAGCGGCCATTGCCTTGCAGGTCGCGGCGCGTGACAAACGGATCCGGGCAGTTTGGGCAGAAAGTCCATTTTCATCGCTGGAACAAATTTCGGCTGAGTACATCGCCGATGCGACACGGCTGCCCCAATCCATGCTCAAACCAGTGACGTGGGGCGCCATGTTTGTTGCCAACCGACGTGGCAGGTTTAATGTCAGTGAAGTGAGCCCGGTGGCGATTGCTCCACACATTACCTGCCCGGTCCAGCTTGTTCATGGTGCTGTTGACACGTTTGTCCGCCCAGAGCATTCACAACGGATTTTCAAAGCACTCACAACCCTTCCAAAAGAATTATGGTTGGTTCCGCGGGCGGCACATACGCAATGTTTTCGACGTGCCCGCCAGGAATATCGTGAGCGGTTAGAGTGGTTTTTTCGGAAAAATCTGGGGCGATAGAACTTGGGCTGAAAAAGTCGGGCTGAAAAAGTCAGGCTGAAGAAGTTGGGTTGAAGAACTGGTTTTGTTTCATCCCTCATCCTTCAGCTCGATTTCTTCAGCCCCAAGCCCTGAGCCCTGGTATCTTCAGCCCCAGGCCTGATGTTGTATGGCCTTACTTCTTGGTTTTTGAAGTTTTGGCTGGTTTTTCAGCTTTGGCCGGTTTTTCAGCTTTGGCCGGTTTTTCAGCTTTGGCCGGTTTTTCTTCAACGGCTGGCGCCTCAACTTTGGCTTCGGCTGGGGCCGCGGCTTTTTTGGTGGCTTTCTTCGCCTTGGGTTTTTCTTCAACCGCTGGTTTTTCTTCAACCGCTGGTTTTTCTTCGACTGTTGGGGCGGCAATCGTTTCTTCAGCAATGGCTGATTCGGTTACCGCTTCAGCAATACGGGCTTTTTCGGTCTGGCGGCGTTTGACTTCCTCGTTGACCAAGCCTGGCAAAATCTGCTGTTCAGCTTCCACCCAGTTTTCAAAATCACGTCCGAGTTGATACCCATTGGCCTTAAAAATTTCGAACGCACGTTTGGCAATCATGTCACGGACTGCAGGGTCATTCTGCAGCGTTTGGCGAATTTCATTCATATCCATAGGTCGTAAACACTCCTGGTCTAGGCCCATCGGGATCAACGTTCGTGACCCACACGATGGGTAAAGAGTTTGTGGGAACTCATCCTTTCATTGAAATTTCGAGAATAATGCTTAAGTACAAATGCATGATGTAAGACTCTCACTAAAAGCAGTTGAACGTGAGAGACCCGCCAGAGTAGCATGCCGCGTTTATTCATGCAAAGATGGTTCGCACTTCGTAACAAAAACGTAACCTGCTCCAGATTTCGAATCCCCGCTATTTTGTTCAGAATATTGAGATTAATATGGTAACAATGCTCATTGTCGATGATGAACTCAGCATGCGTGAAGTTTTAGAGCGTGTGTTCAGGCGTGAGGGATATACCGTCCATCTGGCTGATAATGGCGCCAGAGC
>CAZXCE010000382.1:0-8070 GCA_964639175.1 uncultured Clostridia bacterium
CTTATTCGACCCATTCTCAATTTTCAATTCTTCATTCTTCATTCTTCATTCTTCATTCTTCTGAGGAGCTTCTGCTGATGAATCTCAAACTCTGGCTCTCTGTCATGTGCGCGGGCTTGTTCGGCTGGCTGTTCTTTTTCCCATATCAACCAGCCTGGGCACAACAATCCCCCGATTCACCGGTTACCTTCACTGGATCAAAACTTCCCGTACCGCCGCTCCAAAACCAGCCGTGGGCTCCACCGGCTTCCAAACTACCCGAGTCGTTTGTTTAAGCCCCACGCTGGCTTTTTAAACATGGGATGGCTGATCCACGTGGGTGCGAGTACCGGGAAATTGAAGTCATGGTTGGACGAGTTCGGAGTGGACGCTATGGGAAAGTCAAAGTTCATGGGTGGGTCCTTCCCTTTTCTAAAAGAGTTCAACCATCCTCGCGCTTTGCTGTCTGTTGGAATGGACTGGTTTATCCAGTGCAGTGGGTCGGAAATCAAGTAGATCTGGTGCAAGACGTGAAAACCGGGGTGGAAAAACAGCGGCAGTATGAAGCTCAATACTCCGCCCATATCCCGAACTTCCCTTACTCCTCCCATGGTTTGCAAGATGAGTTTAACAATATCAATCACCAGTCAATCGGCCTTCTGAAAGCGGTGCTGCTCCTCCGATTGGGACGTCCAGGTTTAGCTTTCCAGATCTGGAAAACCCTTGCGAAACCAGAAGTGCTGTCAGAGGAAGCAGTTCTATTTCATCAGAATGTGTACCTGCATCTTGCTGCGGCCTGGGTCTGGGCAATGTTTGACCGTGGAGTATGCGCTCACATTCGAGGAGATGATGGGCTGGCACGTGTGAGCCTTCGTCAGGTGGCGACAATCCAGCCACAAATTGAAGCTGAAGCCAAAAACCGGAAATTGAAACCTCCAAACCTGAGTCATTCGGATTCGGACAAACCATTACCGTATCTGGCTTTTCTGGGTCTGTTGCCAACGCTCCTGGCTGATCAGGAACGGCGTCAGGTTGCCACCAACCTCACGCCGCATCGACAATCTGCGATTGAAGCAGGTCCTGACTCATTTCCAACTCAACAAGCCTGGATTGCTGCCCTGATTCATGATTTAGAGGACGTAGCTCAATCCCAGACAGGTCAGCCGGGCTGGGCAGATCTGAGACAATCTCCAATCGTTCAAGCCTTAATCGCTGAAGGTGAACCAGCAATTGACGCCTTGATCCAGACCATTGAAACCGACACCCGGTTAACGCGCTCAGCGGTTTTTCCTCGCGATTTCATGCCCTACCGCGGCATGGTACCCGTCCGGGAAGCAGCCTATGAAGCTGTCTGTGCGATTTTAAACATTTCGTTTGGAAGTCTGCGATTGATGGCGCCTGATTCAAAGGAATTCCAGACTTTGCTCATCAATCTCCGCACGTACTGGGGAAAATACAAAAACATCCCGGTCGCCGAACGCTGGTTCCAAACCCTGGCTGATGATAAAGCGACTCCAGATCAATGGTTGCAGGCCGCATCAAACATTGTCCGCCTGGTTGATATCACACCTTTTCCTCACACGTGGGCCTCAACACGGATTCGGAAACCGGGTGAAACACCCACAATGCAGGGCGAGGCGCTACGCACACACCAAAATCCTTCGGTGTCTGAGGTAATGACCCGTCGCGCTCAAATATTTCTGACAGTGGCGATGGAGGAACTCCGCGGATCGAACCGCTCTGTTTTCAAATTGCGTGATGCCTGTTCGTTGGCAGTGATATTTTCTCAATGGGATCATCAGGCAGCTTTGCCAGTGTTGCAGGAACAAATGCAATGCAACATCGAGGTGTTTAGACACCAGGTTGATTTCTTTGACCAGACCCGATTGACCGCCCTCAATATCGCCCGACTGACCCTTGCCCGGATCGAATGTAATGATACCAGTCAGGTGCTTCAGGAATATGCCCAATGGATTCAAACAGTTGCTCCCAAGGATGTTGGTCCCGATTTCAAAGAGATTTTCGAACCCATGTGGCAAAAACCGGACCATCCAGACATTGCCGCGGCGGCACAATGGATGTTTAATGATCCGCAATCACCCTGGAACCCGATGCTCAAAAAAAGAGTGGGAAGTCAGCACTCTCAGATTGAAGAATTGCTTCAAACCCCACTGATCAGGCTTGCGGGCTTTCGCAAACCATTAATTCGGCTCCTTGACGACACATCACAGGCAGGTGTGCTGAAAATTATCGCGACAGGGGAACTGACGATCAGTTCCGATGTTGTGCCAGGTTCCTGGTCCAGGTTTGATCCGCATGATGCCACTGCATTTTGGCCAGCAGGTGTGTTTGAGTTTCGAATTGCTGATTATTGGGCCTGGAAGTTATTTCAGGCTGGAGTTACTCAGGAATGTCAACTCTACTGGCCGCTGGCCCGACGTGACGGGGCTATTGCGCAGGCCAGAAAAGTGTTAGAAAGATGAGCCTCAAGCCTTTGCTCCCCAAAATCGTTGTGGGCTTGTTCAGACCAAACAGCCTGGATTCCTGTTCTGATTCGCGATTTGGATATGATTCAGGCTCGCCAGTATGCCCACCGGGTTGGGTTCAAGTCAGAGAGCAACCAGAAGTTCAAGCTTTGATTGGTGGAGGTGAATTGGCTTTTATCGTGACTTCAGGCCCTATCGCTCTGTGGTGTCAGTTCAAGATGTTGCCTATGCAATTGTCTGTATTTTCTTCAAAAAATCATTTGGCCAACATGACGTGCTACGCTCACGGAACTCACAACGATATCGCACTTTATTGACAAACCTTCGCGCTTTCTGGGAACAATATCAAAAATCTCAGGTGCCCGACGCCGGGTCTCAACCAGGGCCTGCGCCTGAAGAAAACCGGAATTTCAACCTGACTCCCAAAGTCTTCCACCCCGAGAGTCTTGCTCCCCTCAACCCTCAGCCCAGGATTTTTCAGCCCAACGTCTTGCGCCCTATCAAGCCCTGACCAGCATCGAGGCACCCAGTTCAGCGGCTTTTTCCTGGCTAAACAGTTCGCCGACCAGTGCCAGGGCAAATTCAAAAGCCGTGCCTGGGCTCTGGCTGGTAACCAGTTTCCCGTCAATTTCGACACGGTTGCCGGTGTAGGTGCCGCTGGCTTCGGTTTCCAGAAATGATTTTGCTCCGGGGTGTCCAGTGAAGGTCCGTTGTTTGAGTACGCCGGCAGTTGCCAGGGCCATTGGGGCGGCACAAATTGCGGCAATCCCGCGTTCTCTGGTCTGATAGGTACGAATCCATTCCTGAACCGTGGCGTCATGTTGTAAATTGGTCGTTCCAGGCTGACCACCCGGCAGAATGATCAGATCAAACGCACTTTCTGAAGCTGACGGGAGTTCTTTCAGCAACACATCCGCGTTGATGGCAATATCGTGTGACCCGGTGACAAACAGTGTATCGCCAATAGCCGCCGTGGTGACGGTGGCACCAGCCCGGCGTAACACATCAACCACAATCACAGCTTCCATTTCTTCAAATCCAGTCGCCAGAAAAACCAGAACGTTCGGCATAGACTATCTCCTTTATAGAATGAGTGAACTCATGGCAAAAGATGGAACCACAACTATGGCGCGGACACCACGTTCCGTCAAATCCTCAGCTTCAAAGCCCATCCGGCAGGAAACGCCTGAAAAAACCAGGGGTACATCCAAGGTAAAATCTTCAAAAAGCCGGGCTCAGGAAATCATTCGCCGGCTTCAGGCCGAATATCCAACGGCTCACTGTTCGCTTGAATATTCCAGCCCGCTGGAATTGCTGGTGGCGACGATTCTCTCGGCCCAGTGTACCGATGAACGGGTCAACCTGGTCACTCCGACCCTGTTTCGCAAGTTTCGCACCGCCGCCGATTATGCCGAAGCTGAGCTTTCCGAACTGGAAATGGATATTCGTTCAACCGGCTTTTTTCGCAATAAAGCTCGCCACCTGCAGGGCATGGGGCAACGACTGGTCGAAGCCTTTGACGGAAAAGTCCCGAAAACCATGGTGGAATTGCTCACCCTGCCGGGTGTGGCTCGCAAAACGGCGAATGTCGTTCTGGGCAATGCGTTTGGCAAAGCACCCGGCGTCGTGGTGGATACCCACGTAACCCGGCTTTCCAATCGGTTGCGGCTGACCTCGGAAGCCACGCCTGAAAAAATCGAGCGAGATTTGATGACGCTTATTCCGAAAAAACACTGGGTGATGTTTCCACACTGGCTGATTTTCCATGGGCGGGCGGTTTGTAAAGCTCGATCTCCCCAGTGCCAGGTCTGTGTACTGGCTGATTTGTGTCCTTCGTCCCAACAGTCTGGTGGTCAAAAGGACAAAAAGGACTGAAGGGACAAAAAGAACCTCAACAAAAATATTTTGTGCTTCTCAGAAAGTTAAAAACTAAATCTATGTCCCGATCTTCTTTTGCTCCCCTGGTTCGCCATTCTGTGATGGGCAGTCTTCTTTTCCTGGTGGGTTTTGTCTGCGTTGCGGGTGACAGATTCCCGGTAACCCAGGCTCAGCAATCGCCACCAGCATCGGCTGAGACGCCTCAGCCACCATCCATCCAGGTTGGCCTGGTACCCGGTATTCAACTTGAAGGTGAACTGCAAGCCGAACAAAAGCATAGTTTTACAGTTCAATTTGAAGCCAACCAGTATGTCCGCATCGAGGTTGAGCAACAAGGGGTTGATGTCATCGTCCGCCTGTTTGACCCGGCTGGAAAACAGGTTCAGGAAATGGACAGTCCAAATGGCACCCAGGGACCAGAGCATCTCAGGTACGTCACGGTTGAAGCTGGAACCTATCGGGTTGAAGTTGCCGGGCTGGAAAAAGGGGACAGGCCGGGGAAATATATCATCCGACTGGGGGAAGTTCGCCCGTCTCGTCCTGGTGATGCGGCTGTGATCCACTATGATCAGCTTGCCAATCGGCTCAATATTTTGCTCAGGTTTAAACAGTTTCAGGAGATGCTTCCGGTTGCTGAGCAACTGGTTACGGCGGCAGCCGAGGCGTATGGAGCGGAATCGGCGCAATATGCGTCGGCGATGCTGCAGGTTGGGGAAATCCACTATCGCTTCCGAAATTTACCTGGAGCCGAGTCCGCTTACCTGCAGACGCTGACCTTGCGTGAAAAGCTGTTCGGCCCTGACCATGCAGAAGTCAGCATTGTCCTCAACAACCTGGCCCTCTTGTATCAAGCCAAACGGGAGTATGACAAAGCCGTCGCTTCCTCCCAAAGATCCATTGCCATTACTGAAAAAGTGTTCGGCCCCAACCATCCCGAGGTGGCAATGAACTACAACACCCTGGGTGAAACCTACCGGGTGCAAAACAAGCTTGCGCAGGCAGAGACGACGTTTCAAACCGCACTGTCCCGGATGAGACAGGCGGAGGCCCCGAACAGGCAGCGTGAAACCACCATCCTTAATAACCTGGCTCTGACAATCTATGGCAAAGGGGACTACATCAAAGCGGTCGAACTGTTGAAAGAAGTGGTTGCCAGACGTAAAGAAACTTCGGGTGAAAAACATCCATTATATGCTGAGGGATTACTGAATTTGGCCGAAGGGTATCGCAAAATCGGGCGTTTTACGGAAATGGAAACCTTGATAAAACAGGCACTGGCCATCCAGCAGGAAGCCCACGGTCCAGAAAGTTACCCGGTCGTGGATAGTCTCAACAATTTAGGTGATTACTATCGGGAGGTAGGAAACTACGGGCTGGCGGAAACTTATCTTCAGCGAGCACTGGCTATTTTGGAAAAAACTGTGGGGACTCAAAGCCCAGAATTGTGCCCAACCTTGATCAATTTGGGTGCTCAAGCTGAAGCGCGATTTGATTATCAGACGGCTGAGAGCTACTACCGACGAGCACTTGCTATTCAAGAAAGCCAATCCACAAAAGATGAGTTGGGAATTGCATATCTCTATATCAATCTCGCGAGCCTCTCTGAAAGTCAGAGGAAATTGGATCAAACTATTACACTAAGGCAAAAAGTGCTAGAGATTTATGAAACGGCGTTGCCACCATCACATCCTCAAATCGGGTTTCAATACCTTGCACAAGGATTATCTTTTTTAGCGAAACAAGAGTACGTCCAGTCCCAAAAATGGTTAGAAAAGGCATTAATGCATTTTTCCCTTTACAATTCCCCAAACAGTGATCATCTGCATTCGCTCTATTGCGCTTTAGGAAGACTATCTTTTGAATCAGGTGATCTGGAAAAAGCAGAATCATTTTGTATCCAGGCACTGGAATTAGAGAAACAATTACCCAAATCAAAATTTCTCAAAACAACTCCCTATGCCTACTTATTCTTGATTTGGAAACAACGTGGAAATATTCCAAAAGCGACCCAGTTATTGACACAAACCCAGAATCTGGTTGAAGAACGATGGATCAATCATTTGGTTGTTGGCTCAGAACAACAAAAAGAGAGGCTTTTGAAACATCAATCAGCTTTTGATGTGACCATTGATTTTCATCTGAATCAATCAACCCCCTTCGATGATTTAACCAGGCTGGCACTCCAGGCAATCCTGAGAAAAAAAGGACGTGCACTGGATGTCATGACTGAAAATATCAGTACCCTACGGCAACAAAGTTCACCCGAAAGTCAGGCAATTCTGGATGAACTGTTTGTTCTTCGCAGCCGCCTTTCAGCCTTGAGTCTGCGTGGACCCGGAAAAACCCCGATTGAACAGTACCGGGCTAAACTCGCCGACCTGGAAAAACAGACCAGTCAACTTGAAGCCAAACTCAGTGCTCTTAGTTTTCAATATCGCCAGCTTGCCACCCCGGTTAATTTGGACGACATCCAGGCGGTGATTCCAAACCAAAGCACTCTGGTTGAATATGTTGTTTATGTCCCTCATATCACCCAAACACAAACCTGGGGATCACCTCGCTATGCAGCCTATACCCTGGATCGAAGTGGAAAAATTGGCTTTGCTGATTTGGGGGAACGGTCTGAAATTGACAACCTGGTCAAAGAGTTTCGTCAGGCGCTGGCGGCGGCTGACGACCAGCGTAACCTGACCAAAATCAACCTTTCAACGGCACGCCGCCGGTCGCTCAACCAGGTCCAGAAGCTGGCGCGCCAGCTTGATGCAAAACTCCTGCAGCCAGTCCGGAAGTTCATTGGTAACAATGACCATCTTCTGATCTCGCCTGACGGTGCACTCAATCTGATTCCCTTTGCCGCGCTGGTTGATGAATCCCACCGCTACCTGGTCGAATCGCACGAAATCACCTATCTCTCCAGCGGACGCGACCTGCTCCGGTTAAAAGACAAAATTCCGGCGAGCCAGTCGGCGCTGGCTCTGGCTAACCCAGCATTTGATCAAGGCCCTGGTCCACAGATCTTTGGTCAGCACTTTGATCCACTGGCTCAGCTTCCTGGTGGTGAGCAGGAAGGCAAATTCTTCAAATCCCTCTTTCCCAAAGCCCAGTTGAAACAAGGCGCCAACGCCACTGAGACAGTCATCAAACAAGCCAATCAACCGGAAATTCTCCATATTGCCACTCACGGCTACTTTCTGGAGCCGGATCAGGCAACTCAGACACTCACCCAAACCCTGGAAAACCGCTCCCTCAGCCTTGGCCTGTCGGACCAGACCCTTTCGCCTGAGTTCATCCGGCAATCAAGCCCGCTCCTACGGTCAATGCTCTTCTTTTCAGGTGCCAATCGGCACCATTCCCAAACTGAACCAACTGATGACGGTATCCTGACTGCCCTCGAAGTCGCCAGCCTCAACCTCTGGGGTACCAAACTCGTCGTTCTTTCCGCCTGTGACACCGGCGTTGGCGAAATCAAACGCGGGGATGGTGTCTTTGGTCTGCGCCGGGCACTGGTCCTGGCGGGCAGCGAATCCCAGATGATGAGTCTCTGGCCGGTTTCCGATGCCGGCACCCGCGAATTGATGTTCAAATTCTATCGCCGCCTCAAAGCCGGCGAAGGCCGCAGCCAGGCCCTTCGCAACGCTCAACTCGATTTGATCAAAAATCCAAAGCGCAACCATCCCTACTTTTGGGCCAGTTTTATTCAATCCGGCGAATGGGCCAATCTGGACGG
>CAZXCE010000383.1:0-8055 GCA_964639175.1 uncultured Clostridia bacterium
CCCAATTTCTTCAATTGCTAATCTTGAAAAAAACTATATGGACATCATTTTTGATACAGCCCAGATTCAGGATACGCTCCCACATCGCTACCCATTCCTGCTGGTGGATCGGATCATCGAACTTGATCCAGGAAAGCGCGTCGTTGGCTTGAAAAATGTCACCATCAACGAACCCTTTTTCCAGGGTCATTTCCCTGGGCTGCCGGTCATGCCGGGGGTTTTGATTATTGAAGCAATGGCTCAAACCGGCGGAATGCTCATGCTGGGGTCAGTCAATGATCCACAGTCTAAAATTCTGCTCTTTACCGGCATTGATGAAGCTAAGTTCCGACGCCCGGTTGTTCCGGGAGATACACTCAGGATTGAAATGACCTTGCTACGCTTTAAAGGTAAAGTCTGCAAGCTCCAGGGGCGGGTGTTTGTTGAGGATAAACTGGCAGCAGAGGCAGAAATCACCTCAGTTCTGGTTGATCGGAGCACGCTACGAAAGCAATCGCCAGTCTCAGCCAAAGAAACAGAAACCCCAGCCTGAGCTGGGGTGCTGTGCTTCGTTCCTGGCTCTTCGAAAGTATTGAATACTAAGTACCAGATACCAGGCACAAAACGCCCAGCGACTCATCTTTATCTCAAAACACGAAGGATTTTGCATGGCAATTCATCCAACTGCAATCATCAGTCCACGCGCTGAAATCGGCAATGGCGTCTCGATTGGCCCCTTTGCCGTGATTGGTGCTGACGTGGTTATTGCCGATGACGTTGAAATTGGCTCTCACGCCGTTGTCGAAGGTCCCACCCACATTGGCCGAGGGACGCGCATTTACCCGTTTGCTTCCATTGGCCAGGAGCCACAGGATTTGAAATATAAGGGTGAACGAACCGAACTGATCATTGGCGAACGCAACCAGATCCGTGAATTTGCCACACTCCACCGTGGAACAATCGGCGGCGGCGGAGTTACCCGTATCGGAAATGATAACTTACTGATGGTCCAATCACATGTTGCCCACGATTGTACGGTTGGAAATCACGTCATTTTTGCCAATGGTGCCTCACTGGCCGGGCATGTCACCGTGCATAACCGGGCGACACTCGGCGCCTATGTCGGTGTTCATCAATTTTGTCGGGTGGGAGAGTATGCGTTTCTTGGGGCGTATTCAGTCGTGGTGAAAGATGCGCTTCCGTATGCCCGTTCAGCCGGCAATCATGCCAAATGTTATGGCCCAAACAGCATTGGGCTTCGCCGGGCCGGGTTTTCAACTGAAGATTTGCGAACCATTGAGCGCATCTTTCGCTTATTGCTCAATTCAAAACTCAACACCACTCAGGCCATTGAAGTGATTGAGCAAGAACTGTCTGACAACGCTATTGCCCGTAGCATGGTGGAGTTTATTCAGTCAGCTCAACGTGGGGTTACAAAGTAGTTAGTGGTTAGTGGTTAGTGGTTGGGGGTTGAATTATCTGTCGAGTCTATTTTGTTCCATTTGGGTCATTTAGGAACAATTCTTTCAATAACCCTACGGATTCAACTATCCAGGTTTTATCTACTGACTTATCAACGACTGACGACTGACAGTTCTCATTTCTCAGAATCCTTGAGCAGTTCCACCGCCGCACTAATTGGAACGCCTAAGCTGGCCTGGATGCGTTCCTGCTCATCAAGCATCACCTGGGCATTAATTCCCACGACTTTTCCAAAGCTATTAAAAATTGGACTCCCCGAGCCGCCTTCCGTTGTTTGAGCATCATGGACAATGCGCCCGGTAATAAACTGAGTGATATGGCCTTGAGATACTTTTGGGTATATGTAGCCACGATTTGAGAGTTCGGCAGCCAGATCGCTAAACGTCATTCGCTTGCGCAGTTCGTCTTTCAATCGTTCATCCGGGAGCGCTTCACGAATCCCTTCCACACCCGTCGGATATCCCAACAGCACAATCCCCTGACCTGTCATGTTTTTGGTTTCTTCCGAAGTCTCAAGCGGCAACTGTGGAATCGCGGCATCGCCTTGAATAAAGCTACACAGGGCCACATCGTTTTCAGAGGAAATTTGCAAAACTTTGAGCGGGAATGGGGATTTAATCCCTGGGAAATAAGCATTTAACCCCTTGATCTCAGGTTTCCCGCCAAGGCTATTGATCAAAATACTGTCGGTCGGGTCATTAAACCAGGGTTGGGCAATGTGCCGGTTGGTCACCAGTTTCCCTTCGGCAACCACAAACCCGGTGCCGGTAAATTGCTCATAATAAATATCGCCGGTTCCATCAAAACTTACCTGCAGGCTTCCATCTGCTGCCAGCGGTGTGCTCTGGTTAAAACTGTTGTCAATAAAGCGTAATGGCTTATTGGTCTGGCGGTTGGTAAATGAATAGGTTCCCTCAATCAAGCACACCCCAGGTCCATAAGCCTGGGCAATGTTTTGCCCGGAGTTGAGGACGTTTTTGAGGGAGTCAACTTCCTGGCGGAGCGCTTCATTTTTGGTCAACAAATCTTCCAGTTGACTCTCTGCCGCCCGGCTCAGATTGGAAAAGCGGTCTAAAATTTCGTAGTAGCGCATCACGCCAACAAACACAATCCCGGTGGAAACCAGAATGCACAGCGGGATCACCAGCGACAGGATAATGGCAAAAACCCGTGCCCAGGGGGGGATTTCAGCATAGAGCGCGATGATCAATTCTTTCGCAAACCGCGATGCTGTGCGTGGGTGAATCCGCCCGCCCATATCAACTTCAGGAAACTGCAGGTGGGCATTGCGAACGCCAGTTTTGGTTTCTTCGATTTCTTGAACTACGTGGACCAGAAGTTCAGTCGGCAAGTGCAGTTCAGATGTTTTGACGGCTTGCAGGGACAACAAATCCCCATCTGACAGCGGGATCGGCCCGTCATCAGTTGTAGCGGGTTTGCGATTGACGAGGAGGGAGTAATGTTCAGGGTCGCGGAAGAAGAGGTCGAAATTGTGCTTTTGCCGATAAATCTCAGCCACAATCAGACGTCTCGGGATGTCCCCATTGTGAATCGCCGGAATATTCAACGGCAAATCACAACCTTCGTCAGGACCGAGGGTAATTGCTTCTTGATCAAAAATTAACGTTTTACCACGTTCTTCACCGGAGAGGTGAACAACCATCAGGCTCGCCATGACGGAACTTCAAAACCTTGCTCAAAAACAACTTTGAATAACTGCGTGAATAAAATTGAATGAAGGAAATCAGATACCGCAACGACACACTATACTGATTCACTCCAAACATCACAAGGGAAAGATCACCAGGGAATTTTAGAATGAAGAATGAAGAATGAAGAATGAAGAATGAAGAATGAAGAATCTCACCCTGTCATTCTGTCACCTGGTCATCCTGTCACAGTACTTAGCGTCTTCCAATCCCCAAATACCGGAAGCCATGTTTTCTGACCAGCCTGGCGTCATACATGTTGCGCAAATCAGCAATAGCTGGAGTCCGCATGGCTTCTTTCAAGCGATCAAGCTCCAGTTTGCGGTAAATGTTCCACTCGGTGGCAAAGATCAACACATCACATCCCAGCGCTGTCTCATAGGGATCTTCAAAAAACTCAGCCTGGGTAAGGCAGGTTCGGGCTTCTTCATTTGCCACCGGGTCAGTTGCCCGCAAGTGAACGCCCAGTTTGATCAGTTCCGAAGCAACCCACATCGCGGGTGATTCGCGCAAATCACTGGTTTCAGGTTTGAAGGTCAACCCCAGAATGCCCGCCACTTTTCCATCCACCTCCCGGCCAAGCAATTCCAATACTTTGTCGAGTGCCACCCCGTGTTGCCGCTCATTGACTTCAACCACTGATTTGACGATTTTCAAGTCATATCCAGTCGAGTTGGCAAGATGGACCAGTGCCCGGGTATCTTTTGGAAAACAGGAACCACCAAATCCTGGCCCGGGGTACAAAAACTTGTTGCCGATGCGACTATCAAGCCCCATCCCACGTGCCACATCCTGCACATCGCATCCCAACACATCGCACAAATTTGCCATTTCATTGATGAATGAAATCTTGGTGGCGAGAAATGCGTTCGAGGCATATTTGATCAACTCAGCCGTTTCCAGCGAAGTCACAACCATTGGCACGCCCACCTGGGTCAATGGACTGTAAATATCTTGCAGAATGGCAATTGCCTCTGAATCCTGACATCCAACAACAACCCGCTCTGGGCGTAAAAAGTCATTGATGGCATCTCCCTCGCGTAAAAACTCCGGGTTCGAAGCCACACTAAAGCGATGCTCACCTGAGGCATGTTCCTCGATCACCCGCCGGATAAACTGACCGGTTCCGGTTGGGACCGTGCTTTTGGTCACAATGACTTTGTATCCGTTGAGCGCGGGTGCAATCTGGAGCGCCACCTGCTCAACTTGTGATAAATCAGGGCTCCCATCTGATTTGGGTGGCGTCCCAACCGCAATAAATACCACCAGCGCCCGTTCGACAGCCGCCCGCAGATTGGTGGTAAATTGAATTCGGCCAGCACGTAGATTTTTCTCAATCAATTCGTGGAGTCCTGGTTCATAAATCGGTATTTGGCCTTCATTTAACCCGGCAATTTTAGCCTCATCAATATCAACACAGATGACCTTAACGCCAAATTCAGCAAAACATGCGCCGGTTACCAAACCAACATAGCCTGTTCCAACAATTGCAATATTCATAAGTCGCGAAGGAAATTCAAATTTGGGGTACAGCGGCTTGATGCCGCGTTGATCCTGGGTCAGCCAGTTTTACAGCGGGATACAGTTATGGACATATATTCCATAAGAAGTTGCAAATGTATGAGTATCATCCACTTCCATCGAATATACCGTCGTTGACGCTGTACAGGTGACCAACCCTTTGATGGGAATTGTGGCCACAGTCCCCTGCCAGTACAATGGGACACGATCTCCCTGCTTCAAGCTGGCAGCCGGGCGAACCACAAGCTGGTCACCTTCAAAAACAATCATGGGGTGCTGATCGGTCACAGTCACCCGGCGATTGTCATTGGTGACCACATAAATCAATTTCCCCTCATATGGACGACGGAACAAATATCGAACTGGCTTCCAAACGGCTTGTTGTTCAGCCATATCAATTGCCAGCGCATACAGATAAGGCTTGTAAATGACATCAGTTCGACCACCAGCTTGAAAATGCCTGGTTCGATGCAACGTCATTTGTTCAGCAAACAACACCGAAAACGACAACACTCGATGAACACCGGTTTCGGCCTGAACCGTTACGGTTTCATCGCCAATCAGGCAATGACCATTGGTCTCAAACTGGTCTGCATACATGTTGTTTTCCATAGGGGAGTGACTGATTGTGGAATGGTTGGTTGGGCAAAGAAGGGCGATACTGACAAACCACGGAAGCGATGTCAACAGAGGATCCAGTGTGAAATGGCTTGAACCAAAAAGCGTTGACTGGTATCTTGGCGGGTCATTTTCCAACCTCAATTTATCTCTATTCTTTCAGGACTCATACTTATGGCCAATCGCCTTACTTTGGAAATTGTTACCCCCGACCGATTACTGCTCCATAAAGAAGCGGATGAAATCACCGTTCCCGGCCTGAATGGGGAAATGGGCATCCTGCCTGGGCACACCCCTTTGATCTCTCAATTGAGCGTGGCCGGACTGGTTACCTACCGCAACGGAAGCGAACAAGGGCTGGCTTTTGTCAGCCAGGGATTTGCTGAAGTGATGCCCGACCGTGTTACAATTTTGGCAGAACGAGCGCAACTCCCTGAAGAAATTGATCTTGCCAAGGCGAAAGCTGCACTCCAGGATGCTGAACGCGTACTCAAGAGCGCTGAAAAAGATGCCAGTATCAATATTGAAAGCGCTCTGGCGGCACTCGACAGTGCCATTGTCCAGGTCCAGGTTGCCGAACGCACCAAACGCTAACTCAATAGTCAGTACCACCTGCGTCAGCGGGTGGGGATTGATTTCGTTCCCACCCGCTGACGCAGGTGGTACTGACGCTTCATTCCCTCAGCTTTTCCACTAACTCGGCCTGACTCATCGTCGCCGTTCCCCGCTTCATCACGACACATCCAGCCGCACAATTCGCCAAATGCATGGCTTCAGGAAACGTAGCTCCTGACGCCAGAGCCGTGGTGTAGGTCGCAATCACCGTGTCACCCGCCCCGGTGACATCAACCGGCTCCTTGCTCCCGATTGCCTCTTCAAAAACCGCCGGACGACCTTCTTCCACTAAAATCATCCCTTCTGGACCACGGGTTAACAGAAGTGCCTTCAGATTTAACTCAGCACGTAATTGCTCAACTTGCACTCTGGCCAGTTCACTGGTGGTAAATCGTTGACCACACAGGTCTTCGGCTTCAGCTTCATTTGGTGTTGCCGAAGTAAAGCCGGTGAACTGATGCAGCCGAAACCGTGAATCCACCACGATTGGAATCCCAGGGTGATGGGTTTGCCAGTTTTGCAAAAGCGCAATGCAGTCCGAGTCAATCAATCCATAATTGTAATCCGACAAAATGACACCCGTTGCCTGTCTGAGCTGAGTTTCCAGTCGTGCCAACACCCACCCACGGGCATGCTCAGGCAATGGCCCATTATCTTCGCGATCCACTCGAATGACTTGCTGGCGAGGGGCATGAGCTGAGCCAGCCAAAATTCGGGTTTTGGTCGGTGTGACATATCCCGACACAGATAACACCCCACTGGTATTGATTCCCCGTGACCGAAGGCTCAGCGTCAGCATCCGGCCAGCCCGATCACGCCCGACAACTCCAATTGATGCAGCATTTCCGCCCAATGAGGCAATGTTTGAAGCCGTATTTCCCGCCCCGCCGGGCATGGTTTCAGTTCGTTCGTGACGCAGAATCAATACCGGAGCTTCACGCGACACACGCGCAATTTCCCCGAAGACAAACTCATCGGCGATTAAATCACCAACGACCACAATGGTTTGCTGTGAAAATCGCTCAATAATCGAAAGCAGGCGGGAAGTCATAGTTGGATGAAGAATTGAGAATGAAGAATTGAGAATGAAGAATTGAGAATGAAGAATGTGCCTGGTATTTGGTGCCTGAGACGGAGTGCTTTGGAACCAATACCTTCGAAGGACTAAGAACTAAGAACCAGGAACTTTCTTCATTCTTCATTCTCAATTCTTCATTCTTTATTTCCTACAGATGAGGAAAACCCCGAAATGGGGAGCGGGGTGTGTTGCGGCGGTCAGTGGTGGTGCCAAGCTGGACATTATTGGTTGCTAAAATCCATTCAACCGCTTCGAGGACATGCTCAGCAATAAAATCAGGGTCACGGGGCCAGGTTTGACGCTGATATTCATACTCACCGCGACCATACCCGGTTAGTACCAGGATTCCTTTGGCACCAACACGATGAGCCAGTTCAACATCGCTGTATTTGTCGCCGACGACGTATGAGCGACTCAGGTCAACTTTAAAGGTATTGACGGCCTGTTCAAGCATCCCGGTCTTTGGCTTCCGGCAATTGCAGTTTTGACGGTAAGGAGGTTCCCCGGCTGATGGATGATGTGGGCAATAATAAATAGCATCCAGAAAGGCGCCGTCTTTGGCCAATTCAGCCCGGAGCGTGGTATGCACCTGCCCAATCAGTGATTCTTCGAAATAACCACGTGCCACGCCAGCTTGATTGGTAACGACAATCGCCCGCCAACCAGCATCATTCAGCTTGCGAATTGCCCGTCCGGTGGTCGGTAAGAGCTGAAAACGAGAGATGTGATTGACATAGCCGACTTCTTCGCTGAGCGTACCATCACGGTCAAAGAAAACGGCTCGATTGTGGACGACAGGTGTGATGGGAGATGACATAAAACCTCTGGAATGAAGAATGAAGAAAAATGAAGAATGAAGAAGAGTGAAGAATGAATTTGGTTTTTGATTTTTGATTTTGGGTTTTTCTTCCAAAGCAGTGATGTCTACCCATTAATGCCAGTTCAGGGTTGAAAAAAGTATTCGTTGAAAACAACGGGTTTATCAAAATCTCAAATTTCAGATGTTCCACCTACTGTGTGTAAGTTGTTGATTTTGAAGTCCCAATTTCAACC
>CAZXCE010000384.1:0-8049 GCA_964639175.1 uncultured Clostridia bacterium
AGGGATGAAGGATGAGGGATGAAATAAAACCAGGTCTTCAGCCTTCATCCCCAAGCCCAATAGTCTTCATCCCGGTTTCTTCCGCCCTGGATTTTTCAGCTTCGATACGGCACCGGATCAGTTGCGCCAGCTTCGGCAAAGCCTTTGAGGCGCAACTGGCAACTATCGCACTCGCCACAGGCCATACCGTCTGGGGTTGGATCATAACAACTATGGGTAAGTCCGTAGTCTACACCAAGTTCAAGCCCGCGCCGAATAATTTCCGCCTTCGTCAGCGTCATCAACGGAGCGTGAATCTGCAAGTGTTGTTTTCCTTCAACCCCAGCCCGCGTCGCCAGATTGGCCAGCATTTCATAGGCGTGAATATATTCTGGCCGGCAATCAGGATAGCCTGAATAATCGAGTGCATTGACCCCGATGAAAATGTCTTCCGCGCCCAGGACTTCGGCCCAGGCCAGAGCAAATGACAGAAAAATGGTATTTCGGGCTGGCACGTAGGTCACCGGAATCCCGGCGGAGAGTTGTTCACTGGAACGGTTTTTGGGAACATCAATCGCTGCCGTCAGGGCGGATCCACCGATGGCACGCATATCAAATGACACTACCAGATGGTCTTTGACCTGTGATTGGGCAGCGATGTGGCGGGCGGCTTCAAGTTCACGGGCGTGGCGTTGTCCATAGTCAAATGACAACGCATAGACGGCATAGCCTTCTGATTGAGCAATCGCAAGAACGGTGGTCGAATCAAGACCACCACTGAGCAACACAACGGCTGGTTTGGACATACATCTATGGAGTGCTCCGGCTTGACGGAGGTTTCAATTTTTTACTGTGGTTTATATATCGAACAATCACGAGGAGTTCGTTGACGAGCAGTCCCGTGAGAACAAAATAAAGAATGGCCATACTGCCTCCAGGAAAAGTAAATTTTCCTGAGTAGAGCAAGACGGGTGCCATTGGTTCAAAGAGCAATGCGTTGGCTGTATAAGTTATTGAGAAGGAATGGGGTTACCAGATCTGGAGAAAATCTGTAATTGTTGTGTGGATGATGGCTTGCTTCAATTTTAATTTAAATTGAATTGCCAAAGCCCGCTCTGAATTTCTTTAGATGGTACAGATTTTAAATTTTTGTACCCATTGAAGGCGGTTAAAGACTGAGAGTTGACATTGGCGAACGCCCGACGACGAACACCACCCCAATCTCATTTCCGCTTTCGAAACCGGGCACCAAAAAATCCGTCTGGGCCAGCATCTGGCCAGGTGCGCAGGTATTTCTCCGAGGTCAGGGCTGAGCCCGCATCCGCTGGTGGTTCAAGCTCAAACTCCGGATGGCGATTACGAAACCGGCGGACGACTTCTTCGCCTTCTTTTTCTTCAAGTGAACAGGTTGCATAGAGCAGCACCCCGCCGGGTTTGACCGCCTGGGCCGCATTTTCAAGAATCCGGCTCTGGAGTTCAGCCAGTTCGGGCAGCTTTTGCGGCGTGAGTTTCCATTTAATTTCGGGATGTCTGCGAAGCGTGCCCGTGCCCGAGCAAGGCGCGTCAACCAGCACGGCATCAAATCCAGCGGGTTCCAGGTGCAGATACTTTGGTGCGGTGGCAAAAAGTGTTTCCTGGCTGAAATCAACTTTTCCAGTCGTCAGAATCGTGACGCCGAGCCGTTCGCAATTGTTTTTCAGGTCAGTCACCCGTCGCGGATGCAGGTCACAGGCGATCAACTCGCCGCGATTATTCATCTGGGCCGCCAGTTGGGCGGTTTTTCCGCCGGGGGCGGCACAGCAATCAAGCACTCGCATGCCGGGCTGGACGCCGAGCCAGCGGGCTACCTGTTGCGAGGCGGCATCCTGAACATAGGCGGCACCCTGTTCGACCAGCGGCCAGAGGGCTGAAAAATCACCTTCAATCCAATGAACGGTTTGCGGGTTGTTGCCTGCGGTTTGGAGCTGAACTCCGGCTTGTTCAAGGGTTTGCCGTGTTTGATCAATCGGCGCCCGCAGGGGATTCAACCAGAGATAGAAATTGGGAATGGTATTGTCAGACCTGGCAATCTGGATGGCCCGTGTCGGTGACCACTGGCGTGCCCAGTGAGTGAGCAACCACGATGGATGTGATACCATGCTGGCAAGCTCGTCCCAGTTGCGCCCGGTTGGTTCCGGCAACGGTGCATTCGCATCAAAGCGAATGCCCTGGCGGAGTGCCTCGCGCAAAATTGCGTTGGTAAACCCACCTAAATGAACAAGTTGTGTCTGGAGTTTGATGAGATTGACAGACTCGTTAACGGCGGCTGATTCGGGAATGCGCGACAGAAACGCAATCTGGTACAGGCCCATGCGGAGTGCCGTTCGGACGGCTGGTTCGATATGTTGCAGGGAACGGCTGGCGAGTCGGGCAATCTGATGATCAAGCCACCCACGCCAGCGCAGCACGCCAAAGGTAATTTCCTGGGCCAGTCGGCGGTCGGCTTCGCGGTGGTCGGCATTCCCGGCGCCTTCACGGAGCGCTTTCTGCAAAAATCCATCCAGGACATCAGAATCAAGAAAGTCACCCTGCTCAACAAACATCAGGGCATCAAAACTGACACGACGGGCAAGAGTGATTGCAGGTTGGATGGGGAGTGATGGCTGCTGGGAAACAGGTGTTTGGCGAGAAGGCTTTGGGGAATTGGGGTTCGCTGGTGGGCGGCGATGTTTCACTGACGAATAAAAGCTGAGGGAAATGAAAAATGCCGGAGGAGAGACTCGAACTCTCACGAGGTTGCCCTCACCGGATTTTGAGTCCGGCGCGTCTACCAGTTCCACCACTCCGGCATAGAAAAAATTTGTGTGTGAAGAGAACGCGCATAGTAGCCAAAAAGCCCCCATCCGTCAACACCCTTTTTTGGTGAAAAATCGAGCCAGGATTCATCGGTTGAACCGGGTTGGCGTTCTGATGGAAGTGAGGTAAAAAGCAGGCTCTCGTTTCTTTCCTGACATCAAGTCAGTACCACCTGCGTCAGCGGGTGGGTTGCTGCTATTCAATCAACCAGTACTTCTTTCCGTGAGCCGGTTAACCCGCCCGCTGACACAGATGGTACTGACCATTCATCCTTCACCAAATGGAGCAAATCAAATGACAACCCGAATCAACCGGCAATGGCGACTGGCGACCCGGCCCGTCGGACTGATTGACGATAGTGTGTTTACCTGGACCGAAGAACCAGTGCGCGAATTAAATGAAGGCGAATTCCTGGTTCACAATTTGTACCTGTCGCTTGACCCAACCAACCGCATGTGGGCCCAGCACGATACCTATTTACCTGCTGTTCCAATTGGTGACGTGATGCGCGGCGGTACCATCGGTGTCGTCGAAGCCTCGCGCAACCCCAATTTCCCGGAAGGCGCCCACGTCCAGGGCCTGCTTGGCTGGCAGGACTATGCGATTAGCAAAGGACCTGGAGTCTCGATTTTGCCAGTCAACCCGCATATTCCGCTTTCGGCTTATATGGGATTGTTTGGACATATCGGGATGACTGCCTATTTTGGACTGCTCGATATTGGCCAGCCGAAAGAAGGCGAAACCCTGGTGGTTTCAGCCGCCGCCGGCGCCGTTGGTTCGATTGTCGGCCAGATTGGGAAAATCAAAGGCTGTCACGTGGTCGGAATTGCTGGAAGCGATGACAAATGTGACTGGATTGTCAAAGACCTTGGGTTTGATTCGGCGATCAATTACAAGGCGGGAAACATTGCCAAAGCCTTGAAAGAGCACTGTCCAAAGGGCATTGACATTGATTTTGAAAATGTTGGCGGCGAAATCATGGATGCCATCCTGGGCCAGATCAATCTCCGGGCGCGAATTGTCCTGTGTGGTTTGATTTCGCAGTACAACTCGAAGACACCCCAGCCAGGTCCATATAATTTTGCCAATGTGCTGGTCCAACGTGCTCGAATTGAAGGCTTTATCGTGCTTGACTATGCTGCACGGGCAAACGAAGCCTTTGCCGAACTGGGCCAGTGGATGAAGGAAGGGAAGTTGAAATACCGCGTGGATGAAGTCGAGGGCCTGGAACATGCACCGCAAGCCTTGAATAAGCTCTTTGAAGGTTCCAACATCGGGAAACTGGTGGTGAAGATGTAATTGGGCTGAAGACAACGGGCTGAGAAAACCAGGGCCTGGGGTTGAGGGCTGAGGGCTAAAGACGAAACGGGGAGACTCTGAATACTTCAAAGTCTCCCCGTTCTGTTTGGAGTTGATCTTCAGCCCTGAGCCCCAAGCGCTAAGCCCGAGGTCTTTTCAGCCCTCAGTCCTGAGCCCTAAAACTACCGGACTCCAGTTGGAGCGCGGAATTGACCCACGGCAGAGCCAATCGTCGCTGTCTGACCTGGGAGTGTCCCGGTGACCAGGGTAAACCCGCCGACCAGAGCTGGACCTGTGAGTTCGTGCATCTGGATGCGGTTGTTCATCGTGTCGCCAATGACAAGATGGACAACCCCTGAAGCCGCGACCTTGGTACCTCGTGGTGGCATCACCATCGCATCACCAGAGACAGTAACCCCGGCTGGACCACGAACCTGACCCAGAGCCGATCCCGCTCCGGCTACCAGTGTGGCATCAGACACTGCAACTGGTGCCAGAACCGGTCCATTGGTGTAATGGGTGACGCGGTTGTTGGCGGTGTCAGCCACAAACAAGTCACCGGTTATCACATCCACCGTGACGGCTTTGGGTGCTCGAACCTGATTTAACGCTGAGCCAAGGCCAGCAATCACCACCCCCGTTCCAGGTGTCACTGGTGCTGATGTATCACCCGCCCCGGCATAGGCCACGATGCGGTTGTTGAGGGTGTCGGCAATCCAGAGGTTGCCATCACAGTCAACGACCATACCTTCTGGGCCGCGCACCTGGTTGGCATTTGAACCAACACCAGCCAGCAAGGTCCAGGTGGCCCCGCCATCCGATGAGGCCAGCACACGGTTATTGCCGGTGTCGGCGACATAGACGATGTTTGGATCATCGGGTTGGACTGCGACGCCTGCCGGCAGCTTAAAGCCGACCGGAGCCACAGTGATGTTGGGCAACAGTGCCCAGGTCGCACCGCTGTCGGTGGATTTCTGGATGCGGTTATTGCCGGTGTCGGCAACATAGATGTTGACGCCGTCGCTGGTCTGGGTGACACCCTTTGGATTCTTGACCTGACCGACAGATGTGCCGGTGGTCATCAGTGGTGCCAGCCAGTCAGTGCCATCAAACGCCTGGATGCGGCTGTTGGTCGTGTCGGCCACCAGCAACGTCACGTTCGGGTTGGTGCAGCCCATTTCCATTGGCTCGCACTCATTCATGATGTCGAGTGAAAAGGCACGGATACTTCCTGTGTCTGAGCCAGCATTATCACTGACAAACAACGTCCAGGTGCCGTTGGGATCTTCGCCGTCAAAGGCATCAAGCGAGTTATTGGGTGAGTAGGTGCTGGTAAATGGGTTTTCAGCCGATCCGGCGTTTTCAATCGGTGGTGCCCCACCATCGCTATCGAGCACCGTCTGGCAGAAATTGTTTCCTGAATTGCCGATTGATGAGGCTGGTACTCCAATCCGATCAATCATGGTCACGGTTGTGCCACCTGGCGAAGTCAATCGCACAATCAGGTCGCCCACCCAGCTATGGTCGAGCCCAACAGTGGTTGCCCCTGTGGCTATTGAACACGAACTCCCGTCAAACCGGAAATTGAGATCGCCAATCGTGCCGGTAAATCCACTCACATTGAGCGTTGCTGTGGTACCACCAGCATTATTATCCGGAATCGCAACCACTGGCCCGGTGTAGTTATAGGTCGTGGTCGTCGGCATACATTCACCGCCGCCAGTCATGGCGTTGGTGCGGGCGACCATCAGGTTATAGGTGCCAGTTCCTGTTGAGAAAGCTGTCACGCGGACAAAATAGGTGCCAGCGGTTGGAATTAAGAAGCTGAACCCTTCAGCCTCTCTTGGGTCGGGGGCGTCGATACCGGAATCAGCATTGCACAACGACGCATCGTTTGAGTCACGCAATGAAAGGACAAGGTCTGTGCTGCCGTTATTTTCGGGATCACAATCAGCATTCACTGAGAGGATGTCGCCAGCTTCACAGACAATCGAATAATAATCGGCATCGCCGGAAACCCCAATGGATCCTGACCCGACATCAACCACCTCACCCGCCGTAATCAGCAGTGTGGCAGTGGCAGCGGTATTATTGGATTCAACTTCAGGTGTTGGTGAGGTTGAGGTCACCACTACATACAGGGTGCAGGGGTTAATCGTGGCTGAGGCACTAAAATCATTCACCCGCAGGAAATAGGTGCCGGTGGCTGGAATGGTGCGACCGGCGATGCAAGAAGCGAGTCCAGATTCCTCGATTACATCACCACCATTTCCAGTCCCATCATCGTCATCAAATTCGATCAATGTGGTGCCGTCAGTATCAAACAATCGAACCTGTGAGTCGCGTGAGGTACCAACCTGAGTCGGTGGTGAGCCGGTGTCCACATAGGCCCAGACCCGTGAGCCTGCGGTGGCGGAAAACGAGAAGAAATCAAAATCGTTTGCCGGGTTGATCGTGAGCGTCACAATGGCCGCCGGATCGGTTGGCGTGATTGGCAATGACGTGGCCGTGGCTGAGGTGCCGTTGGGTTCAACTTCCGTCACCATTGACCTGACAACTGGCAAGTTGGCGCGGGTGTTGAAGTTGTAGTAGGGCTTGAGTGTATCAAGCTCAGCCCGGATCGCATTAAATTCAGCAATCACTGCTGGTGAAACCGGCGGTGCCGATTTGCTGAATTCAGATTGCGCCATGATTGTTTTCAACTGGGTCAGCCGGGTGACCAGTTCCGTAACTCTGGCCTCCAATGCCTGGTTATAGACTGCCTGGGCGGCGTCGGTTGCCAGACCGTTTTTCTTGGTCGGAGACGCTTTTTCAGTCGCCTGAGCCTGTTCCAAGGCCAGACGGGCATAGTCAAGGTTGGTTTTGGTGTCCTGGGCTGCTTTGGGCGCAGATGAGGTGACGGCTGATTTGGTGTTTGTGCTGGCATCTGGGGCGAAGACCCCAGTGAAGCCACATAAAATCAGCGCGGCGATGGCAAAGAGCCACTTGCCAAACCGCTGCTGGGTGGCATTGTGTACAGATGGTCGTTTGATCATTTATCCCCCTAATGTGCTTGTGATTCTTGAATCCTGTTTTGATTGTGCGGGTAGCGGAATCAAGATTGGAAAAATCTGGAAGAGGGCAGCTTCCAGAGAGACAGCATCAGTATCGTGATGTTTGAAATGAATACATTTCTGTTGGTGGTACTGATGAAAGTACCGGGTGATTGAAATAAACAGGTTGTATTGGTTATATGACCTATTGAAGAGTAAGGGAACTGAGGCAATTGAAATATTTTTGTAACATAAGTGAAGGCTGAGGGTAAATGCCTTTCACTTCGGGTTGAAGAAAGTCAGGACCTGGGGCTGTAGACATTGGGCAGAAGACAATCGGCTTGGGGCGATCAAAGAGATGAGGGATAAACAAAACCAGGTCTTGATCACAACTTCTTCATCCTGAAGTTTTTAGTCCAGAAACTGGGTGCACCCGGCATCTGCGTCGCATGTTAAACCGAAATCTCGCTGTCATTGGCTGGTGGGGATAAAGACGAAAAAATAACCCTGTGCTTCTATAAGCCCAGGGTTTTCAACGGTTAGAGTAATGATAAACCCAGGTGGACAGGTTCCAACCAGCATTGAAAGCAATGGTGAGAACTTTCATTCCCTTGTTGGAACAAGGCCAAAAGGAGTATGGCGGAATGGAATTGCAACTGGCATCCGTAGGACTACTCATTTTTATGAGTGGTCCTACTCATTTTTTGGCTGAAGACCAAAGAAGATTGGGCGAAAGAAAGTCGGCTCTGGATTTGGGGCCATATGCGCCAGGATAAGGGAAATATTGTCAGCCTGTCACCTTGTCCAGATCGAGTTTATCTTGCTTATACCATTTTGCAATGAAGTCATCGTATTACGGGAAGGCTAAGTCGTTGAAAGAATTGTATTTCCCTCAGCCCTTAGC
>CAZXCE010000385.1:0-8036 GCA_964639175.1 uncultured Clostridia bacterium
GTCACTGGGTCAGGGTGGCCGAATCCTCAGCGAAAGCCATCCAGTTATTCCGCGAAATGGCCAACACACCTCAGCCATTTGATCTGGTGATTTCAGATATGATGCTAGGTGATGGGTCAGGTCTTGATGTCCTCAGTGTTGTCAGAGAAGTGACAACAGACATGCCGTTTATCTTTGTGACTGCTTTTGGCTCGATGGAATCTGTCGCTGAGGCAATTCGCAAAGATGTATTTGACTATGTGGCTAAACCATTTGATGCCGGTGAATTATTGCGGGTCGTCAGACGTGCATTATCAAAGCTTTCGACTGAGATTGAACCAACACTTGAAGTCCCGGATTCAGTGGCTGGAAGCCTGAAAATCATCGGGAGCAGCCCGCCGATGATTGAGCTTTACAAGGCAGTCGCCCGGGTTTCGGCAACGGACTCAACCGTATTAATGTCTGGGGAGTCGGGGACGGGAAAAGAGCTGGTCGCCCGGGCCATCCACAATAATTCATTACGCGCTCATCGTCCGTTTATTGGCGTTAATTGTGGTGCCTTTCCTGAAACCCTGCTGGAAAGTGAATTGTTTGGGCATGCCAAAGGTTCGTTCACTGGTGCCAATACCGAGCGAATCGGAATCTTTGAAGCGGCGGCTGGCGGAACCGTTTTTTTAGACGAAATCTCTGAAACCTCACCCAATTTCCAGGTCAAACTCCTGCGCGTCCTGCAGGAACATCGCATTCGTCCAGTTGGGTCAAATCAGGAACGGACGGTCAATGTCAGATGGCTGGCGGCGACCAATCAACCGCTGACGACCCTGGCACAGTCAGTTTCATTTCGGCGGGATTTGTTTTATCGATTAAGTGTGATCAACCTGCGACTGCCGGCATTACGGGAACGGCGAGAGGATATTCCGCTCCTGGTTGAGTATTTTATTCAGCGATTTAATGCCCGGCAGCGGAAAGCCGTCCGGCTGGCTGAAGGAACCATGGACTGGCTGGTCAAGCAGGATTGGCCCGGCAATGTTCGGGAACTTGAGCATGCTGTTGAGCGAGCGGTCACCATGAATATCACCGGGGAATTGATCCCACAGGATTTCCTTCAATTCGGTCTCTTTGACATGGCGCAGCCAGCCAGCAGCCAGCCAGCAGCGGTTCAGGAGACTTCGTCAATGATCACCAGTTGGGTCTGTACGCTACCTAAAACCCTGGACGAGGTTGAACATGAACATTTACTGGCGACCTTGAGCTACACCCAGGGAAACAAGGTCCGGGCGGCTGAGCTTTTAGGTATTGGGCGGTGGTCACTCTATCGAAAAGCCAGGCGACTTGGAATCAATATCGGGACTGATAATGATTTATCCGGCGAAAAATAAGAAAGGCAAAACTATAATGACTGTCCATCTTGCGGGTGCTCGAACACAGGACACTTCTTTCGTCCCTTCAAGCGCTTATCCTTTACTGCAACTGGCCACCAGGCACAAGCCCGGTACCACATTCTTTTTTCTGAATGGGCCACGGATGGTGTGGGGCCTCTTTTTTCTGGTGCTGTGCGGAGGTTGGGGAATTTTGACCTGCCCGGTAAGCGCTGCCACCGATACCCAGTTTTGGGAAGCCTTCCGTCAGGCTGATATTTTAAAAGGAACCGTGACGAATCTTTCTGTCTCAGATCGGGGCAGCCTGTCAGTATCACCACACAATGAAGTCATCTTTGATACCCGCCAGGCCTATATCTGGTCGTGTGTGCGTGATGGACAGGGGGGAGCCTACATTGGGACCGGGCATGACGGACAGGTTTACCGGGTTGACCGGGCCGGCCAATCAAAACTGGTCGCCGATTTTGATGAGCTGGATGTAACCGCCCTGACGGTTGATTCCGCAGGGAAGGTCTGGGCGGCAACCTCTCCCAATGGAAAGGTGTATCAAATTGACCCAAATGGAAAAACGAGTGTGTTTTTCAATCCTGGAGAAAAATATATCTGGGCACTTGAGAGAACCCCTCGCGGGGAACTGGTTGTGGCAACTGGAGACAAAGGGGTCATCTACCAGGTGGATTCGACTGGAAAGAGCGTGGTGCTGTTTGACTCAACAGAAGTCAATATGACTTCCCTGGCGATTGATCCGCGAGGGGTCATCTATGCCGGAAGTGATCCAGGCGGTATTGTGTATCGCATTGAAGGACCCGGAAAGGCATTTGCAATCTTTGATTCCGCGTTGCGTGAAATTCATCGGTTGCAAATTGGAAAGAATGGGACTGTCTTTGTGCTTGCCGTTGGCGACAAAGCCGTTCGGCCAGCCAGTGAACCCCTATCAACCGGGAAAGAGTCCGTTTCGGTGACCTTGCTGGCTGATTCACCTTCCCCAGGTGCACCGGCCAATCTGGTCAATACCCGTTCGGAGACCGGTGGGGCACAATCGGTATTGTATGGCATCGAAGCCGATGGTAGCGCTGAAATCTGGTGGGGATCAACCGAACTGGTGGGGTTGGATTGCCTTGAAACACCGCAAGGAACTGTTCTGCTTGGCACCGGGCCTCAGGGACGGTTATTTGAAGTTGATCGCCAGGGGCAAACCCAACTGGTCTTACAAACGACAGAAGACCATATCTCGCATATTATGGCCGGAACCTCAGGCGACCTGTGGCTCACAACCAGTAATTTTGGGAAAGTGTGGAAAGTAACGCCAGCCAAAGCTTTGCGTGGTAGCTATGTATCACCAGTCCAGGATGCAAAATTTGTAGCTGACTGGGGAATGATCTCCTGGCGTGGAGCCGGCGAAGTTCAGGTGCAAACACGAAGTGGCAACACTGAAACACCTGACGCTACCTGGAGTGACTGGTCAGTTGAGGCGACCCGGGCTGAAGGTGAGCAGGTCAAAAGCCCAGCCGCACGGTACCTTCAATGGCAGATTCGGATGACGGATACCAGTCGCATCGACAGCCTGCGCGTTGCCTATCTCCCAAAAAATATGGCGCCCCGAGTGACGTCATTGACGGTGTTATCGCCAGGAATTGCCCTTCAGGAGACTTTCCAGCCTCCACTTGATCCAGCCATTACCACGGCTGGGCTTGATCCGACCCTTTTTGGGTTGAGTGGCGCCCTGCCTCCACGCAAGGTCTTTCAGAAAGGTGCCCGGTCGTTGCAATGGCAGGGTGAGGATGCCAACGGGGATCAACTTGTATATCGGGTGTACTACCGTATCCTGGGGCAGGTGTCCTGGTTGCCGCTTGGGGAAGCTCAACAGGCGTCTTTCTATCTGGTCAATGCCGATGTTTTGCCGGATGGCCTGTATGAATTCAAAGTGGAAGTCACTGATATGCCTTCGAACCCGGCCAGCCGGGTACTGGTCGGATACCAGATCAGCGATCCAGTTGAAGTTGACAATACACCACCCGTCATCAATTTGAGTGGAGAGCCGATTCAGCGTGTCACCGGGACGACAGTTGAATTTCAGGTTGTTGATCAGATGAGTCTTCTTCGTCGGGTTGAGTATAGCGTGAATGGCAGCAACTGGAGCCCGCTTAGTCCGGTTGATCGGATTTCCGACCAGAAAATGGAAACATTCCGATTGGAACTCAACCCCTCGACCTCGGTTCAACTGGTGGCAGTTCGGGCTTATGACGGGGCCGCCAATGCTGGAACGGTGACCGTGATGATCAACGGACGTGGAAAGGAATCACCGGAGGCCAAATAGATGGATCAGGATTTCTTTGTTGAGTTACGAAACCTTTCCTGTCGGTTTTCAGGAAAGACCGTTTTGAATCACCTGTCACTGTGCCTGTGGAAAGGAGAGTTTTTTAGCCTGCTTGGTCCTTCAGGCTGCGGCAAAACAACGACCTTGAGGATTCTGGCCGGCCTTGAGGTGCCCTCGACCGGTTCGGTGTGGATCAATGGGAACGAGATTACCTCGCTTCCGCCGGAATCACGGGGACTGGGATATGTTTTTCAAAATTACGCCCTCTTTCCGCACCTCAACGTCTGGGAGAATGTTGCCTTCGGGTGTCGCCTTCAAAAACTGGAAACCCGCCAGCTTGAGCAGGCCGTCCGTGAAGCGCTTGAACTGGTCAAGCTGGAAGATTTTGGCAAGCGTCAGGTGTTTGAGCTTTCGGGCGGGCAACAGCAGCGGGTCGCGCTGGCACGGGCCCTGGCCATCCAGCCGCAAGTCCTGTTACTGGATGAGCCGTTCAGTAATCTTGATTCCCGGTTGCGTATTGAAACGCGGGAGCAGGTTCGCGAGATTGTGCGGAAATTAAAAGTAACAACGGTCCTGGTCACCCATGATCGGGAAGAAGCCTTTGCCTTATCTGATCGGCTGGCTGTTATGGAAAGCGGGGAGGTCAAACAGGTTGGTACCCCCCTGGAAGTGTATTTTACGCCTCAAACAGTTGAGGTCGCCCGATTTTGGAATGATGGGAATTGTGTTCCCCTGACGGCTGTTCCGACAGATGTTCCTGGTCTAAATCAAACAAACCCAACTGCCAGCCATGTATTTTTCCGAAGTGAGGATGCCCGACTGGCATTTCCAGGCGCAAAGCCGTCTGAGAACCCGCCATACCCGGAAGCCCTGGCTTTTCAGGGAGTCGTGCACTCAATCCAATTTACCGGTGCTTCCTGGCTCTGTGCCGTCAGTACGCCTGCCGGGCAACTCTCAATTGCGATTGCTGGCCGAGAACAATCGCCAGAAACCGGGCGCCCATGTTATGTTGTGGTTCCAACCGTGAATCTGCATTTTCTCAATGGTGCTGTTTGACTTTATTTTCTTTGTGAGGATCAACCGGGCATGCTGAAGCTTCTGAATGTTCTGAACCTCGCCCTTGTCTCGCGTCTGTGTATTGAATTTGAACCTGGCCTGAATGTTCTAACCGGAGAAACTGGTTCCGGAAAATCAATTGTGGTTGATTCGTTGGGAATGGTCCTGGGGGGACGCTCATCTCCGGATATGATTCGGACCGGAGAGCCGAAAGCCTGTGTCGAAGCCGTCTTTAGTGTTCCTCATCATCCCCAGGTCCTCGAACTCTGTGCTGAGCATGGGTTGGAAGTGGACCTTGATGAACTCCTTATTCGTCGGGAGATTACCAGTCAGGGACGAAATCGTGTATTTATTCAAGATCAGCTATCGACGGTGAATTTTCTGAAGCAATTGCGACCCTTTCTGGTTGATATTCATGGTCAGGGAGATCAGCAAACGCTCATGCATAAGGAAGCCCATTCAGCCGTTCTCGACGCGTTTGGTGGTATTGATGGCCTGACGGCTCAGGTTTGTGCTGCGTATGAAGCCTGGGATCAGGCTCGCACAGAACTGGCTGCAGCTCGACAGGGAGAAGCTGAGCGACTGCGGCGGGTCGATATGCTGGCCTTTCAGTGTCAGGAAATCGAGGCGGCCAAAATTACCAATACTGCGGAAGATGCAGAACTGGAAGCCGAACTCCATGTCCTTTCAAACGCTGAAAAACTGGTCATGCTGGCGACAGGGTGCTTTGATGCATTATATGAAGATGAGTCTTCGATCTTGACCCGACTGGCGTCGGTGTTACGACGGGTTGATGAGTTATCGGCGATTGATCCCAGCATCGAAGAGGCCCTTTCGCCGCTGCCTGGGGTGCGGTATGTGATTGAAGATGCCGCTTTTGCGCTCCGGGACTATGCCGAGCGGATCCGGTTTTCCCCAGAGCGGTTAAAACAGATTGAAGATCGGCTGACTGACCTGACCCGCCTGAAACGAAAATATGGGCCAACATTGGATGATGTGGTTCGGACTTGCCTCACCGCCCGGACACAATTAAAGCGACTTGGGGCGGGGGAGGAATATGCCCGGTCGCTTGAAATCGCAGTTGAAAACGCGGCCGCCGTTTATGTCGAACTGGCTGAAACCTTGAGTGCCCGCCGCCGGGAGGTGGCCAAGGATTTTGAGCGGGCCCTGATGGGCGAACTGAAATTTCTGGCCATGGAAGCCACGCGGATTGAGGTCGGATTGACCCGAATGCAAAGCGATGGCCGGCCCAAATGGGGGCCAACCGGACTTGACGAGGTTGAGTTTCTGGTTTCGCCCAATATCGGAGAGGACCTGCGCAGCCTGGCAAAAGTGGCTTCTGGAGGGGAACTCTCACGCTTCATGCTGGCCCTGAAGACAATTACCGCGCCGACTGATTTCCCACGAACCATGGTTTTTGACGAAGTAGATGCTGGAATTGGCGGTCGGGTCGCCGAAGCCGTCGGCCAGCGTCTGAAGCGACTCAGTGATCACCAGCAGGTGTTATGCGTGACCCACCTGGCTCAGATTGCCCGATTTGGGGCAGCCCATCTGGTGGTGTGGAAAGATGTCGTTGGGACCCGGACCGAAACCTTTGTCGAGCGGCTGGGAAATGATCAACGGGTCAACGAGCTGGCACGCATGATTGGCGGTGCCTCGGTGACCGAAGCTGCCCGGCGAGCAGCGCAGGAGATGTTGACCTCGGTCTAAATATTGAAGGTTGTGGGGGCAAGGAAGCTGGATGGGAAAGCCGGCGTACAGGGGATTGTGATCTCACCCTCCTGCCGCCACATCCTTTGGTTCGGGGCTTGTCCCGGCTGGGACGGACGGTATATAGTCAGGCCAGCAGCTTTTTCAGTCAATCAAGTACGGTCCAATCGAGATGAAAATGACCAGCCGCCTGGAGACAGGAAGACTGGATGGGCTCTTTATTTACAGAGGTGGGGGCAACATGGAAATCGAAATGAAAATTCGCGGTTTAATGATCGATCCAACCGCAAATACACCGATTGTGATTCTCAAAGATGTACACAGTGACGTCATGCTTCCGATTTGGGTGGGGCCGTTTGAGGCCAACGCGATTGCGTTTGAAATCGAAAAAATGTCGCCGCCGCGTCCGATGACACATGATCTGATGCGCAACCTGATCATTCAGGTGGGTGGGAGCGTCAGGCGGATTGTGGTCACCGAATTAAAAGACAACACGTTTTATGCGGTCATCGAATTGCAGGTTGGGGAGCGGATTCTGTTTCTGGACTCGCGTCCAAGCGATGCCATTGCGCTGGCGCTCAGGACCGACGCCCCGATCTTTGTCAACGAAGAGGTTATCCGCGAATCGAGCGCGACCCTGGTGGAAAAAGATTTGGACGAAAGCGCCGAGCCAGGTGAGAGTTCAGCGGAGGAAATCGAATGGCCCGAAGAGATTGATGAGTCGGATATGGATCGTTACAAAATGTAAATCTTCTGTGAAAAGAGAAAGGAGCGACACTGCCTCGTCGCACACTGACTGGAATCAGTTCCAGGTCTGGTTCGAAATCCCAATGAAAAACAAGTCTCTGAAATCTGAACGAAAAGCCGCGCCAGTTCCCGCCAAAGGTGCCGCCACGATTGCGATTGCCAATCAGAAAGGGGGCGTCGGAAAGACCACGACCACGATCAATCTGGCCGCAGCCCTGGCTATGCGTGGGAAACGGGTTCTCTTGCTGGATCTGGATCCGCAGGGGAACAGCACGCTTTCTTACCTCGATCAATCAAAAATAGAGCTTTCGGCCTATGATTTTTTGACCGATTTATCAATTCCAGCCGAGATTGTGATCCACCGCAGTCCAGTCGAAGGACTGGACATCTTGCCGGCCCGCATCAGCCTGGCCAAATTTGAAACCCGGCTGGCTGGCGAGTTCGATGCGCCGTTTCGATTAAAAGACCGGCTTGAAGCGGTCAACGCCCGGTATGATTACATTCTGGTGGACACGCCACCAACCCTGGGATTGATTACGGTGAATGCGCTGGTGGCATCGTCGCATGTTCTGATTCCGATCCAGTCCTCCTATTTTGCGCTGGAGGGAACGGATGATTTATTGGAAACGGTGGACAAGGTCAAGTCGCGGCCCAACCCGAATCTGAATATTTTGGGAGTGGTAATTACGCTGCACGATAAGCGGACGACGCTGTCACGAGATATTTTTCAGCAGATTCGGCAGGTTTTTGGGGAGCGGGTCTTTAACACGGTGATTACCAAATCGGTCCGACTTGAGGAAAGCCCGGCCTATCGGGAGTCGATTTTTACCTATGCGCCGCAATCGAGC